>JBJKOV010000343.1:0-10900 GCA_046707105.1 Thermodesulfovibrionales bacterium
AGTGAATAGTGAAGGGGCCTGCTTTCCGTGGGGGTTACTTTCCGTCCTGCCAGATTCCTTCTGTCTCTGCGCCGCAGTTGCTGCAGGTGTTTCCTTTTATCGTGTTTTTCACAATCCGGTAGCCGAACCTCTCTATAAGCAAAGTGTTGCAGGCCGGGCAATAGGTGTTTTCGCCTCCTTCACCCGGCACATTGCCTTCATATACATATTTGAGGCCGGTCTTCCTGCCTATCTGCACCGCCTGTCTCAGTTTTTCCACCGGCGTCCGGGGTTTGTCCAGGAGTCGGTAGGTAGGGTAAAACTGACTGACGTGCCATGGAATGGCCGGGTCCACTGAATAAATAAACTCGGCTATGTCCGTCAGGTCCTGTTCGGAGTCGTTGAGCCCGGGTATGATGAGCGTTGTCACTTCCACCCAGACCCCGAGAGATTTCATGAGCCTGATAGTATCTTTCACAGGTCCGAGCCTGGCGCCGCAGATTTCCCTGTAGAACTTATCGCTTCCCTTGAGGTCGATGTTGTTGGCGTCGAGGTAAGGCGCTATAAGACGTGCCGCCTCCGGACCGGTGTATCCGTTGCTGACGAAGACGTTCCTTAAGCCTTTTTCGTGCGCGAGCCTTGCGCAGTCGTAGGCCAGCTCGAAAAATATCGTCGGTTCAGTATACGTATATGAAATGCTCTTGCAGTTGTTCCGGAGTGCTGCGTCCACTACGTCTCCGGCGGCAACGTCCCTGCCTGGAATCGGAAATTTCCGCTCCCTCGGGTACTGGGATATTTCATAGTTCTGGCAGTGTTTGCACCGGAAATTGCACCCCGCAGTGGCTATTGACAGGGAGGTCGAGCCCGGCAGGAAATGAAAGAGGGGCTTTTTTTCGATGGGGTCTACGTTCATCGAGACCACCTTCCCGTAGACAAGGCTGTAGAGCGTACCGCTCCTGTTTTCGCGCACCGCGCATATACCCCTCTGACCGTCATGGATAATGCAGTTATGAGCACACAGACGGCATTTTACATCGGAGCCGCCCAGCTTTTCGTATACCATTGCCTCCTTCATACCAGCATTATATCAGAACCGGCGCCCATGTAAACCCGGTCAGGGGGGCCGGCAATGCTGGCCACGAAGGGCCCGGAAAGAAGAGCTGTCCATCGGCTGGTCCGGCTGACTCCTCCCGCTCCAAGGCGGGGAGATTTTGGGATAGCCCCGTCTGCGAAGGGGAAGTTTATTGACTAAAACATGTCCAGAGGATAAAATAGTCAATAACAATCGAAACTTTGCTGGAGGTGCCATGCCTATTTACGAATATATCTGCAATGATTGCGGCGAGAGATTTTCCCTTCTCCAGGGTATACATGCCTCCGAGAAGAATACCCAGTGTCCGAAATGCTCTTCCGGGCATGTCAAGAAGATGATCTCGTCATTCTGTTGTTCAACCGGCCCCGGCGGAGGCTCTTTTTCGGTCCCGTCGAGGGGTGGGAGCGGGGGCGGTTGAGGCGTTTCCTCCTGCTGAACAGTGGGTTCGGCGCGTAACACCCAAGACAAAAAGTCTTGACTTTTTCGGCGATTAAAACATAAAATTTGTCAAATTACCGAAACGAGGTGACTATGGCTCACAAGCTGTTGCTCGCAGATGACAGTATTACGATACAGAAAGTGGTCGAGCTGGTCCTGGCTGAAGAGGATTTTGAGATAAAATCTGTGGGCAATGGGGAAGATGCACTTAAGGCGGTTGAGACTTTCGGTCCCGATATAATACTGGCGGACGTGGAAATGCCGAAGATGAACGGCTATCAGCTTTGTGAGAAAATCAAGCAGGACCCCCTGACGAACCATATTCCCGTACTGCTTCTTGCCGGAGCCTTTGAACCGATAGACGATGAGCTTGCCAAAAGAGTTGGGGCGGATGATTCGATCATTAAACCGTTTGAATCCCAGGAGCTGATAAGCAAACTGAATGCGGTACTGACCATGGCTTCCGCCGGAGAGGGCGAAGAGGCTGTCGAAGTTATGGAGGAGGTAGGCGGGGCTGAAGCTGTAGAAATGGCCGGCGAGGAGGAAGACCTCTGGGCGATGGAGGAGATACCGGAGACATCGGAGGAATTGGCGGCCGAGGCGTTAATGGAAGAAGAGCCGTCCGGTATGGAGAGCGCCTTCGAAATGCCGGATGAGATGCCGGAGGAGATGCCCGCAGAGCGGGCGGCCGATTCATTTAAGACGGCACCTCCGTCAGCCGCCGCGGGACCTGTCGGACTCCCTGAAGTTGCCATGCCTTCACGGGAAGAGGTGCAGGGCATGATCCGGAAGGCGGTCGACGAGAAAGTGTCCGCACTCCTGTCCGGCCTCGATATCAGAGAAGTTTTTCTCTCTTCACTTATGCCTGCCGTTAAGGACTCGGCAGAGAAGGTCCTGTGGGAGATCGCACCCGAACTGGGCGAGAAGGTTTTGAAGGAAATCCTGAGGGATTCCGTTTCGTCGATCGGCAAAGAGGTCGAAAAGGTGATCTGGGAGACTGTTCCCGATCTGGCCGGTGCGATGATCTCGAAAGAGATTGAGAAGATAAGATCCGAGTATTAATACAATTTGTGTGATTACATCGGCGGGGAAATGGCGTTGCTCATTCCCCGTCTTTCTTTGTGATGACTGAACTAGACAAGAGCTAAAACCCTAAGGGTGTTGAAGTCAAATGGTATGAATACTGGATATCCGGAGATTATTTTGTCGCTGATCCGGACTCCGGCGCAGAACCTTTTTCGATAGTAATCCCTCCTCCGAACGTTACCGGCTCGCTGCATATGGGACACGCGCTGAACACCACTCTCCAGGATGTACTCGTGCGATGGAAACGGATGTCGGGGTATAACGTCCTCTGGATACCGGGCATGGATCATGCCGGCATCGCCACCCAGAACGTCGTGGAAAGGCAGCTGGCCTCGGAGGACATCGACAGGCACTGGCTGGGCCGGGAGGCCTTTATCGGCCGGGTATGGAAATGGAAAGAGGAGTACGGGGGCAGGATCATCCATCAGCTGAAAAGGCTTGGCGCTTCCTGCGACTGGTCGAGGGAAAGGTTTACCCTCGACAGCGGATTGTCTAAGGCGGTAATTGAGGTCTTCGTTACCCTTTACGAGCAGGGGCTGATATACAGGGACAAGAGACTGATAAACTGGTGTCCCCGCTGTCATACCGCCCTTTCCGACATCGAGGTCGAACACGAGGAGCTGGAGGGCAAACTTACTTATATACGGTACCCGCTGGAAGACGGGTCGGGGAGCCTCGTCGTCGCCACCACACGGCCCGAGACCATGCTGGGTGACACCGCTGTTGCCGTTCATCCCGACGATGAGCGTTATAAGGATTTTATCGGCAAGAAGATAGCATTGCCGCTTACGGACAGGAAAATCCCGGTTGTGGCGGATGCCGCTGTTGACCAGGAGTTCGGCACTGGCGCGGTGAAGGTCACGCCGGCCCACGATTTCAACTATGAAGCCATTGCCAAGAGACAGAATCCTCCTCTTGCCTTTGTGGACGTGATAGGCCCCGACGGGCGCATGACTTCAGAGGCAGGCGGCAAGTATGCGGGCATGGACAGATATGAATGCAGGAAGGCCGTTATCGGGGATTTAAAGGAAGCCGGACTACTCGTCAAGCAGGAAAAATACATACACTCCATAAGTCAGTGTTACCGGTGCAAGACGGTAATAGAGCCCCTTTCCGCTCTCCAGTGGTACGTCAAGGTGGGGCCGCTGGCGGCTGAGGCGATTGCGGCGGTCAGGGCCGGAAAAATCAGCATAACTCCCAGGACATGGGAGAACACTTATTTCGCCTGGATGGAAAACATAAACGACTGGTGCATATCGAGACAGATCTGGTGGGGTCACAGGATACCCGTCTGGTACTGCGACGAGTGCGGAGAGGTGATCGTGTCGAGGGAGGCGCCGGCGAAATGCACCGAATGCGGGAGTGCCGTTCTGAGACAGGATGAAGACGTCCTCGATACCTGGTTTTCGTCGGCCCTTTGGCCTTTTTCAACCCTTGGCTGGCCCGAAAGCACCGCCGAACTTAAGACCTATTATCCGACCTCCGTACTGGTGACCGGTTTCGATATCATCTTTTTCTGGGTGGCGCGCATGGCGATGATGGGCATAAAGTTCATGAAAGAGGTACCGTTCAGGGATGTCTATATTCATGCCCTCGTGAGGGATGCGAGCGGTCAGAAGATGTCTAAGTCGAAGGGAAATGTTGTTGATCCGCTGATCATGATGGAGAAATACGGGACGGACGCCTTCAGGTTTACTCTTGCCGCCTTTGCCGCGCAGGGCAGGGACGTGAGGTTTTCGGAGGAGAGGGTAGAGGGATACAGACACTTTGTGAACAAGCTCTGGAACGCATCGAGATTCATACTGTCGAACACCCTGGACATGCAGATACCTCAGACGATTGATGCCGGGAAGCTCGACATCGGCAGTAAATGGATATTGAGCAGGCTTGCGGCTACCGCAGACGATATCAACATCGCCCTTGGCGATTACAGGTTTAACGATGCCGCGAGCAGCGTGTACCAGTTCACGTGGCACGAACTGTGTGACTGGTACATCGAAATGGTAAAACCGGTCCTTTACGGCGAATCGTCCGATAAAGAGGCGGTTAAGGCCTGTCTCCTCTACATCCTTGACAGCACGTTGAGGCTGCTCCACCCTTTCATGCCATACGTAACCGAAGAGATTTGGCAGACCATGACGGCAGGCGGAGACCAGCAGGCCGGGAAGGCTGCTGCTGCGGCAGGCGGGAAGAAAGGAAAAAGCATTGTCATCGCCGCTTATCCCGTGGCGCTACACAGGTATGAGGAGTCCGAGGCGGAAATGGCGGTGGTCATGGAAGCCGTGACTGGTGTCAGGACGATACGGGGGGAGTTGAACCTTTCTCCTTCCCTTGAACTCAAGGTGTATATCAAGACACTCACGGAAAAAGCCGGCGATATCCTCAGGAGGAACCTGGCATATCTGGCGAAGCTTGCGAAGTCGCATATAGTCGAAGTAGGTGCTGACGTGCAAAAGCCGAAAGGGGCCTCTGCAGCGGTCAGGACTTTTTCCGAGGTCTATGTCCCCCTGGAAGGTCTGTTGAACATAGAAATGGAAATTGATAGACTGAAAAAGGAGGAGGCCAGGGTCGAGCAGTCCATCGTCTTCCTCGACAAGAAGCTTCTGAACGAGGACTTCCTGAAAAGGGCCCCTAAGGACGTCGTACTGAAGGAGCAGGAAAAATACGAGGAATGTCTGAGGAGGAAGGAAAGGATACAGGAAAATATGAGGAAACTTCACGACGCCGGGGGAAGAAAATGATGGCGAAGGAAGAGAAAGTTATTCAGGAAAGAGAGCTTGAGATCATAGAAGGGGAGTTCATCAATATCAGCCAGAGCAGCGTCAGGAACGTTGAAGGCGGCCATATAGAAATGCAGCAGGTCGGCGCCCTCAGCATCGACGGCGAGAGGATGGAAGCCACACAGTCCGCCGCAGTGGTGGTCAGGGGGACCGAGGTCAACCTCAACCAGAGTGTGAGCGGAGTAACCCTTGGCAATAGTACTACCGTCAATTTTTCCCTTACCCCCATTTCCTTGTCCAGAAACGATACAACCCTGAACAGGAGCGCCGCGGGGCTCGTTGCCGCCGGAAGCGTGAACTCGGACAAGAGCGCCGCCCTGCTTGTGGTCGCAAAGAAGGTCGAAGGAAATCTCACTACCCTCCTTGACTGGAAATCCGCCTGTGCCCTGAGCGCTGTGGCGGGCGGCATATGGGGCTTTCTCTCTCTCTTCAGAAAGAGATAGGCCCGGATGAACGTTATCCCAGCCTCCGTAAGCGAGCTGATAAGACGTGCAGTAGAAGAGGATATCGGCTACTGCGACATCACAACCGCCCTGCTTGTGCCGGAAGAAAAGACATCGAAAGCCCTGTTCATAGCAAAGGCGAATTTTGTACTTGCAGGTTTCCCGTTCGCTAAAGCTGTCTTCGATCTTCTTGATCCTTCCACATCTCTCAATACGTTCTTTAATGAGGGGGCAAATGTCCTCAAGGGCGATGTCCTCGGGGAAGTGTCCGGCAAAACGAGTGTCTTGTTTGCGGGTGAGAGGACAAGCCTGAATATTCTCCAGAGGCTCTCCGGCATAGCCACTTTTACAAACCGGTTTGTGGAGGCGGTCAAAGGCACCGGGGCTAAGATTGTGGACACCAGGAAGACGACTCCCTGCCACCGCTTTATGGAAAAATATGCCGTAAGAATGGGCGGAGGAGTTAACCACCGGTATGGCCTTTTTGACGGTATACTGATAAAAGACAATCATATAGAAGAGGTCGGCAGTGTACGGGAGGCGGTGAAGCGGGCAAAGGCCGGGCATCATCTTTCAAAGATAGAGGTGGAGGTAGAAAACCTGAAGGAACTCCAGGAGGCGATTGAGGCAGGAGCCGACATTGTAATGCTGGACAATATGTCTGTCCGGGACATGGCCGAAGCGGTGAAGATGGCGGCTGGAAAAGTCATGATTGAAGCTTCCGGAAACATATGCCTCGACAACGTGAGGGATGTCGCCGAAACGGGCGTGGATCTGATATCTGTCGGTTCCATTACTCATTCGGTCACGGCGGCCGATATCAGCATGAAGATAGTGAAGTAGACCGGATTGTTCGTCTTCCTTTCGTCTGTTCAATTTACGATCTTTTCCTGCATCAGTCCTGAAGTTGCTTAAGAGGCAACAGCCCGGAGTCCTGGGAGCGCCTGGTATATTTATCTTTTTCCGTCTTGTTAAAAAGAAAAGAATATGAGATGATTTTAGTATTCTACGCGGTGTCGGGAGACCGGGCATCGGCCGGAGGTTGCTGAAGAAAGTGCAGACTGTGACCGTGAAGGTATATACATACGTAGCTCTTATATCGATCATGTCGGCTATGGGTGTTGCGGTGGCCCGCGCCCAGCAGGCCCCGAACGCCTGTATCGTATGCCACGAATATCTCGGGGGTGAACTGGCCAAGCCGGTATCGGAATGGAAGGTGTCGATACACCAGCAGAACGGAATTACCTGCGACCTCTGCCACGGCGGGAATGCCGGCATCGACCTGGGGGATATAAAGCGGCTTTCTCCCCAACAGTTTGCGGACAGACAGGCCGGGGCAATGTCGAAATCACATGGCTTTGTCGCCAGGCCTTCGGGTCAGGCGCTCTTTGCTTTATGCAAGCAGTGTCATAGCGCTTCCGTTGACAGATACGCCGGCAGTATTATGGGAAAGGCGTACCTCGACAACAAGGGCGGACCTTCGTGCGTTACCTGTCACAATGCGCACAACAATGTCATACCATCGGTGCCGAAGGTATGTGAGAGCTGCCACAAGGACACGACCGGTTTTGACCGGATAGATCCCATGAACGTGACCGAGTCAACTGTGAGCGAGCTGTCAAGGATAAGGATAAAGCTCGCCGAGGAGAAGGCCAGGGGGACCCGGCCGTCGCTGGTCCCCGAGTTTCCGGAGGACCCAGGTTCAGTCCAGATAGGTCTTGTGGCCTTCGGCGTCGTTATCGTCCTTTTTATCATGGGATATATTGTGTATCTGGCGCTGGAGAAGAGGAAACGCTGATGGTTTGCCGGCTGGAAATAGGATGAGTTTTGAAGTAATTCATGAGAGGAAGCCCTCATATTCCGTGGTCGCGATGGCGGTGACGATCGCCCTTTCGCTCTTGCTCCTCGGAATGGGGATCGCCTTTGCATATCTTTTAATATCGGGGAAAGGAAATAATTACATTCTGGGCACTCTGCTTGCCTTTGAGTTTCTGATCGCCGGCATCGATGTTGTTCTGTTCGCGCGCTACTTCACCTCTTTCAGGGAGGTATCGGAAGACCGTAAGGAGGAGTTGCTATGGTAGACGGGCATGCCGGTAACAGGGATGACAGGAAAGGCATAACCCGGAGAAGGTTTACCCTCGGCGTTCTCCTCGCTTCCGCCGTGGGGGCTTTCGCATCGGTTTTTTCGCTGATTAAGGTCCTGTCGCCTGAAAAGAAGGGCGGCGGATACGTATCGACCATCAGTCCGGGTGACAGGCTCGTTCTTGCAAGGGGCGCCGGTATGGGGGCCCCTGTGCAGGCGTCTGCCCTCAAAGTCGGTGATGCCGTACTGGTTTACCCCGCCGGCAAATCGGCCAATCCCGCCAATCTGGTTCAGCTGATCAAATTGGAGCAGGCTGAATTTAAACCGCCTACAAGAATCGAGCTGACGGACCACGGCTTTGTGGCCTACAGCGCAATATGCACGCATCTGGGCTGCACGGTTTCCTGGGTCCCCAACCAAAAGTCTCCCGGCGCATCCTATACGGAATGCTTTTGCCACAACAGCATATTCGATCCCGCGGAAGGCGCGAAAGTGATGGGGGGGCCGGCGCCGATTCCTCTTGCGCAGATCGGCGTCAAGGTGGCGGGTGACGGCTCTCTTGTTTTTACGGGCAATTTTACGGGTCCCATAGGACCCCAGGTATGAGGCGAGGTCGTTGAAATGATTTTCAAGTGGCTTGATGAGAGACTGGAACTCGGGAAATTCAAGGATAAATTCCTCTCCAAGACATTCCCGACCCACCCCACGTTCCTGCTCGGGGAGATCGCGTTATTTTCCTTTATTACGCTGGTTATAACGGGTCTCTTCCTCGGCTTTCTTTACGAGCCCTCGACGAAAGTGGTTTCTCTGTACGGTGCGATGGTCCCCTCGGCATACGCAAGTGTCGTAAGGATAGACCTTCTTCCCATGGGTATGATTATTCGCCGCATTCATCACTGGTCGGCCATGGTCATGATAGCCGCCATTATCACACATCTCATGAGGATATATTTTACGGCGGCATACAGGAAGCCAAGGGAGATCAACTGGCTGGTCGGGCTCGCGCTCTGGGGCATGGCAATGGTTGCGGCGTTCACCGGCTACCTGCTGCCTTACAGCCAGTTCTCCGTGACCGCTACTTCAATCGCTTATTACATCGTTAAGTCGGTGCCCTGGATCGGCGGCTGGATGTCCAGACTCCTCTTTGCCGGCGAGTTCCCATCGGATGGGACCGTACCCCGCTTCTTCTTTATGCATGTTATGCTGATACCGTCGGTGATCATAAGTCTCATCGGGCTTCATATGGTGATACTGATAAAACAAAAGCACACGGAACCCTCGTCCAACAGGAATCGAAAAGAGGCTCAGGGGGGCAAGAGACTCATAGGAATACCGATCTGGCCGGAGCAGACCGTAATCAGCCTGTCGTTTTACATGTTCCTGCTGTTCGTAATCGTTCTGGTAGCGACCTATATCCCTCTCAACCCGATAGAAAAATACGGGCCGCCATCACCGGGGACCCCGGTTATGAGACCTGACTGGTATTTTCTCGTCGTGTACGGTTTCCTTAAACTGGTGCCGGGTGATCTGTCGTTTTCGATTGCTGGCGGGAAGATAACTCCGGAAACTATCGGCGGTGTTATCTTTCCATCTTTTTTATTCCTTGTCTTTGCACTGATACCTTTTCTTGACAGGGTGAAAGAACCGCAGCATTACATCTCGAATCCGCTCCGCCGTCCTTTCATGACATCGTTCGGGGTGGGGGGAGGAGTTTTCCTCTGCATGACCGGTGCGGCAGGGTATATAGATGTGCTGCACATAACACCCCGGACAATGACGGTCTATACCATACTGGCCACCCTGGCGGCGTGGGCTGTTTCCTATGCACTCCTGCGCCTGTATAACAAGAGATGAAGAAGAGAGGTAACTATGTCGAAACGTGATTATATGGCGGTCTCGTTTATCCTTTTATGTGCCGCGCTCATTTTCTCCGGACCGGCTTATGTGGCAGGGAGTGAAGAGGTACAGAATTCGTGCGTTCATTGCCATTCTCAACTCCCGAACACCAGCTTTGTGGGAGTAAAATCCCATAGTTGGAGGGGTTCCATACATCAGAAAAAAGGCGTAACCTGTGATAAATGTCATGGGGGGAATCCGCAGGCGTCCGGCGAGAAGGAGGCACACAGAGGCGTCCTCGGATCGAGCAATCCCGAGAGTACAGTCTATTACAAGAATGTTCCTGCAACATGCGGCAGATGCCATGGCGCGGAGTTCTACAAATTCAACCAGAGCCTGCACTACAGGCGGCTTGAATCAACCGGACAGGGGCCCGATTGTGTCACCTGTCATGGGTCTATGGTTACAACTATTTTAATCCCCGATACAGTGGCGGCCGTCTGCGAGAGGTGCCATAACGAGAGAATGGGCATTTTCCCTTACATCCCGCAAAAGGCAAAGGCGGTGCTGCTTTCGCTCAAGGTCAGCGAGGCCCTTCTCGATGCTGACAAGATGCTTTATCAGCATACCGGGGACAGCGCCGCGGCCCGGTCGTTGCGGGATGCGCAATCATATCTGCACTCGGCGAAGCTGGACTGGCATAAATTCGACCTCGATACCGTTACGGAAGACCTGCAGGGTATGTACAGATCCATAGGGAAGCTGCCGCCCCGCCAGTCGCGTCGATAGATTTTACCGTAGCATCTTCCGTGGTATAATGCGGCTTAAATCTCTTTACTCATGTTTGTCATTCCAGATTGTCTGGAATCTTTCAGAAGGATTGCGGACAAGCCGCAATGACGGCCATTGCGGGACGACTCGTTTGGTTCTCTATCTCGGAATACAGGTCCTTTTTTCGCGGTGCCAAACAGCAAAGAGATATGCTACAATACACAATCGGAAAAGATGCGTGAATATCGGCCGAAGTGCAGAATCTGCCGGGGATATTCACTGCTTTTCTGCAGTCTGTAAACGGCCCTGCGCAACAGGACGGTGTGAACCTCGTCAGATCCGGAAGGAAGCAGCGATAAGCATTTTTCCTGTGTGCCGCGGCAAGTCG
>JBJKOV010000344.1:0-32528 GCA_046707105.1 Thermodesulfovibrionales bacterium
CGCGAACCTCAACACCAACATCAACACTATTTATCATTCGTTATTTCCTGATTCCAAGACGACCAATAATATTATCGTATCGCTCTTTATTTATTTTCTTCAGATAGTCAAGTAACTTCCTTCTCTGACCGACAAGTTTCAGCAACCCCCTGCGTGAATGGTGGTCTTTCGTATGAATCCTGAAATGTTCGGTAAGGTATCCGATCCTCTCGCTCAATATCGCTATCTGTACCTCCGGCGAACCGGTGTCCTTCTCATGGAGCTTGAAATCGCTTATTATCTGTGACTTATTCTTCTCGATTCCCATCAAATCACCACCTTTCTTTATTATTCTGTGAGAGTAAGATTAGCACATGCCATCCGATTCTGTAAAGATAACTGACGGTTGCAAGAATCATACTCCTGTCCCGGCTGCAATCAAACTTCCCCGGGCTTTATTTCATTATAGCGCCTTCGCCTGCGGAACTGACGAACCTTGCGTACCTCGCAAGATAACCCTTTGTGATCTTGGGTGCCGGCTTCTTCCATGACCGGAGCCTGCCCTTTATATCGTCCTCGGACACCAGTACATCGATACTCCTTTCCGGGATATCGATCTTGATACGATCGCCGTTTCTGACTACCGCCAGCGCTCCGCCTTCCATGGCCTCAGGAGATATGTGACCTATGCAAGGTCCCCTTGTACCCCCGGAGAACCTGCCGTCGGTGATAAGGGCTACGGACTCGCTCAAACCCATGCCGGCAATCGCCGATGTCGGGGAGAGCATTTCCCTCATACCGGGGCCTCCCTTCGGCCCCTCGTACCGTATGACCACCACATGGCCGGATTTCACCTCACCGGCGAGTATCGCTTTCATTGCTTCCTCCTCGGAATCAAACACAATGGCGGTCCCCTGGAATTTCATCATATTCTTGCTGACAGCCGTCTGCTTCACCACCGCCCCGCCGGGGGCAAGGTTGCCTTTCAGAATGGCTATTCCCCCCTGCTTGTGATGGGCCTTGTCAAGGGGTCTGACGACGTCTTCATCCAGGATTTCGGCAGCATCGGCTATGCCGTAGATGGTTTTACCTCCCACCGTTATATTGTCATGAAGCTTCTCCCGCAACCTTCTGAGAACCGCGGGTATCCCCCCTGCGTACTCCAGGTCTTCCAGGTAGTTCTTCCCCCCCGGAAGCATATCCGCGATATGAGGGGTGGTCCGGGCCAGCATGTCAAATACCTCAAGGGGCAGACTGACACCCGCGTCATGCGCAATGGCCGGAATATGCAGGACCGTATTGGTTGAGCCTCCGAGCGCGAGGTCGACCATTATCGCGTTTTCGAATGCCTTCCTGTTCATGACCTTTCTCGGAGTTACCTTCCTCTTGACCAGGTCGACGATCCTGCGTCCGCTTTCAAAGGCCATCCTTCTCTTCTTGGAGGAGACGGCCAGGGCGGTCGCACATCCCTCGATGCTCATTCCAAGCGCCTCGGTAACGCAGGCCATGGTATTTGCCGTGTACATGCCCTGACACGATCCCGCACCGGGGCAGGCGCAGGTCTCCAGGACCTCAAGTTCTTCCTCTTTTATCAGGCCTTTTTTGTACTTTCCAACGGCCTCAAAAGTGTCGCTTGTAAGGTTCAACCTCCTGCCCTTGTACTGCCCGGAATGCATCGGCCCGGCTGTAACGACAACAGACGGTATATTCAGCCGGCCGGCAGCCATCAGCATACCGGGCGTTATCTTGTCGCAGTTGGTGAGAAGAACGAGACCGTCCAGTCTGTGGGCTTCGGCGATCGTCTCGACCATGTCGGCGATCAGTTCCCTCGATGCAAGGGAATAGTGCATCCCCCCGTGCCCCATGGCGATACCGTCGCATATGCCGGGTATCCCGAAGAAAAAGGGATATCCCCCGCCGGTATGCACGCCCTTCTCAATAAATCTCTCGAGCTCCCTCATGCCTATATGGCCGGGGATGAGGTCGGTAAAACTGGTGGCAACCCCGATAAAGGGTTTTCCGATCTCCGATTTCGGGATTCCGGTGGCGTAAAGCAGGGCCCTGTGGGGAAGGCGCTCGATACCCTTCTTGATCATATCGCTTCTCATAATACCCCCTTGAAAATTATGACTGACTGAAAATAAAGAAAGGGCGAAAAGCTCAAGACTCATATCCGGTGCGGCCCCTCATCTTAAAGAAGAAGGGGCCGCGCCGCGAAAACCTCTTTTTCGCCCGTAAAAGTTCCTATATCAAGATTCTAATTGAGGAGATGGCTCTGCCTGAAGTCCCTTATCATCTCCGCCATCTTGTCTTTTTTGAGAAGTTTCTGCTTCTGCAGCTTCTTCCTCTCGAGCTCTTCCTCCGCGGTAAGATAAACTTTTTTGTCTATCTCGGACAATATGCCTTCAATACTGTGATGCTCTTCCATCAATTTCTTGAACTCTGAGTTCTCCCTCGTTAGGCTATCAACGATCTCCTGTTCCTTCAAGTTTTTTTCCTCCTTTCGGAAAAAATTATTAAAAACCGCCGGTGTTGCCGGCCCCATGTCATGGAAAAGAAGAAATGTCCGGGAAAATAAAGAAGTGTGATGGATGCTATTAAGATATGAAGCTTCTATCGAATAATCTGCCGGTTTTATTCGCATGCCTCTATTATTTTTAGCATAAACCTTTCAGGTAAAATTATCAAACGGAATCAAGACCCGTAATCAGCGGCAGCTCCGGCAAAGATTGAGGCCTACTGTGGAACCGCTGCGTAATAATCACTGATTTTCAAGTATCCTGACCTTCATCTCGACCCGCTCCTCCGGGTTATCCCTCCGGTCCCTCGGTTGGCTTACGATCGTATCGACCACATCCATGCCCGACACAACCTCCCCGAAAACCGTGTAATTCCTGTCAAGAAAAGGGGCATCAGCCACGCATATGAAGAACTGGGATCCGGCGCTGTCCGGGTCCGCGGCCCGTGCCATCGACAGGGTTCCCCTCTTGTGCGGCCTCTTGTTGAATTCCGCCTTAATGGTATGTCCCGGACCGCCAAGGCCGTGCCGCGACTTGTCATGCTCCTTTGAATAGGGATCGCCCCCCTGAATCATAAATCCCGGGATGACCCTGTGGAAGGTCGTACCGTCATAAAAGCCCTTCCTTGCAAGCTCGACAAAATTATTCACGTGGCCCGGAGCTACATCCGGGAAAAAATTCAGTTCAATGCTCCCGAACCTGGTCTCTATTACGGCCCTGGTTTCCGCCACTTCTTTACCTCCTTTCGGCTGTTTATTTCCTCTACCTTAGCTCACCCGCGGCAACAGGTGCAACAAAAGTCACCTCGAAGACAGAAACTAATCTGATATTCGCAAAATCTCTACCGGTCCCACCCGGCATCCTCGACCCCCCGTAAGATAATATCTTTCAAAGCGGAGATGAAGAGCGGCGAAGTATTCAGGGACTCCACCCTTTCAAGTCTCATCCCCATTCCTTCAGCCATACGTTTATATAATATATCAATCTCATACAAGGTTTCTATGTGGTCGGACACGAAACTTATGGGGACAACGAGAAGATTTCTGACGCCCTTTCCGGCAAGGTTCGCGATCATGTGGTCTGTTGACGGTTCCAGCCATTTGACCGGCCCGGACCTGGACTGATAAGAAAGATCATAGGGGAGATCGATCTTCTTTGTGACCTCCCTGATCGTGCCCTTAATCTGGTCTACATAGAGGTCCCCTTCTTCAATGAACTTGACGGGGAGACTGTGGGCGCTGAAAAGGAGATGCACAGGGTCCGCCGGCCTCTGAAAATGCTTCATCCCTTTTTTTATGTTGTTTACAAGCGACTCAATATAAAGCGGGTGATCATACCAGGATGATATCGTGTGAAATCGGATCGGGAAATCCTTGACCACCTGTTCGAACTTCGAAACGGACGACCCCGTCGTCGCGACAGAATTGTGCGGATAGAGGCCGAGGACCACCAGCCTGTCGACACCCTCTTGGTAAATCGCGGGAACCACGTCCTCTATGAAAGGATGCCAGTATCTCATGCCTATAAAGACCCTGAATCTTTTGCCGCCGGAAGAATCGAGTGCTTCTTCAAGCCGCCCGGCCTGGGCAGTCGTGATATCGAAGATAGGCGATTTCCCCCCTATCTGTTTATAAAACCCCTCTGTTTTCCTGTGACGCATTGCAGATATAAGATATGCGAGGGGTTTCTGCAGGAATGACGGACCGAGTCTGATGATGTCACGGTCTGAAAAGAGGTTGAAGAGGAACGGCCTCACTGCGGAAAGAGAATCCGGCCCTCCCAGATTCAAAAGCAGCACACCTATCACTCCGCCCGCCTTCACGCAGACCTCACGCATCACCTTTCAGGAGTTCCGGTTCAGTATGGGGAAGGAACATGGCGCCCTGGAGCACATTCATGAGTTCACCGTCTTCGTTCATCTCCCTGTAAGTGATCCTTGCCGCTATTTTTTCGACCTCGCAAAGGAGTTTCCTGTCCCGCAGCACCAACTCCGCCCCGCCGAGCGATGAATTGCCCAGGGGAATAAACCTCTCTCTCGGCATGTCCGGCAGCATACCGATGTTGATTGCGCTTTCAGGGTCGATCCCGCAGCCCAGGGCACCGGCAATATAGACCTTCCGTATGTCGCTGAACTTAAGCCCGACCGACTTGACGAAAACATAGAGGAAAGAGAACATGGCCGCCTTCGACAGCAGAAAATTCTGAATTTCGGCCTCCGTAATATACAGTTCCCTCTGATCACTCTTATATAGCATAAAGACCTTCGAACCCTCCTTTTCCGTCACACCCTCTGCGGAATCGACAAGTTTCCCCCGCTGGTCGATAATATTGGCGGAAAAGAGTTCCGAAATGAGGTCTGTCATCCCTGAGCCGCAAATGCCCTCCGGTTCAACGTCCGATATGACCCTCATCTCCATTTTTTTGCTCAGCCTGTCGATCCTTACCCTCGATACAGTGCCGGTTTCGGCTTTTTTCCCGATCGCGGCCACCCCGCCTTCAAGCGCAGGCCCGGCGGCGCCCGCACCGGTCATGATCCAGTCCCGGCAGCCAAGGGTAATCTCGACGTTTGTGCCTACGTCAATAAAGAGTGCCGGTTCTTCTTCCCTGTGAAGGCCTGAATAAAGTATACCGCTGATGATGTCCCCTCCGACGTAACTGCCTGCATTCGGAAACACATAGACCAGGGCATTCCGGTTACCTGACAGACCGACTTCCGCAGGCCTGCAAAATACCGGGGCGTTTACCGCAGGCACATAGGGCGTCACGGGTATATTCGTAACGTCCAGGCCCATGGCGAAATGGCTCATGATCGTATTGCCCGCAACAGTGAAGGCAAAGATCTTATCAACCGGAATGCCCCGTTTGTCGCAGACCTTCCCGATCATGCCTTTTAAACCTTCCAGCAGAGCGCCGTGCAGTACATCATACTTCCCCATCATCGACATCTGGGCCCTCGTAAGGACGTCAGCGCCGAACCTTGCCTGGGGATTTTCAGCGCTTTCTCCCGCGACCTTATCACCCGTCTGCAGATCGATGAGAGAACACTCCATATTCGTAGAACCGATATCTATGGCGAGACCGAATATATCCCCTGTCCCTATATCAAGAACGGTAAGCCCGAAATTTCCGCGGCTCCGGGCATCGGCTGCCCCCGCGTCTTTCCGGCAGGCGGAATAATTGACTGGCCGGTTAACACCGACCACGACTTTCAGTGTAAAATTATTACGGCGGAGTTCACCCGGCAGCCTCTTCATTATGTCGAGGGGGATATCGACACCGCCAACCCCCATCTTCTCCAGAGCCTCCCTCAACCGATCCGCATCGGCCGTCTTGTCAGACGGTGAAGGGGGCTCCAGCCGAACCTCGAAGCAGGAAACAAGCGGTTCAGGACTCATACATTATTTTTCCCATATCAGAGGTGTCGTAGCCGCCAAGCCCCTCTACAGAATTCCTGAACTCCATGTCCTCCCTGATGATCCTGAGAAGGACCGAAACAGTCTCTTTCTTCATGAAATCCGCCGGTATCACAAGATCATACCTCTCCTTTGCCAGGGGGATAAAGTCCAGGCCGAGAGCCCTTGCAGCAGCGAGTATACCCATGCCGGCATCTGCGATACCCGTAAGCACCGCCGAGGCGACACCCATATGGGTATATTCTTCCCGGTCATATCCCCTCACGTCCCCCGGAGGTATGCCCAACTCCCTTAAATATTTGTCCGTGAGGAGCCTTGTCCCGGCGCCCCCCTGTCTGTTGATGAAAGTGAGATCTTGCCTCACCAGACACTGGAAGTCCGTTATGCCCTCAGGATTGCCTTTCTGCACGATCAGACCTTGCTGACGGTAGACAAGATTCATCAGCACTACTTTGACATCCCGGAGAATTCGGCGGATAAAAGGAACATTATACTCGCCTGTCTCCTCATCAAGCAGATGAATGCCTGCTATATGGGCTTCCCCTCTCTTCATCGCTACCAGCCCGCCCATGGACCCCACGTGAGCCGACGACAGGGAAAACCGCGGATTATTCTTTTTCAGTACGTTGGCAAGCAGGTCCAGTGCATTGTCATGGCTGCCGATGCAGACGATCGTATTTTCTATCTCCTTTTCAGACCTGAATAGTTCAACCCTCAGGTCCGAGCCGGCGCCCATCCCCTCGGACATGGCCGGTATCCTCACCAGGCCGTCAGCCCTCACAAGGGACATAAGCACACCGGCGCCCCGTTCCACCGGCGTCGCAATCAGCCTTTCGCCGACCTTGCCGACCTTCACCCGCAAGAACTCTTCCTGGCCGAGAGCCGACGCAACCTGCCTCGAAAGCGTGGCCTGGACAAACCTGGGTTCAGGGCTGTCAAGTCCCCTCCATCTATAAATAAGACCTTTAGCGAAGAGATGAAAAGTAATATAAGCTGAAACAGGATAACCGGGTATCCCCAGTACAGGCGTGTACCTGACCCAGCCGAGAATAACCGGCTTGCCAGGCTTTATGTTTATCCCGTGGACCATCACGTCCCCCAGTTCCGCTATCGCATGCGCCGTGTAATCCGCCGAGCCGGCGGACGAGCCTGCATTCACGACCACCAGGTCGCCCTTTTCGCATCCTCCGAGAATGGCCTCCTTGATAAGTTCAAGGTCATCCGGGACCGGCGCTACCCTCAGCGCCCGGCCTCCCCACTCCTCTGCAAGCGACGACAGTATCCTTGAATTGTATTCAATAATATTGCCTTTCCTCAGTTGGGCTCCCGGCTCAACCAGCTCGCTGCCGGTAGGTATTATCACCACCACCGGTTCCCGTCTGACATCTATCGAGACATGTCCGCCCGAAAGCATGGCCCCGATATCGACCGCGCGTATCTCATGGTTTTCAGGCAAAATCAATTCCGTACTTACAATGTCTTCGCCGATTACCCGCACATGATGCCAGGGCGTGGCGGGCCGAATTATCTCGATGAACTCTTCTTTGATGTGAGTACCGGCGGAGATTGCCTTGCCTGACGACGCGGGACCGCCCTCATGCCCAAGGTTTACATCCTCTATCATAATGACCGCGTTAAAGCCCTCCGGCAAAGGCTCTCCGGTGTTTACATAAACCGCCTGCCCGCCTATACTGAGCCTCTTCGGGGAAGATTCCGAGGCGCCGAAGGTGTCGGCGAATCTCACAGCGTAGCCATCCATGGCTGCGGAGTGATAGAAAGGAGCCGAAATCACCGCCGTTATAGCCCCGGCAGTGACCCTTCCCAAGGAATCCTTGACCGCAACCTGTTCGCCCTCAAGGGGCCCGACGCATTCCAAATCAAGCCTTGCCGACCATTTCTCGAGTGCCTTCTCCAGGGGAGTATTCTCAAGATATATGCTTTTTTTCAATATGTCCTCACCGTTGTAAAAAATGAACGTCCGTATTTATTACTATACAACCATACGGCGTCCGAGTTCAGTTTAAAAAGCGGGATCGGGGGATTCCTGACCGAGGGCTGCCTCCATATGCCTGCATTCGGAGACTTCGATGCGGTTCCGGCCGTTCCTCTTCGCCTGATAAAGGGCGAAGTCGGCACATCTTATCAACTTGTCTTCGCTGTCGACCGCTTCGTCGGGCATGCCGGAAATCCCTATGCTTACAGTGACAGGGCCGTCAATTTCCTCGAATATGTACTGTGCTATCTTCCTCCTCATGCGCTCGGCAAGGACCACCGCATCGTTCTTTTCGGTATTCGGCAGAATGGCCATGAATTCTTCTCCGCCGTAACGGGCGGCTGTATCGATCTCCCTTATGCTCTGCAAAAGGATATTCGATATCGCCTTCAGCACCATGTCCCCGGCCAGATGTCCATAACTGTCATTCACTTTTTTGAAGTGATCAATATCGAACATCACAAGAGAAAAAGGGGTGGAATATCTCCTGGCCCGCTCGAACTCCTTTGTCAGGGACTCGTGGAACCGGTGCCGGTTATAAAGACCTGTAAGCGCGTCCGTGATGGCCATCTGTTCAACTTTAGAGAGCAGTTTTTCCAGCTGCTTATTCTTTTTTCTCAGTTCGTCCTGAAGCGCCTTCGTCCTCAGGGAGGCATAAATCCTGGCGTTCAGTTCAAGTTCATTGTACGGTTTAGGCAGGTAGTCGTCGGCCCCAACGCGAAGCCCCGAGATCTTGTCGGACAGTTCCTTCCTGGCCGTAAGCATGATGATCGGGATGCCCCTGGTTTCTTCTTCCAGTTTGAGCCAGCGGCACACTTCGTAGCCGTCCATGCCCGGCATAACGAGGTCCAGAAGAATAATATCGAGATCGGAAGTCTTTACAGTTTTGATTGCGTTGATGCCGTCCTGGACCCACACGACTTCATAACCGGTTTTCTGCAGGATCTTTCTTGTGACGTTCGCCTGCAGAGGATCGTCTTCTACCAGTAATACCCTGGCCCCTGACAAGGTGTCCCTCCGCGCCATCCCGGCATCACTCTTTCCCGAACCGGACAATTTTCCCATCCCTTTCAGCGCCCTCACGGGGTGCCGGTCAGCATTTTCAAAGGCTGCTTGCTACTATCCCCGTTTCTCCATCGCTCACCAGGTGACAGTGCACGAGCAGCTTTTTTCTCCCGATCTTCGACTCCGCCGTGATCTTTGCTGCCTGACAGACTTTTCTAAACACATCCAGTCTCCCGCCGTTGTAAAGCCTCCGGAAGATATTGTTCAGGTCTTCCGTCTCCGGAGCATCAAGTCCTTCAGGGAGCCGACATATCTTCCCTATAAGAGCGAGCGTATCGGAGGGCGACGGCCCGCCGGCTGTCCAGAGAGCAACCTTCAGCATATCCCGCCACCCCGCTACAATGTGCAGTTTCACGACGCTCTCCCCAACTGACAGCAGGATCGACTCCGTAATAACGTGCCTTGCTGCGAAATAACAATCGTCCTTCAGGGAGAAGAGCCTCTGATGCGACCTCTTCGCGCTCACTCCCTGAAAGAGTACAATCTCTGTAAAGTTCCAGGAATTAATTCTCTTCACCAAAAGACGCGAATAAGATAAAATACATAAAATCAGTGCCTTTTCTCAAGGAAAAACTGTCCCGGGAGAGGGGCCGCAAAGCACCGTTCAGCCCAGCAGCCGGGAGTCGAAATTGCAGCGGACCGTCGTCAAGAGTGATAAAATGGGACTGGAAGCCGCTTATGTTGTGAAATTTAATGGCCTGCTCCGAGGAGATTAAAAGTGTATATAGTCACGATTACACCTGAGTGTGCACCAGCAGCCAAAGTGGGGGGGTTAGGAGATGTTGTCTACGGCCTTAGCCACGAGCTTGAGATAAGGGGACATATGGTCGAGATCATCCTGCCCAAGTACGACTGCATGAGGTACGACCATATCTACGCCCTTCAGAAAGTTTTTGACGACCTGTGGGTCCCCTTTTACGACCACCAGGTTCACTGCTCCGTATTTTTCGGATTTGTGCATGGGAGGAAGTGTTTCTTCATAGAACCGCATTCCAACAGGAACTTTTTCAACCGTGGCACCTACTACGGTCATCACGACGACCCCGAAAGGTTCGCCTTTTTCTCCAGGGCGGCGCTTGAATTCATGCTCAGGACCGGCAAGCACCCCGACATCATCCACTGCCACGACTGGCAGACGGGGATCGTGCCTGTTCTCCTCTACGACATATACAAGCATCTCGGTATGAACCATCCCCGGGTATGCTACACCCTTCACAACCTGAAACATCAGGGGGTCACGGGCGAGTTCATATTGCGCGCCACGGGGTTGAACAGGCCGGACTATTACTTTCACCCGGACCGGCTGCAGGACAATTTTAACCACTCGCCAATAAACCTGATGAAGGCCGGCATCGTATATACCAAATTCGTGACCACCGTGTCCCCGACTTATGCAGGCGAAATACAGCATACAGGCCTGTCCTACGGACTCGGGCATACCCTTCATGTGCACAGAAACAAGTTCGGGGGGATACTGAACGGAGTCGACTACGACGTCTGGAACCCCGAGATCGACAGATACATCCCCCACAGATACGGCATCGATAATATGGAGGCGAAATATGGTAATAAGGAGGCCCTCCGTGACAGGCTGTGGATTCGCCGGGAATACAAACCGGTCATCTCCTATGTAGGACGGCTGGACCACCAGAAAGGAGTGGACCTTATCAGGCAGGCGCTTTTCTATGCCCTCGGGAACGGATCTCAGTTCGTGCTCCTCGGTTCCAGTCCCGACCCGGGGATCAACAATCATTTCTGGCATCTCAAGCACGAGTTGAACGACAATCCCGACTGCCATATCGAGCTCGCCTTTAACGAAGAACTTTCACATCTGGTATATGCGGGCTCCGACATGATCGTTATGCCCAGCCTCTTCGAACCCTGCGGTCTTACCCAGATGATCTCTTTAAAATATGGGACTGTCCCCATAGTCAGGGAGACGGGGGGGTTAAGGGACACCGTCTTCGACGCAGACTATTGCAACAGACCCTATCATGAGCGCAACGGGTATGTGTTCCGTGATTTCAACTACCAGGGGCTGGAGTCGGCGATGCACCGGGCAATAGGCATGTGGTATACATATCCTCAGCATTTCAGGGAACTCATTACAAACGGTATGAGATATGACTTTTCGTGGAACCATCCGGCGGAGCACTACCTGAACATTTATGAATATATACGGGAAAAGTGATAGAGTCACCGGAATGAATTGATATGGCCGAAATTTATCACGCGCTCGGTCTTAACATGCATCAGCCCCTCGGGAATCTTCTGGCCCTCCACAATTCCGATGAGAAGTGGGAAGCGCGCCAGATTCTCTGGTGTTACGACCGCCCCACCCGCATGCTGGAAGGATACGAGGATGTCGCCAGACTGCATATGAGTTTTTCCGGCACTCTCCTGAAACAACTGGAAGATCCGGCAATCAGGGAAACCTTCCATGATGTGGTTGACATTGAGGATTTTCTCCTGAGGTACAGACGTTCGAACATCGAGTTCGTAGGGACCGGACTGTATCATCCGGTCTATCCCCTGACACCGGCCTCTGACTGGGACATACAGACGGAATGGTGGATCGGCCTGGGAAAGCACCTTCTGGGACGTCAAAGGTTCAAGGGGTTCTGGCCGCCTGAAATGGGCTTCTGCATGGAGATGATCCCTATGCTGAAGCGGCACGGCTACGAATACGTGCTGGTCGATTCCTGGTATGTCAAACCAAAGAGAGAAATGCGTTGGGAGGAGCTGCGCTACCGTCCTTACATAGCCCGCTACGGCGGAGAAGAGATCGTCATCGTTCCTCGAGACCGCGAGCTTTCAGATTCCCAGGAATCGGGGCTCGACCCTGGATGGTTCCAGCATGAGGTTTACGAAAGGACGAAATGGTGCGATTTCCCGGCTCTTGTCACCACCTGGACGGACGGCGAAAACGGAGGCTGGTTCCGGACAACCAATATTGAAAGCGGCTTCTGGGGATACTTTTACCACGCTATTTTGGACAGGTACAGGGAGGGTACGCTCGGTTTCACGCCCGTGCACATCAGTGAGCACCTGCGCCGGTACCCGCCCTCCGAAGAGGTTGATGTCCACCCCGGGGCCTGGAATACAGGACACCACTGGGGCGGCGATTTCACTCAGTGGACGGGGTCGCTCCTGCAGAAAAGGGGTTGGGACGAAATTCGGAATGCGAGTTCATACTACCAGAAGGTAAAAAAGGCGTTTGACGAACGCAAGGAAGAGGCAGCCGATCCGGAGGATATACGTCAATTGATCGTGAAGGCATACGACCTCATATTAAAAGCAGAGACGAGTTGCAACTTTTACTGGGGAAGCCGCTGGGTCTATCGTTCCTTTGACGACCTTGAGCAGGCATATCGCCTTCTGGATACGGCAATGGAAAGTATCAAGGCGACCGTAACGGGGAAACAATAAGCAAGCTTTTCCCCGGGATCAGAACTCCGGAAACATCTTGACGGAGAGGACCTTTCCCCCGGCGGTCACGGTTCTGGCGGTAAGAATTCCCCCTTCGACGTAAGCGAGTTCAAAGTTATCGAACCCCCGGGCCACCAGGCTTTTTGCATCGGCAGGACAACCCTTTTCACACCCGGCGATGCCGCGCACCATTCTCGGGAGAAGCCCTCTGATATCAAGTCCGTTCAATTCTTCTCCCTTGGCCGAAAAAAAGCCGCCGATCTGCCGCATAAGAGAATCGACATCCATATGGAAGGGGTTGTCGATGTTAATCGAAAGAGAATCGCTGTCCAAACTTATATCCAGCTCCATTAAATAACCTCCTGTAGCCTAAACACCTACAATTTTATCCGATGTTCCTGAAAATATTCAATTGTGATCAGGGACGCCGGATTCCTGCTGCCACTGTTTGCCAAAAATGATGTATTATATCAGCCTGTATCTTAATCGCTGCTAAAGGCGTAATAAACGGATCAAAGGAGTCGATCATGGATATATGTCCCTGCGGTTCAAGCCTTTCCTTCGCTGAGTGCTGCGAGCCTGTAATCGAGGGACGGAGGCCAGCCGCCACCGCAGAGGAGTTGATGCGTTCGCGCTATTCTGCCTATGCAAAACATCAGATAGAATACCTGCGGACATCTCTGCATCCGGAACATAGGGAAGACTTTGATGAGAAGAACACAAGGCAGTGGGCCGAAAGTTCCGAATGGCACGGCATGGAGATAATTCAAACGAGGAACGGGGGTCCGGAGGATACCGAGGGGCAGGTTGAGTTCATAGTCACTTTCACACAGAACGGCACGCGAATGACACATCATGAATTGGGCAATTTCAAAAAAGTCGACGGCATCTGGTACTTCGAGACGGGGGAGGCGGTCGCACCCAAGCCTGTTGTCCGTGCAGCGCCCAAGACCGGCCGCAACGATCCCTGCCCCTGCGGGAGCGGGCTGAAATTCAAGAAGTGCTGCGGCAAATGACCGTCCCCGGCTTCTTCCTTCCCGCCATTTATGCATAAGAAAAGAGCATTAGCCGATATTGCCAGGGAAATAGATTCATGCGTCCTCTGCAGGGAATGGGGAGGAGGGAAGCCGGTGCCGGGAGAGGGAAATCCTGACGCCGACATACTTTTCGTTGGCGAGGCCCCCGGCAAAGAGGAAGCAAAGACCGGCCGTCCTTTCATAGGCCGCTCCGGAAAGTTGCTGAGATCTGTAATCCGTGGCATCGGCCTCAGGGAAGAGGACGTCTTCATCACCAGTCCCGTCAAATATCTCCCGCACCGCGGGACCCCGACAAGGGAAAATATTCTTCATGGGAGGGAGCACCTCATGAAGCAGTTTTCGGTAATCCAACCGAAAGTTCTGGTCCTCATGGGAAGCGTTGCCTGCCGCGCTGTGCTCGGGAGAAAAGTAGAGGTCGCCAGAGACCATGGGAACACTGTAACGATCGACGGTATGACCTGTCTGATCACTTTTCACCCGGCCTATGCCCTGCGCTTTCCCGAGGGGAAGGAGTCGTTTATCCGGGATTTCGAAAAGCTTAAGGGCTTATTGACCTGAAATGAACATCCTGACCATCTGTTCAGCCGGATAAACAGGATTTTCAGGAGCTGATACTACCTCCGCAAGCCGACAAAAAAGCGGTAGTGATGATAGTCGAAGACAGCACCGTCGTTAGTGATCTCCTCAACACGCAGGCCGGCGGTTACTTCCTGCCCTTCCCTGAGCGTCTGCCCGTTGATACTTATCAGCCGGGAGGAACGGTCATTGGTGAAATAGTGAAGCGACATCGAAAGGTCCGGCAGACTCTGCCGTAGCGAAGAGGGCAGCTCGTTCATCGCATATATTTTCTTACCGGCCGAAGGCATGGGGACAGCCTCAACCTCCCCGACGCCTTTTTTGATCCCGGCCGCAGCTTCAGGTTTTTCGGAGAAACGGTCTCTGATATCTGCGGAGACCGACGTCCGGCGCCCTTTCTCTTTTACCGCGGCCGTCACCTCTTCTGAAGGATGCGGTGTTTTCCCGACCCGGGCCAAAGACGTGGTTCTGCTGCCAGGGAGGGGCCTTTCTTTTATTGCCGGAAGAGACCTGACAGGTGCCGAAGGATCAAACGCATCACCGACTTTTTCGGTTGCCGTAATCACTTTTTCCCTTTCTGGACTCTGCACGGACCGGGCCGATCTTTCTGCATTCCGGTACCCAAGCCACCAAACCAGCAACCCTGCATTCATGAGCAAGGCGCCAAGCAGGAGATAGGTCCATATCTTACGCCCGACTGTCTTCTCTGCGGGCCGGGCGTCCCGCACGGCAGCGGGTTCTTCTTCAGCCCTGCGCCTGCGGTCCTTCTCGGCCTTCTTAAGTGCGTCCAGTATATAGGACACTTTTATTTACCGCCCTGATCGTCGTTCAACTTCGGTCCCCCGCTGCCCAATTGGCCGTTCAGGAGAATAACGGTCCTCGGTCCCACGATGCCGTCCGGAGTGAGTCCGTTTGCAAGCTGGAACTTCTTCACCCTCCTGACCATTTCGTTATTGTATACGACGGTACTTTCCTCTGCCGCATCGGCTCCCTGAATACCGGCAAGCCGGCGGACAAGCCACCGGACCTGAAGACCTCTGTCCCCGGGTTTGATATCGCCATGGAAACCCGGCGGCACCTTCCACAGCATAACAAAGTCTCCAAACCACATTTTCGCAATCCGGCCAACATCCACATTTCTGGTTTCAGAACCCACCTGGAATGTTGCCTCGTTACGCCGGAGCGCCGTCAAAACGACGAAATATTTCCTCCCGCTTTGATCAAATAGCGTCAACACCGCCGGTCTGTTCAGCCTGGCAAGGGTATCCAGGCCGCCGAGCCCATGCAGGCACCGGAAACCCGGAGAGCCCGGCCCATGGCAGGCATCCTCGCCGGTGCCCTCGTAGCGGACGCCCCATTGCTGGAAAAGAGCCCTGTATGACATATCGGCGCTCTCTTCGATCGGCCGCTCCTCCGGCCATTCCAGGGTCTTTTTCTGCGTATCTCTTTTTTGGACGGGAACCTCTCTTGCGATCACTTCCGATGCCTTCACATGAGCGTAATACGACCCGGCAACGACCGCCGCGCATATCACGGCAGCGATACCGGCCAGCACAAGCCTAAGACTTTTTGGGAGGGACCTCCCCCCATCCGGTGCGCCCGATATTTCCCGCCAGGCCCGCGTAACGGTCGAGACCGCCACGGCATTCTTACCTTCGGAATACGCGCCGAGCAAAGCCCGGTCGCAAAGAAGGTTTATCACACGCGGCACGCCTCCGCTTAACCGGAAAAGCTTACTTACGGTTGAAGCGGGAAACAGTCCTTCCTTTCCGCCTGCGAACGCAAGACGGTGCGACACGTAGGCCGAAACTTCGTCTCTGGAAAGCGGCCCAAGGTGATAGCGGGCGGTGATCCGCTGTGCCACCTGCTGCATGTCCTGGCGCGAGAGAATATCCCTCAGCTCCGGCTGTCCAACCATAATAATCTGCAGCAGCTTCCTGCTGTTGGTCTCAAGGTTGGTCAATAACCGTACCTGTTCCAAAAGCTCAGTACTGAGGTTCTGCGCTTCCTCAATGATGACCACCGTCTTTCTCCCCCTTGCGTGGGAATCAAGCAGATAGGCGTTTATGTTGTCCAGGAGGTCCTTATTGTTCGCGTTGCCCCGGGAATATGAGATGCGCAGCTCGTCGCAGATCGTGGCAAGAAGCTCACGGACAGCGAGTCTGGGATAAAGGACCAGAGCGACATCTGTATTTTCAGGAAGCTGTTCGAGTAAACAACGGCAGATGGTCGTCTTCCCCGTCCCCACCTCTCCCGTGAGAAGAATGAAGCCGTCCCCCCTGATTCCGTAAATAAGGTGAGCCAGCGCCTCCCGGTGTTTATCGCTCATATAAAGATAGCGCGGATCAGGCGCGATCGAAAAAGGGGGTTCTTTTAGTCCGAAGTATTCAGTATACATTTGACTTCAACCGACACCCTGCTAGGTACGTTCCTGTTCTTACAGAGTAAAATAAGAGGCAGTGAAAATACAATTTTTTACTCGGGCCGCGAACCCGGAAAATAAAGGAGAAGGACTTCAACCGCTGCCGGCACCTGTATATTTTGCGGGACAAAATGACCATAAAGTGAGATACAATATGTACATGACAAAGCTGAGCGCCGGACTGCTGCTGTACCGTTTTCGGGATGGAAAAATCGAGGTACTGCTTATCCACCCGGGCGGCCCCTTCTGGGTCAAAAAAGACCTGGGAGCCTGGTCCATCCCCAAGGGACTCACCGCGCCCGGCGAAGAGCCTCTCGCAACGGCACGGAGAGAGTTCGGGGAGGAGACAGGTTTCACTGTCTCCGGCAGCTTCATCAGGCTTGCCCCTGTAAAAGTGCACACCAAAATAATCGAAGCCTGGGCCATCGAAGGCGACTGTGATCCCGCGACCATCAAGAGCAACACATTTACGACTGAATGGCCCCCTAAATCCGGCAGGCAGCAGGAGTTTCCGGAGGCAGACCGCGCCGCATGGTTCGGGATTGAAGAGGCTAAGGTGAAGATAAACGGCGGACAAGCTCCCCTGATCGAAGATCTACGCCGTCTTCTCACGAAAAAGAGTTCATGATGGCTGCCAAAAAGGTGTTCGGCCAATACCGCCGGGAAAAACCATCGAGCAATATCCGGCATCCGGCCGCGGTCAAACCAGCTCGCGCTTCAACCTCTCTACTCCTCTGGAGAACATCTCTTCATATCTCTTTCCATTCTCTTCCAGAAACTGAGCCAATCTCTCTTTAACCGCTTCATCTACCGACAGGGAAGACTGAAGAACTGTCCTTCCATCGGCGGTCCTGACCGGGCGCATCCTCATCTGTGGGTTTTGTTCTACCGCCGCTCTCATTTCTTCGACGGCCTGCTCTTTTATCTGCCTGAATTCCCTCCGCATCTTCTCGATCGCATTTATCAGGCCTTCTATCGTTGCTGCGTTCTGTTTGCCCTTGAGCGCCTCTATAGCCAGGATACCATCTTTCCTCCGTTGGAATTCCTCCTGAGGAATGCCAAGCCTGAACGAATCAGCCATATTCCGTTGGGCCTCTCTCAGGAGGGCCGGCTTGAAGCCCTTCAGCTTTTCCCATAGCTCATCCCTCTTGAGTTCTCCTCTGTAGAAGGCGGCCAGCACCGACCTTATCTTCTCATGGTCCCTCAGCTCCTCTTTTTCCTCGGGCGTAAGGGCCTCGACAGCTTCGATTTTTTCCATCGCCTTCTCAAACGCGCTTTTCACATTCCCCATATGATGGCTCCCTTCATTCGTAAGTTCTGGTACGTGGTCCTGTTATTTTAACCCGGGATAAACGATTTATGCCCCCCTTCTCCGATGAATTTCGACGGTAACATAAGTTTATGACTTATCGAGGTGTTTACTGAAGAACAAAAAAAAAGGAAAGAAAGGAGGACGCTGTCCCGGACGCTTTCGCCGCACCCAGTGCAACATCCCCCCCATTGTCCTGTTACCTTCTGGATAGACTGATCATCCGTGTAGTGACTGCGGCACCCGTCACGAAAGCGGACACACTTATGACAAGCATGCCCACAAGACTGAGGGTAGAAGCCAGAATTCCTGAAAGCGCTATAATACCGAGTACAAGCCCGCCGAGCCCAAGCATAAACTCAGCCCCGGCCGAGGCCGTCATCGCTTCGTGAGCAATTCTCCTGAAACGCCTGCCTTCCTCACCGGACTCACTTTCCAGTGAGTTCAGGCGCGTCGTCAGGCCACTGCTCAGCATAAGCGTCGCTCCAAATACCAGCAACGCAATCGGGCTTAACACCATGGGGTAGATATTCAGGAGCGAAAGAACTCCGAGAACCACTCCAGTGGCGCCTCCCAGGAATTCGGAGGTCAAACCTGCACTGAATTCAGTCCTCTCCAGACGGTCTTTGCTGGTTTCGGCAAGGAGCTTCGAATACCGGGAAGTAATGGCCATTCCTTCAACCAGGAACGCCGTCCCCAAAGCTATTACAGCTATAGGCAGCATGTACGCCGCGTAAATGCCGGACAGGCCTATAAGGGTCAGCACGAGAGCTGTTCCGCTTAAAACCCCTTCTGCCAGGGAACCGCTCATCACCGCCCTTAAAGCGCCACTTTCAACCCGTGCCTCATGCCCCGCCTCGTGCACCGTCTGAAGTGTGCTGTTCATCGAGTTTACCTCCTTTCTCTGTAATTTTCCGTTCGTCAATATCGGGCAGACCGTTTCCGCACCTGCCCACCTCTCAATTTTAGGATATTACGCAATTCATATATGCGCAACTACTCACCGCCCCCCCTCAAGGTCGGCGAGAAGCCATTTCAGTCTCATTTGGAGTAACCAGGCCTTTTTTCTCTTCTTTTTCCAGCAAAGCTCGCTCAGGCGTTAATTTTCCCACCTTTAACTGGCATATTCTGATCACTTATCAACCTTAATGACAATTGCGGCCGTGGCAAAACCGGTTTGGTCTGAATATTCCCCCGATCCTCAAGAAAGAATCTTACCCGGGATTAACACAGATGGCCGCTGCTTTCCAGAAACGTTGAGGCTATTTCATCGCTCACCCGGCACGCCGGGGTCTTCCCCGGTGAAGATACTTGCCTTTATCCGTGTTCATCGGTGCTTATCCCTTGTTAACTGCCGTTCATACGCTGGTGTCCCCCGGACCCCGACCGGGGGTGTCGCCGGCGGCCGCTCAAACACTCCGCTGAGACTTTGCAATGCGGGCATAAGATATGCCAAAATGGCGGAGTTATTAAGTGAGGGGGGCGTTTATGGAAAAGGATAAATTGCTGCATGATCTGATCGTCGACAGGCTCAGGGACAAATTTTCAGCAGGATACAAGGAGATCAGGATAAACGCGGAAGGCAGCCCGGATATCGTCCTTGGAAACCATGGCCTTACGCTCGCGGTTGTAGAGGTGGAGACAGAAAAGTCCATCACTCCTGAAAAGGCGGAGGAATGGAAAAAGATGACGGGATCCGGCTCGAAGCTGATTCTTATGGTGCCTGCAAACGCTAAGGTCAGGGCAATGGAACTACTGTGGAAATACGGGATTGCGGACAGGGTCGGTGTAGGCAGCTACGAAATCGCAATCAGGATGCCCTGAAATATTACCCCTGATGCAACATGACGCAGAAGGCGCCCACCTCAGGTTTTATCTACCTCAAGCGGACCAAACGACCTTACATTATCTTCAGACGTCTGATAAAATAGCAGCAAAAAAGAAGCTTCAGGAGGATGCAGGTGTCGGAAAAAAATGAGGTTTCCCCCCGAGAACTGAAGGAATTAATGGATACGGGACGTCTGGACTTCATCTTCGACTTGAGAAATGAGGACGAATTTGAGGCTTGGCGTATTGAGGGCCGTTCAGATATCGAGGCATTGAATATCCCCCAAATAAGGTTCGTCGGCGAGGAGGACAGACACCTGGACAGGTTCCCCAAAAACAGGCTGATTGCGGCGGTATGTGCACACGGAGACTCATCAAGATATTCCGCGGAGCTTTTGAGGAACAGGGGCCTGAATGCGATAAGTCTGACGGGTGGCATGGATGCCTGGAGCGAGTATTACGAAACCCACAAGGCCGGCGATACGCCGGCTATCTACCAGACATACCGGGTCGCCCGCGGATGCATATCCTACCTTGTTGCCTCGGAAGGGGAGGCCGTTGTTATTGATGCTACAAGACATACTGATTTGTTAATCAACCTTGCGGACAGGCTGCGGGTGACCGTTACGCACGTTTTCGATACCCATCTCCAGGCCGACCATATATCCGGGGGGCGGCAAATAGCAGGCAGAGCCGGCGCAGCTTATCACATTAATCCCCTGGATGTCGAAGGAGCCACATATGACCACCAACCGCTGAGAGACGGAGAGGCCATACGCTTCGGTGACTGTACCCTCGATATTATTCATACGCCGGGCCATACCCCCGGCAGTACTTCACTTCTGCTGAACAGACGCTTTCTCTTCACTGGGGACACCATCATGAAAACGAGTATCGGAAGGCCCGACCTCGGCAACAAGGCTCTGGAGTGGTCGCAGCTTCTCCATGATACCCTCTTCGAAAGACTCTCCGGCTATGCAGACGAACTGGTTGTTCTGCCGACACACGCCGCATCAATACGCGAGCAAGACAATAAGGGTATTGTACTCACCACGCTCGGCGCTGCGCGAAAGGGTATTGACCTGTTCGGTATCAATGACCCCGCCGCGTTCGATGCTTATGTGATGTCAAGTTTGCCGCAAAATCCCGAAAGATACCAGGAAATAAGAAAAGTAAACCTGGGATTGCTGGAGCCTGACGAGACAAAGAAAAAGGAACTGGAAATCGGCAGGAATCTATGCGGTATGGCCGCGGGAATTCCCGCATGATTTTTCATGCCGGTCCGGACAGGCTTAAAGGCTGCAGGCAGCGCCTTAATGTTTGAGCCCGCAAGACTGAAGAACAGGTTTTTTGCACGGATTCTAGGCATCTTTCCATTCCTCGAAAGAATATTCACTTCCCTGTACCGCCCGCAGGAATTAGAATTGGTGCCGTGGACTGCTGTGACGAAACCTCTCCGGGCAAGCAAGATAGCGATGGTCACCACAGCCGGTGTTCACCACCGTGGCCAGAACCCTTTTGACATGACAGATCCCGACGGCGACCCATCATACCGCGTCCTGGACGTGAGGAGACCAGTCGACGACTTTATCATCACCCACGACTATTACGACCACACCGATGCGGACCGCGATATAAATATCGTTTTTCCCGTAGACAGACTGCGGGAATTTGAGAAGGCCGGCATAATAGGCCGTGTCGCCGATACACACTACGGGTTTATGGGGCACGTCCTGGGACGTCATATCGATACCATTGTCAAAGTGAATGCGACGGAAGTTGCTGAGCGGCTGAGGTCCGACGGCGTGGACGCGGTCCTGCTCACGCCCGCGTGAGGCATCTGCAATCAGACCGTCGGTCTGATACAGCGCGTGATCGAGAAGGCGGGTATACCCACGGTAAGCATAACGATTGTGAGGCAGTATACCGAGAAGATAAAGCCGCCGAGGTCCGTATTCCTGCACTGGCCTTTCGGTCACCCTCTGGGGGAGCCCTTCAGACCGGAACAACACAGGGCCGTGCTCGCCGAAGCCTTCAAAACCCTCTATACTGTAAGGACTCCGGGCCGGATCATTGATGCCGGCTTCAGGTGGCGCAGGGAGAAATACGATCGTTACACGATTGAAGAGGTAAAGAAGATTCTTGACCTGCGCCCCTGATATACAGTTATAAGAGAATGACGCGATAAGGAGGTGTAACATGTTCTGGGGTTATTACGGCTGGAGGATGGGCTTCGGATGGATTTTGATGGTCGTCTTCTGGGTGCTTTTAATACTGGGCATCGTCATGCTCGCAAAGTTCATCGCCGGGAGGGGCAGGCCGGGCGCAACGGAGGAGTCGGCCCTCGATATTCTCAGGAAGAGGTATGCAAGGGGAGAAATAACTGCCGAAGAGTTCAAGAAGATGAAGGATGACATCTCAAAGAGCTGAAACCGGGCATGAGGCGCCAACGCTTACATGGTCCCCGCTCCCCCGCCGTGTGAGGGCCCGTCCCACGAATCTTCGGAGAAGCGTCGGCATTTGCCAGGGAGAATGAAATAGCCCATGCATAAAGCGAAGGACTTGCTCTGGACATGGTGCTTGCCGGATGTAGCGAGAGAAGTGGACAAGAGGGATTGGGTCAGTCACGGCGGGAAGTGGATTATTTTTGACCGGCGGGACCGGCTGGTTCGTCTGGCAGAAAAGCTGGGTCCTTACATCGACTCCGGCGCAGTCGAAAGCGCAAAGTACTGGAATGAGGACCCCGGTGCCATCTGTGTATACTCTCTCGACAGCAAACGCGGTAAGACATGGGAAATCCTGCGTGCGCTCGGAGCTGGAAACAGGAAGGTCTGGGAATATGACTACGCCCTGGGGAAGAACCTCCGAAGGCCTCTGCTTTTTTTCTATTCATGGTTTTCAAAATTCAGCACAATCCTGCGGAGTTACGGCATAAAGGGCTCCGCGAAATTGATCAGGGAAATCCTCAGTCATAATGAAAGAAAAGACGGGAATCTCCATGGAAGAAGAGAGAAGAGAAAAAAGTAAGGAATAATAGAAGACGCCGTCTACAGCACAAGGTCGATAGGCAGACTCGTCGCGAAAGACTGTATCGACTTTATATGTCGCTGATGCGATAAACGCCGTGTCAGCGAGATATTCAGCCTGCCCTTTTAAGAGAATGCACGTCGCCACTTACGCAGGCAAATGCCCGAGCTCTTGACATTCTTGCCGCGTATGGTAGCCTTTATTCATAGAGGCAGCGTTACATTCGCTGTCGAAAGAGGAGAGATGGCGCTTAGCAGGAAACGGCCTTCCCGACACCGCCGCAGAAAGAGCGATATCTTGCGGACAGAAGCATTCAGGTTAAGCGACGTCCTTCCCTTTGAGGAGGTCCGATGATAGATACAGAAAAAGTGAAAGCAGTTCTGGAAGAAATCAGGCCATACCTGAAAGCTGATGGAGGAGACGCCGAACTGGTGGAGGTTATGGAAGACGGTGTTGTCAGGATCAGACTTGTGGGAGCTTGTGGTCACTGTCCGATGTCGACGATGACGCTGAAAATGGGTATCGAAAAAAAGCTCAGGGAAAAAATCCCGGGAATAAGAGAAGTTGTGGCGGTCTAGGGTTGCGAGGCCGATGATACGGGAGGACTGAGCGATGTTTAAAGTCAAGACTTTCGGGATGGAGATAAGGCCGCTTAAGACCATGCATGAACTGGCTGCACTGGACAAGGTCGTGAACAATTTCCTCGCAGGGGAAGATATAATAAACGTGACCTCCGTATCCGATATCGCCACTACCAATGGTACAGGCGAGACGATAGGGATTGTGCGGGTCATATGCTATGAAAGAGGAGGAAATGAATGAACACCAGAGAGCATTACGAGCTTTTCAGGTATCTCATGGAGCAGCGCTGTCTGTTGCCTGAGTCCATTGTTTTTGTCGAAGATATAGTGGCATGGTGCAAAGAAAACGGGGTACCTGAAACGGACGGGGAGATGCCGTTCAAACTCATTTCCAGAAGCGGACAAGGCTGCCTGATGCTAGTAAAAGAGGAAGTGCCGGAGAGGGTTATCGATGAACGCATCAGGGCCATGGCGATCCGTGACCAGCTGGACAACGCCGCCGTCGACCGCGGCGAGAGGCTCAATTCGATCCAGAAGAAGCTTGCCTATCTTTTCTTGAGGGAGTACGCCGTCAGCCTTCCGGATGTGGGAACCGACGAAATCCTGGCAGACAACTGGGCCTTCGATCAAATGAAAGAGTTGGGATATTTCAGGACATGAAATTCCTTCCGCTGCACTCAGGACCCGGGAGATAAATTCATGCCGCATTTCGGGCTGATGAATGAGGACGCCCTCGGGCCGGTGGAAGGCCCTCTCATGAGAGCCAAGCTGCATATACGGTGCGGTCGCAGGAGGCTGGTGGAAGGAAAGATATCAGCCGGCATTGTCACTTTTTACGACGCCCTGGTCTCCGCCATGAAGTGGTACATTGCACAGACCGACAAGAGGAAGATGCTCCGCATTGCCGAAACTGACGACATGACTGATGACAGAACGATGTTTGAAATATTGAGGCGCTCCGGTGTCATCGGCAGGGCACTCGACTTTGCAACAATCGACAAGATTGTCGACAGGGCACTCGCTGATGAAATGCCGGGTTATAATTACGCGGAGTATCTTGCCGGCATGGAATCCGCCCTGACACAGATGGGAGTTCTGCCTTTTGACGAAAACGAGCTTCCCCCCGAAGACCCGTCTACTTTCTGACCCCTGTTAATTACGCTCCCTGCGATCCCTGCGTCTCTGCGGTAAAATGCATCCTGTTTCCGCTTTGCCGAATCGGGATAAGTAACAGCCGGATATTTCGCGGCAGCTCTGTTCATTCAAAGAGCGCCTTGACAAACTCAGGGGGAGAAAAGTCCTGGAGGTCTTCCGTCCCTTCTCCCACCCCTATGAGCTTCACAGGTATGTTGAGCTCCTTCCTTATGGCAAAGACAATGCCGCCCTTCGCAGTGCCGTCGAGCTTTGTGAGCGCAATTCCTGTGACGCCGATGACCTCATTGAACATCTGCGCCTGTCTCAGCGCATTCTGCCCGTTAGTTGCGTCTACGACAAGGAGGACTTCATGCGGGGAACCGGGCATCGCTCTTCCGCATACCCTCTTGACCTTTTTCAGCTCCTCCATAAGGGGACTCTTTGTATGAAGCCGCCCGGCGGTGTCTATAATAACCACGTCTATCCCCCTCGCCTTGGCAGCCTCTATCGCGTCGAATACGACGGCTGAAGGATCGGAACCGCTCTGATGCTTGACAAACTGGGCGTGAGCCCGTTCCGCCCATATCTCAAGCTGCTCGATAGCAGCAGCCCTGAAAGTGTCTCCGGCGGCAAGCATCACAGAATATCCCTGGTCACGGAATTTGCTCGCCAGTTTACCTATAGTCGTCGTCTTCCCCACACCGTTGACACCGACCGTCAGAATCACAAAAGGTTTTTCCTCGAAGGCGACCAGGGGATGACTTATGCCCAGCATGGATACCATCTCCTGCTTCAGGAAATCCTTCACCGAGCCCTTTCCTTTTATCTCGCCCCTGTCGGATTTCTCCTTCAGATGCCGGACTATTTCCGACGCGCTGTTAGCGCCCACGTCTGACAGGACCAGTATCTCTTCGAGCTCCTCCAGCGTCTCCTCATCCACCGGTCTGCCGGTGAATATGGAGTCCACTTTTCCGATAAATCACTCTTTTGTCTTGCTTAAGCCTTTTTTTAGTTTGTCATAAAATCCCATTCAATCGCTCCAATCAGGTTATATACATGCGGCTGAGCCAGGTCCCTTGCTCTGCACCGGCAGAGCGGTTTAAAGAATCATTAATTCTAACCCACTTTATTGATAAATTTCCCGGCATGGCGAAAGGAGGTAGTGTTTGAGCGGCTTAGTGAGAAAATGTCTTGCCTATTGCCTGTATCTATGATATGTCTCTGTCTTCAAAGTCCTCTCCGTTATATACTTCACATGTTCGTCCAGGAGCCCGGAAAGCTCCGCAATGAGCGATTCCGATGGTTTGATCCTGTTCAGTTTGGAAATGCTCCAGTCGAGCAGGTTTCCACAAAGCCGCAGCATCCCCGGAGATAACCTGAGGGATGACTCGTTTCCTTTGGAACATCCCCCGCAGAGGACGGTGCCGTGCGAGAGATAGAACTCATTCCCGGCCTTTCCGCACCTGCCGCAACCGCTCAGGCCGGGAAGATATCCGACAACAGCAAGCAGCTTCAGTTTGTAGTAGACCGGCAGCAGCCGGGCGCTGCAGTCCGCCTCCAACGCCCGCAGCGCATTCATCAGCAAGGCATACACCTTGCTGTTTGCGTCCTTCTCTGGCACGAAGGTCAGCGTCAGCTCTATCATTTCCGCAGCGGGCAGGAAGCACTTCAGAGAGTTTCTGAGGGAGCTGAATGAGTGTATAATGTCCGACTGTGTCAGTCTCGGCAGCGCCGCGTCCTCCTTGCCCCAGAAAGCAATCCTCGAATACGTCAGTGGTTCAAGGCTGCTGCCGAACCTGCTCTTGGTCTTGCGCGGGCTTTTGGCGAAGGTCTTGATAATTCCGTGGCTTTCCGTAAGGTAGGTAACTATGAGGTCCGCTTCTCCGAAAGGTGTGGTCTTTAAAACAATGCCTTCTGTCCTCTGAAGCATTACATAATGTTGCCGAAATCTTCGGGCTTGAGGTTCTTCAGCCACTCGTCAAGCTCATCGGCTGTCCTCGTGCCCATGATGCTCTCTTCCACGAAAATAGGGGCGTTTACCCTGAGCGCAACGGCAACAGCGTCGCTCGGTCTCGAATCAACCAGGGTCTCCTTTTTGCCGTCGCTCACATGGATGAGGGCATAATAAGTGTTGTCGATGATCTCGGTAACCACAATCCTGGTTATCTTGACCTTGAGCCCGTCGACCACGTTCTTTACAAGATCGTGAGTCAGGGGTCTGGGGGTCGCGACCTTTCCAAGGGCCAACGCAATCGAATCCGCTTCAGGCTTGCCGATCCATATCGGCAGTGTACCCGCCCCATCCAGTTCTCTCAAGAGGAGGATATACATATTACTCCGGGGATCGAAGAGCAACCCCTCAACTTTCATTTCCACAAACATCTGTCAGTACCCCAGTTCGTTCAACGCCTTATGGTCGTCACGCCACCCTTTTCTCACCTTTACCCACAACTGCAGAAAAACTTTTGCGTCCAGCAGTTTTTCGATATCCATCCGGGCCTGCGTGCCTATTGACTTCAGTTTCTTCCCCTTATCTCCTATTATTATACCCTTTTGACCTTCCCTTTCAACATAAATATTCGCTGCTATCAACACCACGCCGTCTTCCCTTTCGGTCCAGTTCAGGACTTCCACCGCGACCGAATAAGGTATCTCCTCGGCGGTCTTTGCCATGATCTTTTCCCTGATGATCTCTGCCGCCATGAACCTCTCTATCTGGTCCGTCACCAGGTCTTCGGGATAGTACCTGGGTCCCGGGGGCAGGTATTCGCGAACCTTCCGGAGGAGTATGTCCAGACCATCCCTTTTCAGTGCGGACACAGGTATGACCTCCTTGAAGGGGAAGAGACTGCTGTAAGAGTCGATCATGGCCAGGAGTTCCTGGCGCTGCACCAGGTCGATCTTGTTGATCAGCAGGAACACCGGCTTCACGATCCCTTCCAGAGCCTGTAAAACCACCTTGTCCTTACCGCCATGGGCACCCGGTTCCGTTACAAAAACGACGAGGTCTATTTCTCTCAACGCCTCCCTGGCAGACGTGACCATCGCCTTTCCGAGGAGGGTCTGCGGCTCATGGATTCCGGGGGTGTCGATAAAGATGATCTGAGCGTCCGGCGAAGTCTTTATCCCGAGAATCCTGTTTCTCGTGGTCTGGGGTCTCTTTGTTACGATGGCGATCTTCTGCCCGAGGACAGCGTTCAGAAGAGTCGACTTGCCGACATTGGGCCGGCCGATCAGAGAAACATATCCGGAATGGAAAGCCGACAACACTTAACCCCTGATTTCCAGGCCGGCCAGTGCCCTTCTTATCCTTTCCACACCCTTCCCGATATCTTCCAGGGAAGTCGCATAGGAAAGCCGTATATAATCGTCATCACCGAAAGCAGACCCGGGCACGACGGCCACGCCGGCTTCTTCCAGCAGGTACAGGGCGAGGTCCGACGACGACGAAACCGCTCTGTCGCCGAACCACCTGCCGTAAATCTTTGACGTGTTCGGGAATGCGTAGAAAGCTCCCGAGGGCATGGAACATCTCATCCCCTCAATCTCATTAAGCGCTCCGACCAGAAAACGTCTCCGCCGGTCAAACTCCCGGTGCATCATGCCCACAAAGTCCTGGGGCCCGGTGAGGGCCTCCACAGCGGCCTTCTGCACAATCGACGCCGGGTTCGAGGTCGATTGGCTCTGGATATTCGTCATGGCCTTTACAATGCCGGCGGGGCCCGCAGCATAGCCTATTCTCCACCCGGTCATAGCATGGGACTTTGAGAGTCCATTCACCACGATCGTCCTGTCCTGCACCTCCCTGCCCAGGGAGGCTATGCTCACATGCTCGGCGCCGTCGTAGATCAGCTTTTCGTAAATCTCATCCGATATGACATAAAAGTTGTGCTTCACCGCCAGCTCAGCTATCATTTCAAGGGCCGCCCTGTCGTATATCATCCCGGTCGGATTGGAGGGAGAGTTCAATATCAGCGCCTTCGTCCTTTCGGTTATACTCTCACTGAGTGCCTCGGGACTGACTCTGAAAGAGTCCGCTTCGTAAGTCCTGACAAAGACCGGCGTTGCATCGTTCAGCACCACCTGGTCCGGATATGAAACCCAGTAAGGCGAGGGGATGATCACCTCATCCCCAGGCCCGTAAAGGGCCTGAGCTATGTTGTACAGACTGTGCTTCGCCCCGCAGGACACTATCACCTCTTCCCTTTTGTAAGAGAGGTCGTTGTCCTTCTTCAGTTTTTCTATAATCGCGTCCTTGAGGCCGTCTATTCCCCCGACAGCCGTATACTTGGTGAAGCCCTCCTTCATAGCCCTGACGGCAGCCTCCTTTATGTTGTCGGGCGTGTCGAAGTCAGGTTCGCCGACGCCGAAGCTTATGACATCCGCACCGGAAGCCTTCATCGCTTTCGCCTTCGCATCTATCGCCAGAGTCGGTGAAGGTTTAATTTTTCTTGCTCTCTCGGAAAGCATACTTGACTGTCTCCTTGGGGGTTTTTTCGATATATTAACACATCCGGATTACTTTAAAAAAAATGGAAAAAAAAACCCGCAGCCACACGGCTGCGGGGGAAGCCGTCTAATCTATCTTCTTATAAGCCTTCTTTCCGGCCGAGCAGACCGGACACTTGTCGGGGGGTTCGTTCTCGACTGTATGGCCGCTGATCTGGCATACATAGTAATCGGCATCCGCGTTCTTGCCGATGTTTTCAAGCGCTTTTCTGTAAAGGTCCGCATGGATCTTTTCGACCTCGTTTGCGAAGGTAAAACTTCTCAGTGCGCCCTTGATCCCCTCCTCTTCCGCGTCCCTGATCATCTGGGGGTACATATTCTGGAACTCGAAGACCTCGCCGTTGATCGCCTCAGTGAGGTTTTCCGAGGTGCTCTTGATGCCGCTCAGCTCTTTCAGATGATTGTGTGCATGTACGGTCTCGGCCTCAGCTGCAGCCCGAAAAAGCTTCGCAATCTGTCCGTAACCTTCCTGTTCCGCCTTCTTTGCAAAGGCGAGATATTTCCTGTTGGCTTGTGATTCCCCCGCAAAAGCGTCCCTGAGATCCTTTTCGGTTTTCGACATTCAATTTCCTCCCTGAAAAAAATTAAACTTGGATAAGTCCTGTACGTCTTATAAACCCTATAACAATAAGTTCGGGCAGCCGCCTACTTCATTGCTTCGTAAACCTTGCCCACCAGCTCCGCCGACGGCTTGAGTGTCTTGTCCCCCGAGTGCTTCCATCCGACCGGACATGCCTCGTCGCCGTGCTCTCCCAGGTAGATGTTTGCGGTCACCTTTCTCAGCAGCTCTTCGATATTTCTCCCCAGGTTATAATAGTTCACTTCGGAATTAAGCAGCTTCCCTTCTGGATTGATTATAAATGTCCCCCTCAGTGCCAGACCTGTCTCTTCATCATATACGCCGAACAACCGGGAGATTTTCCCTGTAGGATCCGATCCCATTGCGCATTTTACGTTCTCCAGCATCTTTTCTTCCCTTCGCCATGCAAGATGGACGAATTTGGTATCGGTGCTCACCGTCACAATCTCGGCGCCGATCTCCCTGAATTTCCCTTGCTGCTCTGCCAGAGCAGCAAACTCGGTCGCTCAGACAAAGGTAAAATCCGCGGGATAAAAAAAGAGGACCGTCCATTTACCCTTTTCCCTCAGCGCCTGCAGACTTACCTCCCCAAAATCTCCCCTCTCAGGTTCATAAGTATCAAGCTTGAAATCAGGCACCTTCTCTCCCGTCCTCAGACCACAGCAATGCTCACCCATTTCAGACCTCCTTCCTTTTTCTCAAATGTTACCACTAAAACCGGCTCTCTCAAATCCGGGGCAGGACAAGAATCCTCCCCGGAGAGGCGGACTAAACAAAGTCTGTTTATAAACTGCCTAATTCATTCAAGAAGCTGTCATTTCGGCAAGTGAAGCTCGTCGGGAATCCTTCTGTAAAGCCACCGGGAGGATTCCCGACGAGCCGGAAGTGCAGACAACGGCCATACCCGGCACGATTTCAGTGCACCGTAGACTCCCGCCTGAAAAATTTATGTCCGCAGTTCATGCATCTGGTCTCGTATTCGTCTGTCCACAATTCCATATCGAAACCGCATTTCGTACATGTGATGACCCCCGGCAAAGAGGGCTGCTTCAAACCCGGTTTATTCTTCTCTTTATGCCTGACGTGTTTTTCTTTCATCAGCTTTTCTCCTCTCCCGCGCGGTACCGGTCATAAGTTTAGCAGAGGCCCCTTCTGTATCGCCGCCGGACCCGTTCCTGCACGCTGGACACAAGCCGTAAAACTCTATATGATTCCCCGTAATCTCGAAATCGCTTCTTTCGCCGGCAGGCACGCTCAGGCTGTAATCCACATGAACATCGACTACCCGTCTGCAACCCGTGCAGATGAGGTGATGGTGCGGCTCGATATCGGGATCGAACCGCTTCTTGTCAGGGTCGATGGTGAGTTCCTGAACTTTTCCCTTCTGCCTAAGCGCTTCCAGAGTGTTATATACAGTCGCAAGTGACATGGTCGGGAACTTCTTTGACACCTCGGTGTAAATCTCCTCCGCCGAAGGATGCATTTTATTTCCGTCCAGGTGTTGAAGGATCGCCAGTCTTTGCGGTGTAAGCTTAAGACCTATGCCTTTGTATCTTTCCATATCAGTCCCTGCGCTTCTCATCATCTCCCTCATCCTCTCTTTAAAACCATTATAACATAATAGCGGTTCTTGTCAAGTAATCTTTATAGACAGGAGAGAAGAGAAAGACGCCGCAAAATCGCGGTAATTCCTTCCATTGATAAAGCTAGTCAACCGGCAGATCAATCTGGACAGTCAGGCCTCCCCCGGCTTCATTCGATGCTTCCACCGTCCCGGAATGTAAATGTACGGCCTTCTCCGTAATAGCCAGCCCTATCCCAGTTCCTCCTGTCAGTCTGTCGCGGGCATCTGCTACACGATAAAAAGGCTCGAAGAGTCTCTTGAGCTCCTCTTCACGCACGCCCGGCCCATGGTCACGGACACGGATCCTGGCATAGCTCCCTCCCTCTTCCATCCCTGTCGCCAGGCTGACTTCTACCGCAGTGCCCTCATCGGTATAGCGTGCAGCGTTGCGGACAACATTTTCTATGGCCCTGCGGAGCAGCTCTTCCGAACCCTTCACCGTTATGTCCTGACTCGCCACGACTTTTACCACACGGTTGCGATCCAGTGCTTCAAAGTTAGCATCCCCCACAATATCCCGAACGAGCCGCGACAGGTCCACATCCGCCCGTTCAATTTTTTCGGATCCGCCCTCCAGCATTGTGAGTGTCAGCAACTGTCCTATCAACTCGTTGAGCCGCTCCGCCTCGCGCCCTATGCGGTCAAAGGCGCTGCCGGCTTCAGGAGAGGAACTCCGGCGCGCAAGTTCGAGCGCAACGTTCAGGCGGGCAAGCGGCGATCTTAACTCGTGGGAGATGTCCCGGAGCAGCTTCCGCTGGGCATTAACCATGCCCTCGATCCGGCCCGCCATCCTGTCGAAGTCATGTCCCAGCCCCGCAATCTCGTCTTTCCTATGCCCGAAAACAGGGCCGACCCGGGTAGCAAGGTCTCCGTCCGCGAACCGACGGGCCGCCTTCTGCAGTTGGAGTATCGGCCCGGTCAGCGATCTGGCAAGAAGGTAGCAGACAATTCCTGCCACCATAAAGGTCACCAGGAGGCGAAGGACCATGCGACGGGGGTCAAGTATGATCGCCATCGGCGAGGGCCGCGGCAAAGCCGCAAGCACGACATAATTGCCGTCTGCAGGAAGTGCATACCATATTGCCCTTCTGCCCGGACCACGCTGCGGTTCTCCGGTTAGCATCGCCATTTCTGCCAGCCGTTTTACCCTTGGAGGAAGGAAACGTCCGGAAAGAGGCCCCTCATTTCCTCTGAAAAGAAAGATCGGAATGTTCGTGCGCCGTTCAATACGACTACTCTGCACTGCCAGGGCAGCAGGGCCCTCCGTCTCATAGGCGCTGATTAACATTTTTCCGGCCCTGGCGATCTCTTTCTCGTGGCGGGCCAGAAGAGCGGCCCTCGGATCGGTCGTCAGGGCGACCACAACTCCGATCGCTGCAATCAGAGTCATAGCCAGCCAAAACCAGAGGAATATTCTTGCGAAGAGACTTTTCATCGGCAGACCGCCATTGAAACGACCCTTCCTAACTCTGCCGGGTTTCACCGCTCTCGGAAGAGCGGACGT
>JBJKOV010000345.1:0-1961 GCA_046707105.1 Thermodesulfovibrionales bacterium
GCATTATATAACCTTTCAGGAAATTCATCCATCACCGCCGCGGTGACGGGTGATAGACGGCCGCGGGTCTATGATATAATGGCTGATACTGTGACAGAGACCAGGGGTGTGATAATCATACAAGAACAGACAGGAGGTTTCCATGTTTAAAAACATTCATTGGCTCGGGCACGATACCTTCAAGATAACGGGTGAAAAGGTCATATATACAGACCCCTTCAGGATCAAGAAAAAAGATACGGCTGATATCATTCTTATAACACATGAGCATCATGACCATTGTTCGCCGGCGGACGTTGAGAAGATCAGCTCTCCGCAGACAGTGATCATCGCTCCGGCGGACTGCGGCGAAAAGCTCGCAGGCGATGTGAGGGTCGTAAAACCGGGTGATGTGATAGAGGTCGCCGGGATACGCGTCGAGGCCGTCCCATCCTACAATACAAACAAGAAGTTTCACACAAAGGACAGGGGATGGGTTGGATATATGTTCACGGTGGGCGGGAAGAGGATCTATATTGCAGGCGATACGGACCGCATACCGGAGATGAAGGATTTCAAAGCTGACATAGCCCTGCTGCCTGTTTCAGGGACATACGTCATGACCGCCGAAGAGGCTGTGATGGCGGCCCTCGATATCCGGCCTTCGGTCGCGATCCCGATGCATTACGGTTCCATAGTGGGAACGGATGCCGACGCAGCAAAATTTGCGGAAGGACTGAAAGGCAAAATTGAAGTCCTGGTGCTTAAGGAAGAATAATGCCTTACCGGGTGCTCCGTATGCTCCCGAAAGGGGAAGGGTTCACATCGGGCGAAAAGATCAGTTCCGAACTCGGCATAACAAGAAAGTCCGTAGGGAAGAAGATCGCGGCGCTGAGGGCGAAGGGCTTTGTTATCGACGCTCTGCCGTCACGGGGTTACAGGCTGATACAATCGCCTGACCTTTCCGGAGAAGAGATTATCTCCAGGGCGGGCGGCGCCATGTGGAAGGAAGTCGTCTGCTACAAATCCGTGGATTCTACCAACGAGACCGCTGCGGCACTCTGCCTGAACAAGAAGCCGGCAGGGGGCACCGTCATAGTCGCAGACACACAGGAAAAGGGCAGGGGCAGGCTCGGAAGACAATGGATTTCCCCTCCGGGACTCAATATTTACATGAGCGTTGTCCTGGTGCCCTCGATCGGGCCGAAGGATGCGACTCTCTTGACCATCCTGAGTGCGGTGGCCTGTACAAACGCCCTGAGGGAGAGATGCGGCGTCGACGTTTCGATAAAATGGCCCAATGACCTTATGATAAAGGGTAAGAAAGTCGGCGGCATCCTGACCGAAACAAGGGTTGATCGCGACAGGATCGCCTGGGCCGTAATAGGCATCGGAATTAACGTGAACATGGATCCCGGCTCTTTTCCCGCCGCCATAAGGGAGACGGCGACTTCAATAAAGGCCGAGGGGGGGAAGCATCACTCACGCAGCGGACTGATCGCGGCGATACTGGAGGAGTTCGAGAAATCTTACAGCGCCATCGTGAATGAAGGGAGGCCCTCTCTCATCAATAGATGGAGACAGCTGTCCTGTACACCGGGGAAGCATGTATGCGTAACCGAGGGAAACCGGAAGATATCCGGATTTGCCGAAGACATCGATGATGATGGCATGCTGCTCGTGCGCCTGCCCTCGGGTGAACTGAAAAGGATAGGGGCCGGGGACCTGGCTGTAATCGGCAAGAGATGAAAGAGGTCGCCGCGATCGACGACAGGCGGCAAGTCTGAAGCCGGCAGCGTCAATAGTCGCTCATTTTTTCCTGTTGACAATGAATAAGACAATCACGTATCATTCGCTTCCTCGACTGATTCAATCGTCCTGAAACATACAGAGGAAGGCGCTCCCATGGCACTGAAGGACAGGAGACATTTCCGAAGATACAAGAAGACTGCGGAGTTTGTTCTGGAATCGAACAAGAAGTC
>JBJKOV010000346.1:0-4924 GCA_046707105.1 Thermodesulfovibrionales bacterium
TGTTTCTTGGCCGTCATTCCCGCGAAGGCGGGAATCCAGGGTGCTCTGTCTTCAAAGACAATGGATTCCCGATTACTACCTCGGGAATGACGATGCATGGGTTTTTTTTGAGAAAATCCATGTAAGAAGATCCAGGGAACACTATAGAGCCTGCACTAGATATTCTGAATCTCCGGGCAGAACAAAACCATGAACAGCGTTATTGTTGCTACAGATTGCCCTTCCTGCGGGGCGCCCCTCGATTTCGACGAAGGGTCGAATGCGATTACTTGCGGTCACTGCGGATCGAACCTGCTCGTCACCGGCCGGAAACAACTCCTTAGTTATTCCGTATCGCCCAAACTGGACGAGCGCCGGGCGGTGGCTCTTGCCGTGATGGCCCAGAGGAACATGGGCCGCGGCGACTTCCGCGGGATCAATGCCCGGCTTTACTTCATCCCCTATTACAGGATGACAGGACAGGACTTCTCGTGGGAAAAGCCTGCGCCGAAACCCATGCCGGAGGATGGATATTCCGGAGAGATAAACCAGGGGACCTTCGGGTGGCCCGCTCAGGGAAGAAATGGACCGTCCGCTCTCGGCGGCTGGTCTTCAATACTGGATACGGCCGGAGAACTGATGGAAACTCTTTTCGGAAGAACCTTCGGCCCGCATCGTGAAGCCGCAGATGTCCCTTGTTTCGCAATGCCTGAAAAAGCTGCGGGTGAAGATAATCAACCTGGAGGGGAGGAAAACGTTGACTCCAATGAGAGCCGCAGACGCGGGACAGGCGGCTCACTTTACGAAAACGGCGACGTCATTTTAAACGACAGGTATATCGAGAAGAATTTCCTGGCCTGCGATCTGGACGGGACCGGTCTCTATTCTCTCGGAGTAAGACCGTCCGTCCTCAGACTGGAGCTGTTCCGTCCTGACGCGCTGAAGACCATGGGAAAGATTGTGCATCCCGCCATGGGACCGGATGCGGCCGAATCTCTGGGACTGAGGACCGCCACTGACAAACAACTCCTGTACCGCAAGGTCATCGGCAAAATCCTCTCCCTTGTTTATTTCCCTTTCTGGTTCGTCGAAATGGAAAGTAGAGGCGCACCTCTTGTGACCGTAATAGACGCCGTATCTGAGGCGGTGGTTAAAGCGGACGCCCATATATCCGTTTATGAAACACTGGACAGGGAGTTCAGAGACACTCCCACGGTTATCGGCTTTCGGCCCCTCACCTGTCCCAACTGCGGCTGGGATTTTCCGGTGAGAAAGGACAACACTATCTTTTTCTGCAAGACCTGCGGCAGGGCCTGGCAGCTCTGCGGAAGTGAATTGTGCGAGGTTCAATATCAGGTCGCCGACGCAGTACAATCAGGAGAAGCCGGCGACGTGCAATACCTCCCTTTCTGGGTCCTCCATCCCGGACAGAAATCGGCCGATAACTTCCGCTTCTTTATGCCGGCCTTCCGTTACCGCCGACTGAAATTCCTCCTCGACCTCGGGCTGAAAATATCAAGGCTTCGGCCGTCCTATAAGGTCCGAGAAACAAAGGACCTCGATCTCTTCGGGTGCTACTATGACCCTGAAGACGCAGCCCTGCTCGCACAGTTCGTACAGGCCATTTTAGACACACACGTATTCGGCTCGCTCAGGACAGACGCGAGTGACACACTTCCTGTTTCGGGGTCCACGCTCACTTGGGTCCCGTTCCTTATACATGGGTCGTACCTCTGCTCACCATTCGGACAGATATCCATCCCCCAAAACCTTCTTCTGCAGTAGCCTTGTTACTTCTTAACGGGTCGGCCTGTGATAGAAAATGAAGGCGCATCGTGGATCAGTGTGGGTACTTTCTTGTCTTTTTCGTCATTCCGGCTTGTCCGGAATCCTTCCGAAAACCGGACGGCCGGTCAACCGAGGTACCGGTCCGTTATTTCCAGGGTCTCCCCTCTTTTTTTCTCAAGGTAAGCGACAAAGTGTTCCGCCGCTTCAAATCCCATAAAGCCTGCTACGACGTGAGCCATGCTGCCTTCGCGCCTCAATACACCCTCCCCCTTGAGCCTGAGGAAACTCTCGATGGTGCGGTAAAAAAGATAAGTCTCTTTCAGTGCATCTCCGTCGGCCCTGCTCATGATCCCGGCGCCTTCGAGTCGTTTCATTGCATCTGTCGTTCCCTGGACCAATATGCCCGGGTGCCTCCGGCAGTTTCGAAGCTGGAGATACTGAACGGTGAACTCTATATCCTCGATACACCCCGGACCAAGCTTGATGTCGTACCCTTCGGACTCCTTCGATAGTTCTCTCATGATCCTTTCTCTCATCTGTTTTATATCCGAGCCCGATATGTCTGTACCCTTAGATATCAGCACCTCTCTTGCCATGCGAATGAAGGCGACGCCAGTTTCCCGGCTCCCGGCGACAGGCCTGGCCTTCAGAAGGGCCTGGAATTCCCAGAACGCCGCCGCCAGCTCATAGTATCCCCGGAAACTCGCTACGGTGGATACAAGCGGTCCCTTCGAACCTTCGGGACGCAGTCTCGTGTCGACGCTGTAAGCGATGCCTTCACGCGTATAGGAAATGAGTATCCTCAGGAATTTTTCGGCCGCCTTTGTATTGGACTGCGACACTTCCGCTCCAGCAACAAATATAATGTCAAGGTCAGAGCCGAAGGTGATTTCTCTACCGCCGAGTTTTCCAAAACCGACCACAGCCATATCCCCGAATCCTTCGTCAATATTTTCCGCGCAGACCGACAGTATCGCTTCCGCCGCCTTGCTCAACCCCCTGTTTACGTCGGCGGCATCCACCCTTTTACGGAGGAACAAAAGCCCGAGCCTGATTTCTTCCGCCCTTCTCAGCACCCTAATCGCATCGCCGACGGAACGGCTGTCCTCAATCCCGGCCCTCACTTCCCCGGCCAGTCCCGCAAGACTCTTTCTGACGGCCGCCTGCCATCCTATCATCTCCAGATACTGAGGCCTTGCCATAAGGGTTTTTGACAAATATTCGCTCTGGGCAAATACATATGTAAGCGTGTCAATCAGTCCCTGCTCCCGGCTGAACATTTCAAGATAAGATTCATTCATACCCAGGAAGGCCGCGAAAGACTGGAGGTGATTCAGTGCGGTATCCGGTTCACTGCTCATGAGCGCGGAGTCAATAAACTTCGGGAGTATTTCACCCAGAAGCCTTCTTCCTCTCAGCGTCTGGAAGGTAAGTGTGCTGTCTTTAATGGCCTTGATGTTCCGGACGGCCCGCTCGGCATCTTCGACACCGCTTTCCGAAAGCGCATCCCGCAGCTCCGCATCGGTAAGTTCTTCGTTAAAAAATGTGCCGCTTGCCTCTGTCCGCTCCTGTTTATCGGCAAAGAGAGAGTCATAGATTTGTCTCACTCCAGCCCTCCTCTTTTCAAGATCCGAAACAAAAGATGTCCTGTCATGAAATCCCATTCTCCTGGCGAGCACAACCTGGTCGGCATCGCCGGAAGGCAAGGTGTGGGTCTGGAGGTCGTTGACCTGCTGGAGCCTGTGTTCGAGCGTCCTGAGATAACGGTAGTTGTCGGCAAGCACGGAATAATCGCCCTGCCCTATTAATGCTTTCTGCAGGAGACGGTGCAGCGCCTTCAGCGTGCTTCTCTCTCTCAACAGCGGCTCCCTGCCGCCGTAAATCAGCTGCAGGGCCTGTGCAAAAAACTCTATCTCCCTTATTCCGCCGTATCCCCTTTTTATGTCACCCTTCTTGAATGTTGTGTCGATCCGCGTCTTAAGCTGCCTTATCTCGTCGATCGAACTGTAGTCAAGATATTTTCTATACACGAAGGGCCTGACCGTCTCGATGAAGTCATCTCCGAGCCCCGGATCGCCGGCAACTGGCCGGGCCCTTATCAGCATCGCCCGTTCCCACGCCCTGCCCCATGATTCGTAGTACGTTTCATAACTCCTGAGAGCGAGGGCGATGGCCCCCTTCTGACCCTCCGGTCTCAATCTCAGGTCGACACGGTATGCAAAGCCGTCACTCGTCTTCAGAGACAAAAAGCGTGTGAGAGATTCCCCCAGCTTGCAGTAGTACTCGTGGCTGCTGATCCTGTTTTTGGAGACCCCCTGATGTGTCAAGACACCCCCCGTTTCACCTCCCTCATCCCCATAAACGAATATAAGGTCGACGTCGGAACTGAAATTAAGTTCTTCTCCGCCGAGTTTTCCCAGTGAAATCACCGCGAAGTCGTCATTTTGTGGGCGTCCGTAAATTCCGTTGAGCGAATCTCTGGCCACTCGGAGAGAATTTTCAATAATGACGTCTGCCAGTGCGCTGAGTTTTAGCATTACGTCCACGAGGTCGTTCTTCCCAAGAATATCCCCGAGAGTGATTCGCAGGATTTCACCCATTTTGAACCTTCTTACTGCGGCCATGTGAGGATCGGTGGAAGGAAGGGGAAAGGCACGTACGCCGCCCCCGGGTTCGGTCACAGAATCCAGCTTCTCTTCCAGGGAAATCGAGAGGGTTTCCCTGTCACTGGCCGAATCGACGTCCCTTAAAGCAACGAAGAGAGCGTCCGGGTTTGTAATGCAGTAGTTGGCCAGGAACTGGCTGAAACTGAAAAGCATCGAGACCGGCCGGATGCTGGATTCAAGTTCATCATCAAGAGAAGGATTTTCGGAGAGGAAGGACAAGAGGTTGTTGAGCGACCTCACGGGGTCAGGGGTGGCATGTGCGGCTTCCTTCAGAAGATTCTCACGCATTACTGACATGATACATCATCGCCCCGGGAACTGCAGTCGAAAATGAGAATAAGTTAACCTGACCCGGCAAAGGCGAACCGAAATGCCTTTACCGCAGAGACGCAGAGGACGCGGGGATTAAGTCAATTTTGTTTTCCGGTGAGAGGCCGGAAGACAAAAAGCCTGTCCTCATGGCAGTTTATATATTTCTGTCCTCTCAGCAG
>JBJKOV010000347.1:0-1772 GCA_046707105.1 Thermodesulfovibrionales bacterium
TTATATATTTCTGCTGAGAGGGCAGAAATATATAAACTGCCCTGAGAAACTCTTTTTTTATTTTCCGGCCTCTCACCGGAAAATAAAAATCACTGAATCTCTGCGAACTCGGCGTCTCTGCGGTGAATATATGTCTTTGCTTACTTTACACAATACGGCTTAATTATTAGAAAATAAACACGGAACGACTACACTCAGGAATATGCGACAGAAGGATTATATCATATGTCCTCTCTCTCCCAGGAACGCCCTCACCTCGTCCAGCAGGGGAATTCCCGCCCTGCCTCCCATATTCCTGCATTTCATGGCGGCAAGAGCAGAGGCGAAAATGACGGTATCCCGGATCTCCCAGCCCTGAAGGAGCCCGTAGATATATCCGCCGTGAAAGACGTCGCCGGCCCCCGTTGTATCGACGGCCTCCACGGTAAAGGGCGGCACCCGGTATATCCTGTCGTCAGAAAGAGTAATGCTGCCCTCCGCACCAAGCGTTATCGTCAGGGCACTGAGGCCGAGCGCTTCTTTCTTCCGCCCGAGGAATTCGGGAGAGAGGTCCCATCCGTTGCCCCTCGCGAAACCCTCCGAGGCGACCAGGTAGTCGCACCGTTCCGCTATTTCGAGAAGACCGGGCCGCGCAGTGCCGGCATCCAGCATCACCGGAATCCTGCGGGCGGCTGCGCCTTCGGCGGCCCGGAGCGACACTTCCCTCATAAGGCCGTCGAGCAGAAGAAAGTTGCAGCCCTCAAAAAAATCCTCACCGATTTCTTCCGCACCCATGGCACTGCCGGAAGGCCTTTTCCAGAATATGGTCCTCTTCGCCGAGACCTTCTCCACCGCTATGAAGGCGACCTGGGAAGAAGCGTTTTCCCGTCTTTTAAGTCCACTCGCGTCAACGCCCTCATCGACGAGCGAACGCCGTATCTTTTCTCCCTCCGCATCGTCGCCGATGATTCCGTAGAACCTGCACCTCACGCCCAGGCGTGACAGGGCGACCAGTGCAGTTGCGACGGGACCTCCACCCTGCTCATGCCATTCAAGGACTTCCTTTTTTGTATCTATTTCAGGATAACTATCTACCAGGGCAAGATAATCAAGCGAACACTGTCCCAGGCCGGTAACGGTCATACGTATCCTTGCAGTTGAATGAAGTATACGAAAGGACGGCGGGGGCGAAGAGAATATTTCCCCAAGGCGCCCGTCATTCCGCTACTTCGAAGATGAACTCTATCTCGACCGGCGAGTCAAGAGGAAGGACGTTTACGCCGACTGCGGACCTGGCATGTCTGCCGGCCTCGCCGAACACTTCGAACATAAAATCGGATGCCCCGTTGATCACACCGGGCTGACCGGTAAACTCCCCGGCGGAGGCGACAAAGCCCGAGATCCTGACGCACCTTTTCACCTTGTCCAGGCTGCCGACCGCCGACTTCAAAATGGCCAGCGCGTTTATTGCGCAGGTGCGCGCACCTAGGGCGGCATCCTCGGGCGTGACCGATTCCCCCACCCTTCCGGTCCTCGTAAGCTTCCCGCCCGTCATCGGGAGTACACCGCTCAGGTAGATTATATTCCCGGTCCTCACGAATGGGACATAAGACCCAAGAGGCTTGGGGGTCTCAGGCAGGATAATCCCGAGCGAATCCAGTTTTTCCTCAGGTGTCATTTATTTCTCCTCCGGGAAAAAGCTGCAAGCCTTCAGCCGTAAGCTGTCGGCCAAAACTGCCGGAACCTGGTTCCGGAAGACAGCCCCGTTCGTTTGTTTGTTCGTCATGCCCGAG
>JBJKOV010000348.1:0-6277 GCA_046707105.1 Thermodesulfovibrionales bacterium
CAAAAATATAAATGCCGTTTTGGCCGAATAACCTTTGAAAAACAGAACGCCAAATCCGACTGAACCAGAAAGACCCTGGATAATTGACAGTGTTATTTTATTCATTTATTTATCTTCACAGAACGACAGCCATGAGCTGCCGGGCCGACAACTATGAAAAAAACCACAGAGGCCATTCCCGGTCTGCTCGATGGCCGTGTTATACGTTCTTGTATTCGTCTTTCTTTTGTTTTTCGTTCAAATTTAAGATTCAAGGCCCCTCAGTTTTTCTCAGTTTGTTTGAGCGCCGGCGTTTTTAAGCAGTTCTATCACGTCTTCCATTTGCTTTTGCATCTCCGGACGCGCAGGTACAGGTATTTTACTGACAAGTATCGCAATGTCCAAAGCAGTTTGGCCGTTATTATTTTTAGCGTTAATATCAGCGCCATTATCCAATAAAGCTTTAACGCTGGCAGGGTCGCCAGCGTGGGCAGCTTCTATTAAAGCCGTAGTGCCCGCCTTACTTCTTGCGTTAACTTCGGCACCTTTAGCCAGCAAAGCCATAACAATCTCCGTATTCTCCAATGATGCAGCCGCCATCAAAGCAGTTTCGCCCGTAACATCTTTTGCGTTGACATCAGCCCCTCCCTCAAGCAACACAGTAACGATCCTTGTATCCCCGTTTCTGGCCGCCAACATCAAGGCAGTCAGGTCGTAACGGCCTTTAGTGTTGATATCAGCGCCCTGTGCCAACAAAGCTTTAACAATTTCAACCTGTCCTTCCACCGCCGCAACAAAGAACTGATGATTTAAGTCGTCGGCAAAGACAACAACCGAAAACAATACCAGAAGCAAAGTGATAACGCTGCCGATGTTCATTGCGATAATTTTTTTAATTTTTGTCTTCATATATTTTTCGCCTTATAACGACTACAATGAGCCGCAGTGGCAACCAGCATTTTAAAAAAACCGCTGAGGCTATTCACTGTCGGCTCGATTGATTTGTTAAAACCCTATTCATTCTTCGATTTATGGCCTACAAGTTTGAGCAAGGCGAGCTCACTCTCTATAAGCGGCTTAGGTGTTGCTGCGAGAATGGCCTTCTTTTCTTCATCTATTTCATATGCTAATCTTCCCAAATCCTTGTCTTTATAAAACTCATTTAAAACTGACTCAAGTGCCTTCATCGCTTCCCATAAAGAGGTAATGGCATCATCGAGCAAGGAAATATAATCCTCTGTTATTCTATATAGCATTGCTAAGTAGTTTGGACCGACAACATTGTATAAATCCTGTAATGAGTAAACATCAAAAGTATTTATGCCTGCCGCGAGCGTCATGCCGTCAAAATGTTCCTTTGCTGAATCACGGCGCCTCAATGTGTTTATTACATTCAGATATCGCTTTTCAGCAATTCTTATTTGTTGTATCAAAGTGCCCTTCTTGAGACGAATGAGAGCAGTAGAAAAAGTTACGTCAACTCGTTCTGAGACATGTTCAACCGCAGCCAAAGGCTGAATTGCCACAAACCTAAGTGGCTCTTTGCAGACGGGCAGAATAGATGATTTTTTGATGGTATATAGATCATTTAATTGCGCCTCTAACGCCAGCATAGTCTTATTTAGCGATGTGAGCTCCGCTTCTTTTTCTTTACGTTCTTCCTTGTTATTTTGCAATTTGAAGGCGACCAGCGCGCCGGCTACCGCACCACCGAATGATGCTGCTAGAGGGACAGCGATGTCTTTTAATATGGATATTGCAGACAGTGGGTTCTGACTCAGTCCAAAAAGAGATGCAATATCGACTTGAAACGCAATGAGCAGTAACAAAAAGATAGTCGTCAGAAATATACTTGATACTATGGCCGCTATATATTGTTTCATTTTATTTCATGGTTTTAACGTAGTGCATCAGCCGCACGGGGCAACCAACAAATGCAAAAAATCAACACGCTTATGCCGTGTCGGATGGATGCTTTTGTTGGCACTTTTTCTATTTCTCAGCTCTTATTTTCTGATGCCTACCATTACATTAATGAGAGCGTGGTCATTTAATGTGCTGCGGGCTGATCTCGGACAATCTATACCAGCGGCCTTGAATGCCTCTTGTATCCCCGATGTCGTTTTTTCGTTGGCTGCGCCCTCAGAGAAAATGGATACGCCACTATCGAACCTCACTCCCATTTGGCCACCCCATTCAGCGTCTAAGCCAGCGAATCGAAAGACTTCCGATATTTGGGCAGCATACGCTTTACATTCTTGGTCTCCGTCGGGCGCTGTTATCCAGACCTTGCCTTTCGGACATTTTGTTAATGCAGTTAATAGTGTCACTCGTTGGTCGTTTGAAATGTGCCGCAGTTTAGTCGCTTTTTCTAATGATTCTATTTTTATTTTCCGTTCTTCATCTAATTTGCCTGATACATACCAAGCTCCGATTCCACAAAGCCCCCCGAGCAATGGAAATATAATTGAGCCTAAAACAAGCCACGAAGATAGACTTTGTAAACTCATATTTTCGCTCCTTTTAAATGTCATTGCACTGTGTTGGGGGTTCTATGTGCTTGGTTATACTCGTGGCCTCCGCAAAGGACGGAAGGACTGATATGCAATTTTTAATTTTCATATTCTATTTGTGTGCCAACATTCTTTTTTATGTTTCTTCTATAGTTCGTTGCATTTTATTCTTGGTGCGTTCTCAAAGTCAACATTTTCTCCCGAATTGTCTTGATCAAGCCGAGTTTGTTCTATATAACATCGTCCACAGCATTATTATATAGCAGCGGTATAATTGTGAGTTTTTATTATTCTTGGGGATCGTGCTCGGGGGATTCGAACAATATCTGGTTGAAAAGGCATTCATCGGGGCCAAGTACATCCCTTGCTATGTTAAATGGGCATCTTATTGTTATTCATTTCTTCGACCGCCCGACAACTGCCTCTTAACCCGGAAGTAGAGCGTGAACCCTTTGCTACTTCTCTACCACCACGCAGGCGACGCCGTAGTCCTTTTCGTGGCTGAGACTGAGGTGGGCGCATTTTATCTCTTCCTCTTTAAAAAAGGCCTCAAGCGCGCCCTTCACCTTGATAAAGGGACGGCCGTTTCCTGAGCTCTCGACTTCTATATCTGTGAGCGAGACGGGTATCCGCGCTCCTATCGCCTTGATGAGCGCTTCCTTTGCGGCGAACCTCACTGAAAGCGAGAGAGAAGGATCGTTTCTTTCATGGGCGTAGGCGATCTCTTTGCCGGTGAAGACCCGGTGAAGAAACCTGTCGCCCCACCTGTCGACCGCCTTCTTCATCCGCTCGGTCCTCACGATGTCTATTCCGATTCCGTAGATCATACAGGCAGGTTAGAGTTCCTCACTCCTGATCCGGCAAAGCCGGAACCTAAAATATTTTCACCGCCGAGACGCAGAGTTCGCAGAGGTCCCGTTAATTTTGTTTTCCGGTGAGAGGCCGGAAAACAAAAAAAGCTCATCGCGAAAGTTTATATATTTCTGCCCTCTCAGCAGAAATATATAATATTAAACTCTTTGCGCCCTCTGCGCCTCTGCGGTGAAGCAGTTTCTTTTTCAGAGATATTAATGACGCCGGCTTTTAGCTGTCAGTTCCTTCATCTCCCTGACAGCTCTTTCCAGACCCACGAGGACAGCCCTTGATATGATACTGTGGCCGATGTAGAGCCCGCGTATCTCCTCCAGTTCGGCGATTGCCGATACGTTGAAATAATTCAGGCCGTGTCCCGCGTTCGCCAGGAGGCCTGTCTCGACAGCCTTGCTCACCGACTTTATGACGCGGGCGAGTTCCTTTTCCTGCTTCGCGCCCTTCGCGTTGGCGTACCCTCCGGTATGTATCTCGACCATGTCGGCGCCCGTCTCCGCCGATATCTCTATGTCCTCGGAATCGGGGTTGATGAACAGACTCACCTTCATCCCGTTTGCCTTCAGAATCTTTACCGCCCTGGTGATGGCCTTCCTGCCCGCCTTCACGTCGAGTCCGCCTTCGGTGGTAAGCTCCTTCCTCTTCTCCGGAACAAGGGTCACAAGGTCCGGCTTCTTCTTCGAGGCGATCTTCACCATCTCGTCGGTGGCCGCCATCTCGAGGTTCAGCTCGATCGGGACAAAGCTCCTCAACATGTCGAGGTCCCTGTCGTTGATATGCCTCCTGTCTTCCCTGAGATGAACGGTGATGCCGTCGGCCCCTCCGAGTATCGCTAGAGATGCCGCCATGACCGGTTCGGGTTCAATGCCGAGCCTGGCCTGCCTCAAAGTCGCCACGTGATCTATGTTGACTCCCAGTATCATGTCTTCTCCGTCTGTGCCGGCACCACGGTGACATCACCCACCGAAGAGGCGACCACAAAAACCTTCGTATTATTCGTATCCTCATCAGCGGGCAGGAGGTAAAACCCCTTCAGACTCCGCTGCCTGGAAAGAAAAAATCCCCTCTCCCACGGCACCTCCCCCTCAAGAAAGCCGACGAGTGATTCGCCGTCATTGAATTTCACGAAGACACGCTGCCCTTTGACAGGGGCGTACCCGTACGATTTCTTATCCCTGTACCCTCGGTCGCCCTCAAAGGACTTCACAAAAAACACGGCCTTCACGTCTTCGAGCTTCACCGGCTTCGTCACGGCCGTCCCTGCCTCCTCAAAAGACAGCTCCGGCAAGGCAGGCGAAAAATCCCTGAGATAGCCCTTGAGGAGGCTACCGTCGTTCAATCTCACCACCACCTTCTCACTCACGCCCATCAGCTTCCCGTCGTCCTTTCCGTATTCAGCATATCCTCGGCAGCTGGTCTCCCGTCAGCATGTCAACTATTCTACTCCCGCCGATCTCAGTTTTCAATAAGACCGTCTTCCCCGGAGATTCGACCACTTCGCCGATTACAGAGGCCCTTGCGCCGGCTTCCGTCTTTCTCATTTCCTCCACAAGCATGTCCGCATCGCCCGGACCGACAACCGCGACGAGTATCCCCTCATTTGCGATATACAATGGGTCGAGCCCCAGGAGATCGCATGCGCCCCTCACGCCGGGCCTGACTTCGATGCAGCCCTCTTCGATGACTATGCCCATGCCGGAATCGTCGGTAAACTCCTTGAGCGTCGTCGCCAGGCCTCCCCTCGTCGGGTCTCTCATCGTGCGGATATTGGCGGTCTTTGCGAGCATGACCGCGACAAGTCCGTTCAGCGGCCGCACATCGCTCAGCAGCGGGGGATCGAAGCTTATGCCGTTCCTCTCCGCCATCACAGCGACGCCATGGTTCCCTATCGACCCGCTCACAATGACTTTATCACCGGCCCTCATCCGAAGCGGCGAAATGTCCACGCCGTCTTCCACTATACCGAATCCCGCCGTGTTGATAAACACTCCGTCGCCCTTTCCCCTGTCGACAACCTTCGTATCTCCAGCCACTATCTTCACACCTGCTTCATCCGCGACGGCCTTCATGGACCGCAGAATCCTTTCCAGGTCGTCAAGCGGAAAACCCTCCTCGATGATGAAGCCGGCAGTAAGATAGAGAGGCCGCGCCCCTGAAACGGCGAGGTCGTTCACGGTCCCGCAGACAGAAAGTACGCCGATATCGCCGCCCGGGAAAAAGAGAGGGGATACCACGTAGGAATCGGTAGTCACCGCCACCTTTCCCCTCGAAAAATCGCCGATAACAGCCGAGTCGTTGAGGGTCCTGATATCGAAGGCAGGGGCGAAATAATCCCGCACGAGCCTGTGCATCATCCTCCCGCCGCTTCCATGCCCCATCTGTATCAGTTCCAAGAATTCACCTCACTTTACCTTAACCCGGCATAGCCGGGACCAAAATGCATTTCACCGCAGAGACGCAGAGTTCGCAGAGATTCAGTTAATTTTTGTTTTCCGGTGAGAGGCCGGAAACAAAAAAAACTCGCCTCACGGCAGTTTATATATTTCTGCCCAGCAGAAATATATAAGGTACACTCTCTGCGCCCTCTGCGTCTCTGCGGTGAACTATTGCCTTTTATTGTGTTCATACAGCCGAACGATACTTGTAATAGGCGGCGCAGCTCCCCTCGGAGCTCACCATACAGGGGCCCACCGGCCTTTCGGGCGTACAGGCCCTGCCGAAGAGAGCGCAGTCCGTGGGGATCTTTATCCCTCTGAGAACTTCGCCGCAGGAGCAGGCCTTAGGCTCACTGGCCTCCGGGACCTCCACGTTGCAGACCGACCTGATATCACGGCCCCTGTATTTATCCCTCAGTCCGAGACCGCTCCCCGGTATTATGCCTATGCCCCTCCATTCGGCGTCTTCGGCCTCGAAGCATT
>JBJKOV010000349.1:0-14957 GCA_046707105.1 Thermodesulfovibrionales bacterium
AAAATAAAGTCCATGCAGCGGCGCTGACCGCCAGCGTAAAGAGGAAATAGGAAGGGAAGAGCTTCCCCACAACCCTGCCTGCCTCGTCCCGCGTATACGATCTGAAGATAACGGGCGTCAGTATGAAGGTGAAAAGAGACATGCCGCCGACCCAGAGGCTCAGCACTATAATGTAGAGTTGGCCCGCCAGTACCTTCATGATATAAGTATATACCGGCGCATGCCAACAGTGAAGGAGGTGTGGAGAGCATCGCCCGGTGCGAAAAGCGGCGGTGAAATAAAATAACGATGGATGTTAAACTGAAGAGACGCTGACGAAAAGCCTCTTCCAGTCCCGGAAAGGGACTTTCGTAGCCGCCGTTGTACAACAAGATGTGGTGAGAGGTGAAGAATATGCCAGCAGTACTGATTCATCCGGCTTCCTATGATACCGTCCGGCAGGCCGTAGACAGGGCCTTTGAACTTTTTCCCATTGCATGCCGGGGCAGGAGTGTACTGATAAAGCCCAACGTGCTTCGCGCCTCCGAGGCAAAAGAGAGCATCGTGACCCATCCGGCGGTGCTTCGCGCAGTTGTGGAAAAGGTGGAAACGATGCAGCCTGCCTCGATCGTTGTCGGCGACAATCCCGGCCTCTTCGACTATGGCGCAAACGAGGAATGCTTTCGGAGGACGGGGCTGATGGAGGCGGCAAAGGGATATTACCGGAACATCGGGAACGATTCGCGGAATGTCCCCTTTAACAACGAGTTTATGAGCCAGGTGACCGTTTCCCGGGCGGTGCTGGATGCAGACATCATAATAAGCCTTCCTAAATTCAAGACACACGGCCTGACCGTTATGACCGGCGCGATCAAAAACAGCTACGGTTTTCTGGCGGGCGCACAGAAGGCGATGCTGCACAAGGCGGCAGGCAGTCCCGCGCGCTTTCATGAAGTCGTGGTCGATGTTTTCCGGCTGCGGGTGCCCGATCTGTTTATCGTTGACGCCGTTGTCGGAATGGAGGGCAACGGCCCGGCTTCTCCCGACCTCAGGCAGATCGGTCTGATTCTCGCCTCGGACAATGCGGTGGCCGTGGATGCCGTCATCGCCACGATGATGGGCTGCGAGCCGGGGCGTCTGCGGTTCTTACAGAAGGCAAAAGAGGCGGGGTTGGGAGACTACGATCTCAACTCTGTCGAGGTCCTCGGCGAGCTGAAGCGGCTGCCCGGTTTCAAGCTGCCTCCGTTGGGAGGCGAAGCAACCGCTCACAACCAGGTACTGCAGGAGATGATCCACAGAAGGACGATCGTGAGGCCGGCGGCAGATCCCGCATCATGCACCGGCTGCGGCACCTGCGTGGAGCACTGTCCGGCATCGGCACTGTCCCTTCGCGACAATCTCCCGGCGGTGGAGAGCTCCATGTGCATCGCCTGTTTCTGCTGTCAGGAGGTCTGCCCTGAACGGGCGATCGCATTGAGATAACGGCCCGGCCCGGCCGGCCTCGCCATGTGCTGCACAATTAAGAGGCAGCTTACTCCACCCACTTGATAACCGGCTCTTTTCTCGGCGGCAACCGGTGGTATCTGTACTTAGGATACCCGATCATCATGGCGCCGAAGCAGGCGTGTCCTTCGGGCAGACCCAGGGCCTGCCTGAGGGGCGGCCACTGGGCCGCGGCGAACATGAAGAACCCGGCCCAGCAGGTGCCGAGTCCGAAGGAAGGGGCCGCCAGGTCCAGAAAGGTGATCGCAATGGTACAGTCAGCCTGGGCCGCCGGATAATCGGCAGGTGCATGGGCGATAACGAGGCCTGCCGCACCCCTGCAGATAAAGTCGATGCCCGAATCCCAGGCATTGACAATGCCCCTGAGGCGGTATCCCCTGGCAACGGGATTGTCCTCTTCGATCAAATGGCGCATCCAGTCGGCGGTCATACCGGCGACCTCACGGACTCTCTCCTTCGAGTTGAGGACGAGCCACTGGACCCGCTGGCTGTTCGTGCCGCTCGGGGCATAGCGGGCCACCTCAATGAGCTTCTGTAGCTTCTCCCGCTCGATGGGCTTATCTTTATATGTGCGGATGGACCTCCGCGACCGAAGGAAATGCTCGGCATGCCGCGCTGTAAGACGCAGTTCCTTATTGACAGGCGGGCAGTCTTTAACCGCGATATCGGCGTGGGCGAAGGCCCCGTGCGGACAGACCGCCACGCAGTGGCCGCACCGTATGCAAAAATTCTCCGCCTTCTCCACAGGCTCGGGCACCGGTGACCCCTCCCTGAGCTCGATGATCCTGACCGGGCATTCCGCTACGCAGATACCGTCGCGCCTGCACTTCTTCTTATCGATCTGAAAAAGAGCCATTTCAAACCTCCTGGTGCTGTTCATTTGCCGTTCTTTCATAGTAACAAAAACTCCTGCGGCAGCGCCAAAGCGCATCCCTCCCCCACTCATGGGCCCGGGGCTTTCGCCGGATTGTCGTTCCAGGGGCCCGCATCGCCAAACCCTCGCCAAAGCAAGCCAGAGCCTGATTTTCGCTCATTAACACCGTATTTTGGTCTATTCAGCCCGGAGGGCGGCCTCCGGCGGCGCATAGTCGAATTGCTAATCTGCGGAACCCGCAATAATATTTTTATAGAAGAAGACGAAGTGTGAAAGGAGGAAACGACCATGACAAAAAAGAATGTCTTTTTGAAACCGGCGACTTTCATCCTCGGCGGCCTTGTCGGAACGGGAGCAGCCCTGCTCTTTGCACCGGCAGCCGGGAAAGAGACGAGAGGGAAGATCAGCGGCCTTGCATCAGACGTGAAGGCGCGGGCTGAGTGTTACGCACTGCGCGGCAGGGACAAAGTGACCGGCTCCGCAAAAAAGGCGGAGAATTATTTTGCGGGCAGGAAGTCACTTGTCTCGGCCTCGTTCGACGCGGGGAAAAAGGCCTATGCTGCTGAAAAGAAGCGGCTGGCGCAGGTTCATTGATCAGCCGGTCCCGGGTATTTATTACGCATTGCCGGCCGGCAAGCAGGTGGACACGGCCCGTGTTTGGGCTTGCACCCGCCTGCCTGCCTTATGCCGGTTAGCTGAGCCTGCTTTTGTTGTCATTTTTTACATCTTCCGGCCCTTTTCCAACTTCTCGAAATTACACGAAACAGGAAGGCCGGATGGTTCTGATGATATAGATCATAGAAAGCCGCTTCCCCATCTTTTATACTAAATCAAGAATTGAGAAACCACCCGGAGGTATGAAATGGCGTTAAGAAATATCATCAACATTGACGAAGACAAGTGTAATGGCTGCGGCCAGTGTATTGTGGATTGCGTCGAAGCGGCCCTTCAGATCGTGGACGGCAAGGCGAGGCTTGTGAAGGAGATTTACTGCGACGGACTTGGGGCCTGCCTGGGCAGTTGTCCCACAGGTGCGCTTTCGGTTGTGCAGAGGGAGTCGGACCCCTTTGACGAGGAGGCAACACATATTCATATGGAGGCGGTCAAAACGAAAAAGGCCGGGTTCCACAGCTGCCCCGGCACAAGGCCCGTCGATTTTTCCGCAAGGCCGGAGGCGGCCCCGGCGGCTGCCGAGATGAGACCGGAACTGACAAACTGGCCTGTTCAGCTGAAGCTTGTTGCCGCCAACGCGCCTTATTTTGAGGGGGCGGACCTCCTCCTGGCGGCCGATTGCACCGCCTTCGCGACCATAAATTTCCAGAGCAGGTTCGTCAAGGGCAGGAAGTTGCTGATAGCATGTCCGAAACTCGACGACGCAGAGTATTACCACGGGAAGCTGACTGAGATATTAGCCGGTAACTCGGTCAGGAGCGTTACGGTGCTGAGGATGGAAGTTCCCTGCTGCGGCGGACTGTCATATCTGGCGAAGCAGGCGATTCAGGCATCAAAGAAGGATATTCCCTACCACGAGGTTGTCATAGGCATTAAAGGAGACATTGTGGCTGAAGGGAAGACACCGCTGACGCCGAAACTGCAGGCTGTCTGAGAATAATCCCGCTTTGCATAAAAGGGAGGGCGGGCACGCAGACGCACACCCGCCCTCCTGTTGCCCGCAGCCGGTTGAACCGTGAATCGTGCATATGCTTGTCAGCTTGCAGGCTTGAAAGCTTGCCGGCCCATTTCCTGTGCCTGCCGCCCGTCCGGTTCATTCCGGCTCGCACCAGTCGTCGTCGCATTCGAGGGAGTGTTCGAGCCAGTCATATGCCGAAAGGACCCTCTTTTCGGTCTCGATCCTCTCGGGGGAAAGCTGCCGGAAGATGACATGGTCCAGCTGTTCCAGTGCGGTTTTCTTGTCCGGGATCGATTCGAGCCCGCTGCCGACTACATCCCCCGAATCAGTGTCGAGGACCTCGGCGTCCTCCCCGTTTGTCACGACCGTGAAAGGGACCTGGTATGTCCGGAGGAGCCTGGCGGTCGCCAGCGAGGGGCGCTCGCGCGTTACGATGGACCCCGGGCCGTATCTGATGACCATAAAACTCCTCCCGCTTACGTTGACTGCAAAGTCGACCATCGACAGCACCGGCTTTCCCTGAATGGCCATCTCAAGCCTGAGTTTTACCTCGACGTCCCCTTTTTCATATCCCCTTTCTTCCACCAGTAAGCGCGCAATTTTCTGACGGTACCTCTCGTCGTCGGTATCTGTAATCTCACGCCCTGTTATGAAGTCTTTTGTCTTTCCGAGAATTCTCTTGTGTCCCATGCCCGTTTCCGCTATTCGATCCTGACTATTATCTTTCCGGGAAGTTCCTTCAGAAGCGCCTCCCCGGCCTTGCCAAGCAGATCAGCCGATTTGCATTCAGCAGTCACGACGACTTTATATTCCGGATTCCCTAACACGGGGTAAGAACCGAACGAGACGCCCGGGTTTTCCGAAACTACCGAATTGAGAATGGCTGTGATGTCCGATTCATCGGCGTTGATGAAGAACTTTCTCAGGCAGTAGGAAGAGGACCTGAACCTCTCCTTTATCACCGTAAATTTTTCCCGCAGGTATTCCGGGATGCCGGGCAGGATAAATATGTTCCTGAACGTCGTCACCGGGAACCGCATGCCTTCGTGGGTGATTATCTGCGTTCCCTCCGGTACAACAGCCATTTTCATTATGGCCGCATTGCAGGCCTCCCTGTAGCGCTGACGGAACCGCCGTTCGAGTTCAGGGTGAACAATCAGCTTCGTCCCGAAACCGGCGGCAATCCCCGCCATGGTTACATCGTCGTGAGTCGGCCCGACTCCTCCCGCCGTAAACACATAGTCGTAGGCCTCCGAAAACCTGACGGCCTCGCTGCCTATCACCCCGATTTCATCCGGTATCACGGTAATCCGCAGCAGGCTGACCCCCAGAGACCTTAATTCGGAGGCAAGGTAGAAGGAGTTCGAATCATGAACCTTGCCGGAAAGTATCTCGTTCCCGATGATTATTATGCCGGAGGTTTTTGTCTTCCCTTTGTCATCGCCCATGTTAATACTTTAGCAAAAGTCTGCTTTTTCAGACTACCGGCCGTTGAGAATTCCGGGAGCAGACCTCCCGGACCGACCGGCTGGAGAGTTTACCCGACCGCAGATATATGTCTTATTATCCCGGCGCAGGCGGCGCGGTAAGTGTATTGCAGGGCTATCTCCCTGCCCTTCCGGCTTAGCTCCCTTCTTCCATCATCATCACGCATGTAGACTTCAAGCAGCCTGCGCAGCTCCTCCGGCGTAGTGTATGAGGGCACCGAACCAGGGAGAATGTCATCCATGCCCTCGACGCGGTCGGACAGGACAAAACCTCCGCTTGCAAGTACATCGAGGATCCTGGGGTTGATAAACCCTTCCCTCTTCATGTCCCCGTGATGATCGTTCAGGACAATTCTGGCCGACGAATAAAGGTTGCCGAGCATTCGATGTTCGTAATATTCTCCGCCGTACCATTCATCCGGTATCAGCCCCTTCCATCCCCATCCCCATATTTTTACGCTGCAGGAAGGGGTGCCCATATCGCCGACTATCTTTCTCGTTTTTCCCTGCTTCGTATTGCCTACGAATACGATGTCGTACTTCATCTCCCGTTCTGCGGGGGTCATGAAGGTGGGGATCATCAGCCACTCGGCGTTAAACCCCATCCGCACGATCTTTTCAGTGAAGAGTTTCGAGATGCAGTAGATCTTGTGGTACTTCCCGAGTATTTCCGGGCTTATCCAGTCGGGATGGCTGTGAATCCAGAGTATGTTATACGTCGCGGCAGGGACTTCTTTCAGCGGCTCCCCGAAAAGGTGCAGGAGAATTTTCGGGCGGGAATTATCTACCGGGTAGCCTGCCGCCCTGAATTCGCGCACGAGATTTTCCTTGAACCAGTAGTCGCCCCACACCCTTTTTGCCGGTACATCATAAAAGTCGGAATAGGCTGCGATGCCTATCGGAGGAGATGAAGAATAGTCTTTTTCCACGGACGCCTCACGCGGTGCGGCGGGGGATGCAGATCACTTCCGGGAGGACGGGTCAACACAATACTGCATCCAGATGAGATTAAAGACATCCCCGTAATCTTTCAGGTAATCCCTCATTGTGCCGTCCTTCCTTACATTTTTTTTGTAGCGGGCAAACTGTTTGTCCACCTTGCTGAGGACATCCTTTTTCTGCCCTGCCGTGAAAGGGTATACGCAGACGCTCATGACATATTTCCCGTCAAGGTTCAAAAGCCTGGTTGCGAAGACATCACCCTTGTTCAATCCTCTTGTCAGGATCTTGTCTCTGACGCTGTACTCCTCACCGAGAAGGAGGTCTTTGAGAACGATCCTCTTGTCCTTCGAAACGGACATTACCTCATACATGCTCAGTACGGAATCCCTGATATTATTCAGCAGGGCGATCTCACCTTCCTTCAATCCCGGGGTCTTCCCGACATACAGATCGATGAAAGTTTCGCTGCCTCCGTCCGCCTTGTAATCGAAAACCAGCCAGTCTTCAAAATTGATAAAGCCGAGTTCCAGGGCGGTCCCCTTGAGGAAATCGGCCGGCTCTCCTTCGTCCCAGAAATATTCGTACGCCTTATCGATGGCCTCTTTATGGTTGTCTCTCACATACTGGATAATAGCCTGCAAGAGTTCCGTCTTCATGTCTTCTTCTTTACCCATGATAATCTCCTTGGAAATACTTTAAACTTCAACCTCTCCGGGGTTGACCGAAAAATGATGCCAGACCTACCAGTACCGGACAGGTCCGGTATCAATGTGCACGAATTCATCATACGTTCCGACTCCCCCAGCGTAAAAGGACTTGGCAACATGGGAGAGTTTGCTGTTTCTGAAGCCGGGGAACGTAAAGTCAATGGCGAGTCCGCGCATATGATAACTGTTTTTTGCGACATGCCTCCCGATACTGCGCAGATACTCGTTGTACTCGGGCGAACGGTATCCGGAGATAATTTTGATCTGTTCGTCAGTGCCGATCCGGTCCTTTATTTCGCAAAGGAGGTCCAGGACGCCGACATCGATCGTCTTTACCTTGTCAGTGTAATGGCACCTCAAAAGATAATTGATTTTATCCAGAGCGTCGACGTCGTAACTGCCGTCCACGGCATAAGTGATGTCGAGACTCTCGCCGGTATGGATGTTGTACATATTAAGAGACCTGTCGGGGCTCTGTGACGCAAAGGCCATGCTGAAGGGATATAATAATGCAGCTGTTGCGAGGGTTTTTATAAAAGTTCTTCTGGATACCACTAAATGATATCCCCTGAAATGCGGGATTGTTCTTCGATCATTTGCTACCTCCCGGATAAACTGAACTCAGCCCCTCCCTCACCCATGACACAATCCCTCAATAGGACCATGTATCCCTGCTGCTGAACCGAACTCGCCCCTCGCCCGGTTATTTTAACTCTCCGGCGCCTATTATCTCAACCTTGAGATGGTTCCTGCGGCATTACGAACAAACAACGACTTCCAGAGGCCCTGATTAAGGTCTGTTTCCCGGCCGCGGAGCAGTTGAACCATGATCCCGGAACTGCGACCGATCATCCTCTGCCAGAGATCAGAAGGGTCTTTATCGAAAATAAGTTTCTCATCAGCATCCAGAACGTACCAGCTTCCCCTCGCCACCTCCCGCTCAAGCTGCCCCCCCGCCCATCCGGCGTAGCCGGCGAATACCCGGAAGCTCCTCCGGCTCTTCCTGTCGCGGGCGATATGTCGCAGGACTGTCAGGCTGGAGCTTAAATAGGTGTGCCTGAAGACGTGAAAAGAGCCTTCGGGCGCCTTGTCCGTTCGAATCAGGAGGAACAGCTGATTCCCGGCGACCGGACCGCCGATGAAGACCTTGTCTGTTCTTTTCCGGAGCTCCCTGATCTTCGGAAACGCCGAAGATACGCTTACCCCTGTCGGGAGATTAATGACCAACCCCATCGCGCCGTCCTGGTCATGCCTGAGCAGCAGGATAACCGTCTCCTGAAATCTCGGGTCCTCGATCCCCTTCGCAGCTACCAGGAACTTGCCCTGAGAAACCCTCCCGCCGGACTGGGATGGCCCTGACGATGCGTAGCGAGGTATTACGGTCTGTTCCGGAAAAATGATGCTGTCTGTCCCTAACGCATCGGCCCTGCAGGATAGGACCACAATGAACATGGCAACCGGTATTACGGCAGCTGCAAAGAAGATACGAAGGCATTTATTTTCAAAATATCGCTGTATCATTTTGCTTCAGCACAGACCTTCCGTAATTTCCCCGTTTCAAGCACTTACCGGCAGACCCGCGTGCAGTCAGATTATACCCTCCCCGTCGCGGCAGCGCCATCCGGGAGCACACGGTCTAGGCCGGCTTTTTCAGACTCTCTGCGAGACTCTCAGAGTTCGATAACCGTTTCATTCTGCTCGGCCAGCAGGTCCCCTGCCAACAGGCCTTCTATGTGGGCTTTCAGCCTGGCAGCGTTGTCTTCGCCGACGCCGGTGAATGCGATGGCCATGCCCGGCGGGGTACTGGAAAAGTCCCCATACTTCTCTTTTCTGTAAATCACCGTACCCTTAAGGAGCAGAGGGCTTTCGCCGGTCAGTTGCAATGATACCTCAACCGGGTTATCAACCTTAGGCGGGTTCTCCTCCCTCACATATATGCCGCCCTCAGAGAGCGTCTCCGAAAGGAACTCACGCGGTGAGCCTCCGTAACTGATGGTTACCATTTCCCGGTACGGGGCCCTCAAATATTTTCTGTACGCCCCTTTATGAGAGAAAAAACACTGCTGTAATACTTCATGCAGCCTGTCGATTTTTATAGGCTTCAAAAGGTAGCCGGAACATCCCAGGTCCCTGCACTTCTTTATAGTGGTGCTGCTCGAATTGGCCGTTACTATAACGACCGGTATATGGGAAGTCTCCTTGTCCTCTTTTATATACTTGAGCGCCTTCAGGCCATCCATCAGCGGCATCTCGACGTCCAGTATTACAAGGTCGGGGTTCCTGAGTTTCAGCAGTGCCAGTAATTCCACGCCGTCTTCCGCAGGGATAACGGTGAACCCCAGCCTCTTAAGCAGAAGTCCTACATACATCAGGAATGTCTGGCTGTCATCTACCAGCAGTATTTTCTTGCTCATTTTCTTTTTCTCACGCTGTGCGGGACCCGTCCTTCTATATATATTAGCACAGCATGATGAATGCGGGACAGAAGTCCATGCCCGCCAAAAACCTCCTGGTGTTCCGCCGCTTCAGTGCGAAGCCGGGATTGACAACCCCGGGAGATGATACTAATCTGAAGACTGAGGAAGCGGAAGAGGAGTAAGGTAATGGAGCAGGATGCTTATCCCCCGATAGCGGATTACGGCTTTATCGCCGACTGTCATTCTTCAGCATTGGTGTCTAAAACCGGCTCGATAGACTGGTGCTGCATGCCCCGGCTCGATTCAAGAAGCTGCTTTGGCCGTATACTGGACTGGAATAAGGGCGGCTATTGCCAGGTCGTCCCATCCGCCGTCTTTGAGACATCCAGGAGATATATTGAGAACACCCTCGTTCTTGAAACAATCTTCCGAACCGCTGCCGGCGAGGTGCGGCTGACAGACTGCTTTCCGATGCGAAGGGGGGGACAGCATAACCCCCACCGGCAGATCCTCCGCGTGGTGGAAGGCCTTCGGGGGAGCGTGGAACTTAATCTCACCGTCTCGCCGCGCTTCGACTACGGCGCCGTGAGACCGTGGATACGGAAAAAGGGCGACAATCACTTCATCGCAATCGGCGGCTGCGATGGTCTTCTCATCTCCGGCGATTTTCCGTTAAAGATGAGGCACCGCCATGACCTGGCTGGTTCCTGCATAATCGGGGAAGGGGAGAGGAGACGGATCTCGATTCTCTACCGTAAACCCGAGGACCTGGATGAAGGACTCGTCGGCGTACCCGAAGCCCGGGAACTGGACCGCCGTCTGGACGAGACGATCGAGTGGTGGCGGTCCTGGTCCTCGAAGGGCAGGTTCGAAGGTCCTTACGGAGGGCTGGTGCGGAGGTCGGCTATTGTGCTGAAGGGCCTCTCGAATGCCCCTACCGGCGCCATAGCGGCAGCCCCGACCACATCACTCCCGGAGGTCCCCGGCGGTTCACGAAACTGGGACTACCGGTTCACGTGGATACGGGATTCGGCTTTTACGATTGGTTCCCTCTGGGAACTGGGCCATCACAAAGAGGCCGATGGTTTCCGCCGGTTTGTCGAGCGGAGTACTGCAGGAAGTGCTGATGAACTTCAGATCCTCTTCGGCGTCGGCGGCGAACGCCGCCTCACCGAGCTGGTCATGCCTGAACTGGAGGGCTACAGGGGCGCAAAGCCTGTGCGCACAGGGAATGCGGCAGAAGAACAGGTCCAGCTCGATGTCTACGGGGAACTCCTGGACCTGGCCTGGCGCTGGCATACCCTGGGTCAACCCCCGGACGACGACTACTGGGAATTCCTTGTCGAGCTGGTCAACGCGGCTGCAAGGCTTTGGCGCAATCCTGACCGCGGCATATGGGAGATGAGAGGCGAGCCCCGCCATTTCGTCCATTCCAAGGCCATGTGCTGGTCTGCTCTAGCACGCGGAATCAAAATGGCGGAGGAACTCGGCAGGCAGGCTCCCGTAAAAGACTGGCTGAGGGCGCGCGACGAGATCCGCACCGCCATAGAACAGAAGGGATATGACAGGAAACGGGGTATTTTCATCCAGGCATTCGACGGGCAGGCGCTGGATTCCGCTCTTCTACTTCTGCCGGCAAGCGGCTTCGTGGATTACAGGGACGAGCGCATGGTCCGGACTGCCGATGCGATCATGAAAGATCTCTCCGAGGACGGCCTGCTGCGGCGTTATTCGGCCGACGAAGACGGCATGGAAGGCAGGGAGGGCGTCTTCCTGGCCTGTTCGTTCTGGCTTGCGGAGTGCATGGCACGGCAGGGAAGGCGGGCTGAAGCGGAGACTGTCTTCAGGAGGGCTATCGGCACCGGAAACGATCTCGGCCTTTTTTCGGAAGAATTCGATACGGCGACAGGCGGCATGCTCGGTAATTTCCCTCAGGGGCTTACCCACCTCTCGCTGGTTGCAGCGGCAGTGGCCCTTGCGGCGCAGGACTGATCCCGGATTTTTGCACCTTGCCTGCAGCACATGCAGCGGCTTGACTCTCACCGATTATATGCTAAGCTATTGAAGACGGCGCTTGGGTTTTTTCGGTTCGCAGGCAGTCACGTGTTATACTTCTTATCTTTTTTGCCGGGCAAAGAATATCAGGGAGGGGTCTGATGGACCACGATTCTCGTACAGATCAAAATGACGCCACGGTCACAAGGCGGAAATTTTTCAAGATTGTCATAGGCGTCTTCGCCTCCCTCGGCGCAGCAGTACTCGGGCTTCCCTACATCAGGGCGATTATCAACAAAGCTCCCCTCAAGAAATTAGAGTGGAGTAAGGTAGGTGACGTGACTTCCCTCGCCATGATGCAGCCCAGGGAGATGGATTTCGAAATTCGCGCGAGCGACGCCTATATCAATCAGAAGGTTGTGCGCTCCGTATGGGTCATCAGGCATTCGCCGACAGAGCTGACCGTGTTTTCGCCTATCTGCACCCATCTCGGCTGCCACTACAAATGGGACACTCAAACCGGGCATTTCGAATGCCCCTGCCACGGGAGCGTATTTACGATCAACGGCAGGGTGATAGGCGGCCCCGCCCCGCGTCCTCTCGACACCCTGCCCCACAAGGTGGAAGGCGGGATTTTATACGTTGAGCTCGAGCAGTTTAAAGTGGGAATACCTGAAAAGGTGCGGGTGTAGGAGGCCTGATGCATTACTTGTGGAAATGGTTTACCGACAGGTGGCCTTTTTATCCGCTCAGAGACCTTCTGCTGGAAGAGGATATACCCGGAGGGGCCAGCTTCGCCTATACCATAGGCAGTTCCATTCTGATGATATTCGCCCTTCAGGCCGTGACCGGGATACTTCAGCTCTTCTATTACGTTCCCACGACTGACCATGCCTATAACAGTGTCAGCTATCTCCGGACGGAGGTACCGTTTGGCTGGCTGATCCATAACATGCATTACTGGGGCGCAAACGCGATGGTCTTCCTCGTTGCGCTGCACATGGTGCGCGTCTATATATGGGGGGCCTACAAGAAAACGCCGCTTACATGGTTCATAGGGATAGCCCTGCTGATGACCGTTATGGCACTGAGTTTCACCGGCGCCCCCATGATATGGGACCAGAAGGGATATTGGGCGGGGGAAGTGGGCAGCAGCATTGCCGGAGAGGTACCGGTCGTGGGGGACCTGATGAAGACGATTCTCCGTGGAGGGGAAACCATGGGGCAGCTCTCCCTTTCGCGCTTCTTTGTTTTCCATATAGGCGTTTTTGTCCCTCTTCTGGCGCTTCTGATCGGCATGCATATCGCGTCCTTCAGGACCTCCGGCGTCGGCGGTCCGTGGGACAGGGAAAAGCAGAAAATCCCGGGCCCCTTCTGGCCTGACCAGGCATTTAAAGATCTGACGGTGGCCATGGTCGTTTTGCTGGCACTGATAGCCCTTTCCGTCTTTTTCCCGGTGTCCTTCGCGGGTCTGGCGGACACTCTTAACACATCCTATGTGCCGAAACCTGAATGGAATTTCCTTTTTGTTTACCAGGCCTTGAAGTATTTCAAGGGCCCGCTTGAGCCGTTGGGTGCGGCGGGCGCTCCGGCGGTTTTTGTCCTGCTCCTGGTCCTTGTTCCGCTGATAGACAGGAATCCGAAGAGAAATCCGTTTCAACGGCCCTTTGCCATGGCTTGTCTCGTCCTTTACGCGGGCCTCATCGTGACGCTTTCAGTTGTCGGATATCTTAGCCCGGGTTTCGCCCAGCCGGCTGTTGCCCCAAAGCATGAGGCTGAAAAGGCGCCGCCTCAGGTGTCTCCGGAGGTAAAAAGAGGCGAACAAATTTTTCAGAAAAGCGGCTGTCTGGGTTGTCACAAGGTCCATGGCAACGGCGGTTCGGTCGGGCCCGAACTCTCGGGCGAAGCCCTGAAAGGCAAGAGCCGGCAGTGGCTCATGGACCAGATAACAAGTTCGACATCTCACTTCCCAAGTATGGGCCCCAATACCGGCATGACCGAGTTCACCAACATAGGCAAGAAGGACCTCGACGACCTGGTCTCCTATCTTATGAGCCTCGCCGGGAGCGGCCGAACCCCGACCGAAGAGCCGGCCGGAGCCGGGAATAAGCCGGAAGCAGGCCGGATGTCCGCCGAGGCGAAACAGGGAGGAGAGCTCTTCCAGTCAAAGGGATGCACAGGCTGCCACAAGGTATACGGGAAGGGCGGTTCGATCGGCCCCGAGCTTTCCGGCAACACACTGAAGGGGAAGAGCAGGCAGTGGCTGGAAGAACAGATAAGAAACCCGAAGTCCCATTTCCCGGATACGGTGATGCCGGCCTTTACAGGGTTAAGCAAAGAAGAATTGCACGGCCTCGTCTCTTACCTCATGAGTCTGGCAGGAGGGCCATCGTCCGGATCAGCCGCCGCTCCGCCAGTCCAGGACGGCCAGACGGCGCCGCGACCGCCTCATAAGACTGCGGCCAAACCGGCCAGGGCCGCGCAACAACCGGCTCCGTCAGCAGGCAGTTCTTCGCAGCCGCCCACGGAGGAGAAGGCTTTGACCGAAGAAGTCGGCGAGGCCGCCCTGATCATCGGCAGTGCCGAAAACGGTGCCGACCTGTTCAGGGAACAGTGTATTTCCTGCCACGGACCGAATGGCACCGACAATATCCCTAATCCGGGGTCCGATGACGGGACGGTCCCACCGCTGAATCCCATAGACAGGGCCCTTTATAACACTAATCCAAGGGTCTTTGTGGAGCATATCGACAAGCTCATCCAGCACGGCTCCATGCCGTCAGGCCCGCATCCTGCCCTGCATATGCCTGCATGGGGCGATTCCCGTTCCCTGACCCAGCAGGAGATCGCCAATCTCGAAGCCTATATCATGGAATTGAACGGGGTAAACCGGGCGGCAATAGTAAATCCCGGCATAAAGCCCCGGACCTTTTTCTTCATTGTTCTTGGGATATTCCTGATCGCGGCCCTCCTGGCCGGCGGAGCCTGGGCCCGCAGACGGAGAAATTGACAGAATGGACCGCTCTGCAGCGAGTTCCGGGATATCGAAAAGGTGAATTTGTCATTCCGGCTTGTCCGGAATCTTTCCGAAAGAAGGATTCCCGGCGCGCTTTACTTGCGGGAATGACAGAATACGACAAAGCCGAAATAAGCTTCGGGGAATTAACACGAAGATATTAAAGGGCTGCCGCACTAAAGGCGATCAGCCCTCTGTTCCCACCTCTTCGATATTGTAGGAGACCTTGACCTCCAGGTCTTTTCTCAGTGAGTGGTACACGGAGCAGTATTTCTCCTGTGACAGGGAAATTACGCGGTCCATCTTCTTCGGCGTTATGTTCGTGCCCGCGATATTAATCGTCATCTCGATGTGTTTGTAATATTGTGGAGGAGTGGGGTTCCTTTCTCCGGCGATATCGATCCTGA
>JBJKOV010000350.1:0-3147 GCA_046707105.1 Thermodesulfovibrionales bacterium
GTCGCCTGCGTCGGGGCCTGCAGTATCGCCCCCGTCCTCATAATTAACAAGAAAGTTTATGGGAACATGTCCCCCGAGAAGGCATCGAACGCACTTAAGGCATTCGGCGAAAGCGGAGAAGGACGGACGTCATGACAATTGCCAATGCAGAGACAGGACATATGGGTAAGAAATCGCCCGTAAAGGATCTGGTTATCAGAGTCTGTGTGGGAACAGGCGGGCTTGCCGCAGGAAGCGGTGAGGTCATTGACAGATTTATCGAGGAGCTTGGCAAGCGGGGTCTTAGAGGGGAGATCGAGAAGAAATGTGTCAACAAGACCGGCTGCCGAGGGTTCTGCGCGAGAGACGTCTTGGTAGACGTGATCCTCGATGGAGATATCTCAACGTATCAATTTATAAAGCCCGATATGGTCAGTCCCATCGTGGAAGATCATATTATCAATGGATCCCCGATCAAGGAATGGCTGGTGGGACCGGACTACCATGTATTCCACGATAAACAGACAAAAGTGCTCCTTAAACAATGCGGTCAAATAGACCCCGAAGATATAAACGCGTACACGACAATAGGCGGATATGAGGGCGCAAGGAAGGCGCTTGCCCTCACCCCCTTTGAAGTTATCGAAGAGGTAAAGGCGGCCGGCCTTCGTGGAAGAGGGGGGGCCGGCTTTTTCACGGGCCTCAAGTGGGAATTCTGCAGCGCATCCAGGGGAACGCCCAAGTACATAATCTGTAATGCGGACGAAGGTGACCCGGGCGCCTTCATGGACCGGTCCGTTATAGAGGGCAATCCCCATTCGGTCCTTGAGGGCATGATGATCGCAGGGTATGCGATAGGCGCCAACCATGGGTTCATATACATACGGGCTGAATATCCCCTGGCCATATCGCGCCTGGAGACCGCGATTGACCAGGCCGCAAAGAAGGGTTTTATGGGGAAAAATATCATGGGCAGCGGATTTGATTTTGACATAAAAATAAAAAAGGGCGCAGGCGCGTTTATCTGTGGTGAAGAAACAGCCCTCATAGCCTCCATTGAAGGCAAGAGAGGACTGCCGCGCACAAAGCCGCCGTTTCCGGCCCACAAAGGCCTCTGGGGCAAGCCCACAGTCATTAACAACGTCGAAACCCTCGCAAACCTGCCGGCCATTCTGACCAGAGGCTCCGAGTGGTATGCATCCATAGGGTCGGAGCAAAGTAAGGGGACGAAGGTCTTCGCCCTTACCGGTAAGATAAAGAACACCGGCCTCATAGAGGTGCCTATGGGCATATCCCTGAAAGAGATCATATATGAGATCGGCGGCGGCATGGAGAGGAACCGCAAGTTCAAGGCGGTGCAGACGGGAGGACCGTCAGGGGGATGCATCCCGGCTTCCCACATAGACATGCCCGTTGATTACGAGTCACTGATAAGGATCGGCTCCATGATGGGTTCGGGCGGAATGGTTGTCATGGACGACACAACCTGTATGGTCGACATGGCGCGTTTTTTCCTTTCTTTCACACAAAACGAATCCTGCGGCAAGTGCACGCCCTGCAGACTTGGGACGAAGAGGATGCTGGAAATCTTGACAAGGATAACCGAGGGCGAGGGAAAGGAGGGTGACATCGAGCTTCTCATTGAGCTCGGGACCGACATCAAACTCTCTTCCCTCTGCGGACTCGGGATGTCGGCGCCAAACCCTGTGCTATCTACCATTCATTTCTTCCGTGATGAGTACGAGGCTCATATCAGGGAAGGCATCTGTCCCGCAAATGTGTGCAAGGCACTCAGGCACTATGTCATCAATGCGGAGCGGTGCAAGAAGTGCGGCAAGTGCTTCAAGGCATGTCCCGCGGGAGCCATAGCATGGAAACCGAAGCAGACGGCGACACTGGACAAGACGAATTGTATAAAATGCGGAGCCTGTTATGAGGCATGTCCGTTCAGCTCAATCATGTAAATGAAAACGGGGGACATATGATCGATACGGAACGTTTGAAAAAAGTTTTGTTGTTCAAAGAATTCACGCAGGAAGAGCTCGAAAAGATCTCGCATATACTAAGGGAAGCCCATTATCCGAAGGGCACTCTGATATGGGAGGAAGGCAGTTCGGAGCAGGGGCTGCAGATCATCGATTACGGAAAGGTGAAGGTAACGAGGCTGACCCAGGAAGGTCACCCGCAGGTACTCGCAATACTGAAGGCCGACAAGTTCTTCGGCGAGCTGTCGATCCTGGACGGCCGGGCGCACTCGGCCTCCATGGATGCGCTGGAAGACACGAAGGTGTTAATTCTTGGGAAGACCGACATGGACAGGCTTCTTAAGGAAGCCCCCCTGATCGCCTTTAAGATCGTCCGCGAAATGACCATAGCGATAAGTGAGATTTTAAGAGAGATGAACAACAAATTCATCAAGATGGTGGATTACATATGGGAATAAGAGGACTGATGTTCTTATGGAGGTCAATTTGAAAGACACCCGGATGAAGATAGTCATAAACGGGGAAGAGGTTGCCTGCAGCCATGAGGAAACGGTGCTTGCAGTTGCGCAGAGGGCCGGGGTCTACATACCCACGCTTTGCCATGACGACCGCCTTGAGCCGTATGGCGGATGCCGCCTGTGCCTTGTGGAGATTGAGGGGGCCAGCAGACCCCAGCCTGCCTGCACCACTCATGTGACGGACGGCATGGAGGTAAGGACGTACAGCGAAACGCTGAGAAGGATACGAAAGAACCTCATTTCCCTGCTTCTGTCCAATCATCCCAACGATTGCATGACCTGCGAAAACGCCGGGGGCTGCACACTCCAGGAGCTGGCCTACGAGTATGGCGTAGACGCCGGCCGCTTTGCCGGGGAAAGATGGGACCTGCCGATAAGGGAGGACAACCCCTTCATAACGTATGAGCCCAACAAGTGCATCCTGTGTGGGCGATGCACGAGGATATGCAACGAAGTGGTAATGGCAGGCACGATCAATCTTGTCGGAAAGGGTTTTGATTCAATGCCGGATACCGCATTCAAAAAACCCCGGTCTCTGGATAACTGCGAATTCTGCGGGCAGTGCGTATCGACCTGTCCCACCGGCGCTCTGACAGATAAAGCGGCCAGGGGCAAAGGACGCTCAACCAAATTGAAGAAGGTCAGGACGACCTGCTCCTACTGCG
>JBJKOV010000351.1:0-2832 GCA_046707105.1 Thermodesulfovibrionales bacterium
TGACGTAAATAACCTGACCAACAAGGAATATTCCGAATACGGGGTCATCGGCGGGTTCCCTCTGGAAAAGGGTCTTTACCCTTCGCCGAAGAGGAACTTCCTTGTGGGGCTTTCAATTGATTTATAAGAAGGGGAATATTGCCCTCTTTGGCGAAGAGGCGCCTGGTGGAGATTTTCTGAAGAATGCCGGTCTGATCGGAGGCCCTTAGTACGTTGAAAGGGCTGGTGACAGAAGCATGAAGTTCGGCTCGAACATACTGTTTTCGGCTGCTGTTCATCTTGTTTTTGTTGCCGGTGCATTGTTCTTTATGGGCAGGGACGCGGTACCCCGCGTCCCTGTGCGATACGTTCAGGTTACGCTGCTGGATCACGAAGCTGAAGTGAAGGCAGGAGTGGAAGGTAGTGGAAAGGCCGTCCCGGCGCCTGTGCCGCGCCCGGGAGCATCCCCTCCAAAACCTGTCAGATCAAAACCTGGCCATAAAGCCGAAGTGAAAGCCGTCCCGGCAGTCGTCAAGAGGAATGACAGCAAGGACGTTCCTGTTTCAGTGCCATCGTCAAGGAAGCAGCTTCCAGCCTCGAAAGTCTTCCCACCACAACCGCAGAAGGAGATGATTGACAGGGAAAAGGACCTCACCGTACCAGTTATCGAAAATGGGGATTTGCGGACAGGCGGAGGATTTGCAGCCGGTATTTCCAAAAACCCCGGCGTAAAGCCGGCCGGCCCGATCGGCGAAAGCGGCACTCCGGTCTTTTCTGCCGCCGCGGGGCTGTCTCCTTCCGGCATGCTTAATAAAGGTGGCGGCACGGGCCACGAAGGGACCGGAAGAAACGGCAGCTACAAGGCCATTAGTGAAATAAGGGCGGCTATCGAGAGGGCAAAAAGGTATCCGCCCTTCGCGAGAAAGAGAGGGATAGAGGGGACGGTCAGTGCTGAATTCTCGATCAACGCCGATGGCCTGCCCGAAAATGTGGCGATCAAAATCAGTTCGGGGTTTGCGGTCCTCGACTCCGCAGCGAAAGAGACGATCCTGAGGGCGGCGCCCTTTCCCGTCGTCGCCGGGAAAATAGAAATACCGATCACTTTCAGGCTGAGACAGGAAGAATAAACGGGGGAGATGCCTGTGACAGCCTCTCCCCCGCTTTAGATCAGGTCTTCTGGATGTAAAGCTCCCAGCTGTTTTCGAGCTTTACTACTTCGCACTGATATCCCTTGTCCTGTGCAAACCGCGGGACGGAATCCTCGGCAGAAGCGGGCGCATCGCAGAGGATCTTCAGTATCCCTCCGCTCGGCAGCTTTTCAAGCGCCTTCTTCGTAAGAACGAGAGGGTACGGACATACCCTCCCCAATACATCCAGTGTCTGTGTAGGGGCCTGTGATTTCAGATCAGCCATTGTGAATCCTCCTGAGTTATTATTAGCAAAAGAGAAGATGGTCTACCGATTCCATCTCCTTCATGATCTCGCTGTAAGGTACTATCTGGGCCTTCACCTCTCCCCCGATATCATCCGCATCCATAAGGAGATCGGCTTCAGTAAGGCCGAACTTGTCGAGGTCTTCCTTGCATACCATTACCTTCATGTCAAGGAGAAGGGTGTTCTTCATATGTCCCTCGATAGGTGTGATGCCGTAATGCTTCATCGCCTGCTGGTTCTTGTGACAGTTCAAAACTCCATCACCGATAAACGCGATCGTAGCTTCGACAAGATCGCCGTCTTTCAGATATATCTCAACCGACTGACTTGCGATTGCGTGTGTCAATGCCAGCCTCGACGCCTCGGTCTTATATGGAAGGGCTCTTACAACAAACAGTAGTTTCTTCGTCATAATTAATCACCTCCCATGTGAAGGACTCTATCCGCATCAAAAGTGCTTGCGAGATACCAGTCCATGCTGTGTCTCTTGCATCCCTCGAGGGTATCTTCCTTGTGGTAACCCCTTGCCTCGGCGCAGGCCTCACATGCCGTCACCTGGAGATTCCCGGTGCCGATGAGTTCTTTCACCGTTTTTTCGAGGTGCGAATAATCCTTGAAAGCCTTCTGCCCCTTCTTGGAAAGCATGGTCGCGTTTCCGGATACCCAGAAATCCACCTTGTGTCCTTTCTTCACTGCCGCTTCCGACAGTTTCACCGCAAAGTCGAGGGACAGAGAGCCTACCAGCGATGAAAAACAGCCTATGGTCAATTTTCCCATGATCGCCTCCTTTATATTAGATCCATATTATCTTTTCGTAGTCATTGAAAATCTGGTCAACCACGTCGCCGTAAGTCACTGCCTTAACCCGGCTGTCAAGGTTCTCGGCTGTATACCCCCTGCTTTCCAGATCCTCTGTGAGCACATAGAAAGACAAGGGTTTGTCAAGGATCGAAGAAGACTTCCCGTTCTCCTTGACCGTTGCGTGATATACTCCGTTACCGACAAAAATAACGCCGAGTTTTTCAGCGCTCAGTCTGTCTATAATGTCAGAGCCGGTTCTGAAATCACTCATAAAGACACCTAATTTCATAGTCACACCTCCTAAAAGTCAATTTTGGGAAAGCAGAATTTTATAACAGTTACCACCGTTATTTGTCAACATCAAAGTAATCGATCAGGGAAGTCCGGTTGACGAAAATCTCCGCGTTTTCAATCGGTTGCGCAACTATAAGAGAGACCGGCCGCCTCAGAAAAATCGCTCCTAAGCTTACGGCCTGTAATTGCAAAGTTTTTCGCCAGTACACCAGCCCTCGCGCTATCTTCTTCAACCTTTTATCCTAAAAACGGCAAATGGCCACAGAAGTCACAAAAATAATATAGAAAAAACAAGAGGTCGAAAGGGGGAAAATGCTCATGAAA
>JBJKOV010000352.1:0-1672 GCA_046707105.1 Thermodesulfovibrionales bacterium
CTATCGACCCGGCCTCTATTTTCATGGCCAGCCGCTCAGCCCGGTCCAGGTCCCGGCTCCAGACGGAGGCACCGAGACCGAATTCGGTGTCATTCGCAGTTCTTACCGCTTCGTCTTCATCTCTTACCGTAATGACCGGGGCAATCGGGCCGAACACTTCTTCGCTAAGGACCTTCATGCCGGCTTTTGGATTGTACACCGCACAGGGAGAGAAAAAGAGACCCTTCGTAAAAGAATGCTCCACCCTCACGACATCAGCGCCCTTGTCCGAAGCGTCCCTGATCTGCTCGTTAAGAGAATCGAGTATCTCCCGCTTGGCGACAGGGCCTACATCGGTAGCTTCATCCATCGGGTCACCGACCTTCAGTCCCTTCAGCCCGGACAGAAAGACCTCCTTGAAGCGATCCGCCACCTTCTCCATAATGATGAACCGCTTGGCCGCTATGCAGCTTTGGCCGGCGTTCAGCATACGCGCCTTTGCCGCCATCGCCCCTGCCTTTTCTATGTCCGCATCGTCCAGAACGATGAAGGGGTCGGAGCCGCCGAGTTCGAGCACGAACTTCTTGATCTTTTTCCCGGCCAGAGATCCGACCTCTTCTCCAGCCTTGTTGCTGCCGGTAAGCGATACGGCGTCGACCATGTCTTCCTCAATAAGTCTTCTTGCTTCCCCTGCGTCTATGAGCAGGGTTGTGAAAATATTTTCGGGGAACCCGGCCTTTTTGAATGCCTCCTCGATGGCAAGAGCGCACATCGGAACGTTCGAGGCATGCTTCAGTACAACGACGTTGCCGGCGGCGATCGCCGGTATGCCGAAGCGGAAGGCCTGCCAGAAGGGAAAGTTCCACGGCATGACGGCCAGCACAATGCCGAGGGGCTGAAAGAGGACATAACTCTTCTTGGCCTCGGTCTCCACATCCTCGGGCTTCAGAAATGTTTCTGTATTTTTTGCGTAATAGTCGCAGAGCCAGGCGCATTTCTCGATCTCTCCGAGCGACTCTCTGATCGGTTTGCCCATCTCATGGGTCATGGTCTCCGCATATTTGCGCTTCTCGGCCCTGAGATGTTCCCCGAGTTTCCCGACGGCGACGGCCCGCTTCGCAGTGGATACCTCTCTCCATGAAAAAAAGGCGTGGCGGCACTTGTGGATAGTCTCGTCGACATAATCAGGCTTCATGAGGTCGAATTCTTTTATCACTTCTTCAGTGTAAGGATTGATGGACCGGATTCTCATCTGCTCTCCCTTTCTTGATAACGATGATGGACCGATAAATGCATTCCACTCAGAGACCGAACATGAAGTCGGTATCTATATGTTCGTTTGTCATTCCGGCTTGTCCGGCCTGTCCCGACCCTCACGGGGAATCTTTCTGATGGTTTATCAGAAGGATTCCCGGCGCGCTTCACTTGCGGGAATGACAGTTTGCTACGATCATTAATTTATAAACAGACACTACTTAATCAGCGAGTTCCAGTCAGCCGAGAATTTCTCCATCCCCTTTACGGTCAGCTCATGAGAGATGTCATATTCCTGCCACTTCCTCGTCAGGTCTATATTTTTGTAAGGGATGGGCTTAAGGTCTTTCGAATAAACATAATCGTCTCCGGGCGTCGGCAGTCCCTTTTCACCCCATTCCTTAAGGATTTCGAAGGGCGCCGTAACAATGTCCGAGCC
>JBJKOV010000353.1:0-17934 GCA_046707105.1 Thermodesulfovibrionales bacterium
CGAGAGGGCGGACGTCGGGTGCCCGGAGCCGGCTTCGGAAGTCGATACAAGTATGTAGTAACGGATAAGCTTAGCCAATCGTTCCAAGTCATCTCTGTTTGCCATGGTATCCTCTTTCGTTAGTGCCATTTTTCATATCACCCCGCGATCCGGCCTTGCGGCTGCATCGCATAATCTAAAAAAGTCATCCGACAGCGTCCGCGATTTCCCCCGGAATAAAGCGGAAACTTACAGCAAAAAAAGCGATTTCCTGACAAGAAGGCAAGACACGGACGCCCGATATTTCTTTGCTAGAATTTTATCAGCTTCCCTACCAATGTCAAATCTTTTTTGGGCGCATCTTTCTCACCCGGCTGACTCCCCGGGCGACCATGCCGACACCGATAAGTATTGCAATCACCCCAATGAACAGGATGGGAAGGTACCAGAATAACAAAGACTGATCCGGCTCGCCAACTCTGGCCAAAATGGCCTCGCGAATGTATGCAGCGACAAACACCATACCCAGGATTGACAGGAGACCGCCGAACGCCGGCAGCCCGTAAGCCAATATTTTCTTCCCGCGGCTCACGACGATTTGACTCCACTATTGAGAAGCTTCTTACCCCGTCCACGGCAGGCGTGAACGTACTCTCCCCGCGGAAGCAGGAAGTGCCGCGGGTTAATCAAAGAATCTTTCTTTAACTCTCTGCCGCAGAAAGGCCGCAACTTCAGCATCGTTTCCGTTTTTCCACACACCGATCACATCGTCTCTAAACCCTCTTGCCTTTGCGTACGCATCGATCCTGGTTCTCTCCAGCAAAGACCAGTCTCCGGACCCGGCGAACTGACGGAGGGCCGTCGAAAACCCCGGAAAGATCTCTTTCCTGATGCCTTCAAGAAACACGGCGTAGACGGTCAAGAGGTAGTCGTCCTTTCCCTCTATTACAGCTTTCAGAGGTCCCATACCGGATGTGTCTGCCAGAAGGTCCTTGATACCCCTCAGATAGAGCTCAGTATTTTTGTCGAATCCATGGCGGAGCATCCCGCCCCACTCCTCCCAATGATCGTCCTCAAAGGCCTCTCCAATCTCATGCAGCACAAAGAGATCGGATATCCTGCGGCCGATTCTGTCGATCCCTTCGGCAAACCCTTCGGATACCGCATCGTTTTTGCCGATTCCGAACCGCAGGAACATCTCTTCAGTCGAATCTTTGTGCCGGACTGACCTCATTGTCTGGAACTTGTCCCACAGCATCGTCCTCAGAACGTCCAGCCTCAGGTATATGCACCTGCCCTGAAGCATCGAAGGATACGCTGAAAGATCCCTGCAGATTTCCCTCCCGGTGTAATAGACGCAGTAGTCATAGAGTTCCCTAGCCGAAGCCAGCCGGGCGACAAAAAATGTAGGCTTGCCCATAATGCCGTAGCCGCTCCCGCAAACGAGTCCGGAAGCTTCCAGAAGTGCATTCAGTCCGTTGACGTCAAACGGGTCATAGGACGCCCCGTCTACCACTATTCCATGCAATTCCTCTGATTCAAGATCGCGCCAGCGGGCCTCCCTTTCCTGTATCCATGCGGTGATCTTTTCCACCGCGACCGTTTCCCACGGCGGCAGGGAATGCTCGTTGAGATAAAGCTCCCTCATTCTCATAAGAAGACCGCATATAGAAAAATTCCCCCAGGATTTGGAATCGGAAATATTGCAATTGAGCTTCACCTGTTCTATGAAGTGCCCCAGGTCCATCCTGTACTAAGATAAAACGCCGCAAATCCAAAAGACAAGGCACCCCCAAAGTCAGGAATAGATTCTCGTCCCCGTCTTTCCCTCCATCGCGGCACCTATCAGTTCCGGACTGGTGATGATCACCTCTTTCCCCCCGGCTTCGAGAAACTCTATTGCCGCCTTAATCTTCGGCCCCATGCTTCCAGCCGCGAAATGTCCCTGACCGTAATAAACCTTCATGTCGTCGAGGCTGACTTCCCTCAGCCCCCTCTGATCCCTCTTACCGTAATTGAGGTAGACCATCTCCACCTGGGTAAGGTTGACTATGGACACTGCCCCCGTTTCTCTTGCAAGCACGCTGGTGGCGAGGTCCTTGTCAATGACCGCTTCCACCCCCTGCAGTCTGCCGTCAACTTCCGCCACAGGCACCCCGCCCCCGCCGACAGCAATAACGACCACGCCGATGTCGGCCAGGTGCTTTATCACACGCGATTCTATAATCTTCAGTGGTCTTGGGGAAGGCACAACCCTCCGGTATCCTCTCCCGCTGTCCTCAACCATTCTCCACCCCCTGCTTTCTTCCAAACGTCCCGCATCCTCGCCGGTGTAAAATGGCCCTATCGGCTTGTCCGGTTGCCTGAAAGCGTTGTCATCCCTGTCGACGACCACCTGCGTAATGACGGTTACCACGTCTCTGACAAGGTCGATCTTCTTCAGGTGGTTGTAAAGTGTCTGCTGGATCATGAAGCCTATTCCGCCCTCGGAATCGGCGTCGCAGATATAGAGCGGCATGGGAGGGACGGTATTCCTCGCCGCCTCGTTTCGTATCATTATATTGCCTACGATGGGACCGTTGCCGTGAGTAATTATAATCCTGCAGCCGTCGTTGATCATCCGGGAAACCTGCTTGATACACTCGCCGGTATGGGCAAACTGCTCTTCTATCGTCCCGCTCTCGCCCCTCTTTATCAGGGCATTTCCGCCAAGTGAAACGATGCACAGCCGGGAAGCCCCTCTCACCTCTTCAGTGCCTTCTCGCTGTCTGGTCAAGACTGTCCGCAAACCCCTCTATGCATCCACGGAGCTCGTTTCCATCGACCTCTTCTATGTCATATCTGACCCTCATCACGTTCTTTCTGATGCCGAGCAGGCTTCCCAGGTCAACGGGCGTTGCCACAAGGACTAAATCGCAGGGGACGTTTTCTATCGTCTCCCTCAGTTCCTCTATCTGGGCCGGCGCATAACCTGTGGCGGGCAGCAGGGCTCCGATATGCGGATAATTCCTGAAGGTTTCCCGTATGGAACCTACAGCGTAATGGCGTGGATCGATAATCTCTGCGGCCTGTAACTGCCGCGCAGCGAGATAGCCGGCGCCGTATGACATACCGCCGTGCGTCAGGGTCGGTCCGTCTTCCACCACAAGGACCTTTTTCCCTCTCACACCTGCCGGATCATCCACAGTGATCCGCGACGCAGTGTGCACTATAACGGCTGCGTTATTGACCGCTCTGACGTTCTCTTCAACGATCTCCACCTTCTCCCTCCCGGCGGTATCGACCTTGTTGATTATGGCGACATCGGCCCTCCTCAGATTCGCCTCCCCGGGATGATAAAGCATCTCGTGTCCGGCCCTGTGAGGGTCCAGCACCACGGTCTCAAGGTCGGGCCTGATAAACGGCAGGTCATTATTCCCTCCGTCCCAGACTATGATCTCCGCCTCTTTTTCAACGCTCTTCACTATCGCCTGATAATCGACACCGGCATAAACGACGACCCCTTCGGCCAGGAGAGGCTCGTATTCTTCCCTCTCCTCTATCGTACAGTTCTGCCTGTCCAGATCTTCCGGCTTTTCGAATCTCTGGACCCTCTCCCGGAGCAGATCGCAGTATGGCATGGGGTGCCTGATGGCCGCGGGGTTCAACCCCTTTGCCTTCAGTATCCGCAGTATGTACCGCGTGACACCGCTCTTCCCGCAGCCCGTCCTGACCGCGCAGACTGAGATCACCGGCAGGGCGGATTCGATCATGGTCTTCCCGGCCCCGAGCAGGACGAAGTCCGCACCGAGAGCGATGCAGAGAGATGCCTTGTGCATGACATACTCATGAGATACGTCGCTGTACGCAAAAACGACCTGGTCAATGGCATACTCCGGGATGAGCGCACTCAGGGTCTCCTCGGGATAGATTGGTATTCCCTGCGGATAGAGATGACCCGCCAGTTCCGGAGGATAGGTCCTGCTCTCTATAAAGGGGATCTGAGCAGCCGTGAAGGCCTTTACATCGTAAAGTTCATTGCCTCTGTAAAAGACGTTGAAATTATGAAAATCCCTGCCGGCCGCCCCCATTATGATCACCCTCTGTCTTTTCATCCTGAACCCTCGCCCGTCCTGCTGATCGCCTCATCCAGTATATCCAGCCCCCTGGCCATCTCCTCCCCCGTGACAGGCAAAGGCGGAGCAAGCCTGATGATGTTCTTGTCCACCCCGCACTCAAGCAGCACCAGCCCCTTGTCAAGACAGTATTTCAGTATCCCCCTGAGTCCTTCGGTGTCGGGTTCTCCCTCCTTCCCCACGAATTCTATGCCTATCATCAGACCGAGACCTCGGACGTCGCCTATGCGCTTATGCCTTTCTTTCATTTCCCTGAGCCGGCCGAGCGCAAATTCCCCCACTGAGGCCGCATGCGCCAGAAGTCCATCCCGCTCGATTGCCTCTATGGTAGCCAGTGCGCTTGCACAGGAAACAGGATTGCCGCCGAAGGTAGTCCCGTGGGCGCCGGGGGCCCACTCCCTCATGATATCCTTCCTGGACGCTATGGCGCTGAGCGGCATGCCCGAGGCGATACCCTTGGCAATGGTCATGATGTCAGGCACTACGCCGAAGTGCTCAGAGGCAAACCATTTAGCCGTTCTCCCCATCCCCGCCTGGACCTCATCGAAAACAAGGAGTATGTCATGCCTGTCGCATATCTCTCTCAGACGGCCGAGGAACCCCTGAGGCGGGACGACATACCCGCCCTCCCCGAGCACCGGCTCTATGATCATGCATGCAACCTCCTCCACAGGGACGAGGTGTTTGAAAAGCCTTTCGAGGTGTTCGATACAGTCCATACCGCAGCTTCCGGCCCTCTGGCCGAAAAAACAACGGAAGCAGTATGGGTAAGGAGAGTGGTATATCGAGGGGACAAAAGGCTGATAGCGTTTCCGGTATCTGATATTCGATGTCGTAAGGCTCATGGCGCCGAAGGTCCGGCCGTGAAACCCTCCCGTAAAGGCTACTACGCCCTGTTTTCCGGTGTAGAACCTGGCAAGCTTGATGGCGCCTTCCACCGCCTCGGCGCCCGAGTTCCCGTAGAAAAACATATCCAGTCCCGGGGGTGTCACTTTCCCGAGCTTTTCCGAAAGCGCCACGAGCGGCTCGTAGTGGAAGATACACCCGGAATGGATGAAATCACCGGCCTGTTTCTTTATCGCTTCCATCACAAGCGGATGGTTATGGCCTATATTCGTCGTGGCAAGCCCTGAAGTAAAGTCCATAAAGCGCCTGCCGTTAACGTCTTCCACGTATATCCCGGATGCCTTCTTCACCACAATGTCCGAATGGATGATAAGGGCGCTGGTCAGAACCTCCTTCGCCCTTGAAACAACATCACTCATGGCAATGACTCCTTCTCTGTTTGAGGATGGAGGCGCGGGGTCTGAGGCAAGATCTTGACCTCAACCTTGACCTTAGCCTCATCTGTCTATCTGCGCCTTCTGAAGGCGGCCGCTGAAGTCTCTGTAGACAACTTTCCACTTCGTAAACATATCCAGGGCTCCCCCTTTTCCGCCTGCCTCCCTGTATCCGAAGCCGCTCTTCTTCGTGCCACCGAAAGGCAGCTGGATTTCGGCTCCAATGGTAGAGGAGTTAATGTAGACTATACCTGTATCCAGCTCACGTTCCGCAATGGCGGATTTATTTACGTCTCTGGTATAAATTGCGGAGACGAGGCCATACCTGGCGCCGTTAACTATGGTTATCGCATCTTCGAGCCCCTCCGCCTTTATCACCGCGACTACCGGCCCGAATATCTCCTCCTGTGCTATCCTCATCTGAGGCCGGACATCGGCGAAGACCGTGGGTTCTATGAAATACCCGGCGGCGCAGTCACCCTCCCGGAAGGCCTTGCCGCCCGTCGCAAGCCTGGCCCCTTCGTCCCGGCCTATGTCTATGTATTTCAGCACCTTCTCCATCTGGGACTGATTTATCAACGGCCCTACATCGGTCCGCTTGTCCAGGCCGTTCCCCAGCCTGAGTTTCTTCGCCGCACCGCTGAACATATCCAGAAATTTGTCATAGACCGCCTGGTGGACAACAATACGGCTGGACGCCGTGCAGCGCTGACCCGTCGTACCGAAGCCGCCCCATACCGCGCCTTCCACGGCAAGTTCGAGGTCCGCGTCGTCCATGACGATGATGGCGTTTTTGCCGCCCATCTCACAGGATATCTTGGTCCCCCGCGAGGCACAGATCCCTGCGAGCTTCTCCCCCACAGCGGTAGACCCGGTGAAGGAAAGGCCGTCTATGCCCGGGTGAGATGCAAGATATTCCCCGGTCTCTTCGCCCCTTCCGTTCACAAGGTTCAGGACGCCTTTGGGAAGGCCTGATTCATGAAATATTTCAACAAGCTTCGATGCGCACACCGGGGTATAGCTGCTCGGCTTAAAAACCACCGTATTGCCGGAGACAAGCGCCGGCATCATCTTCCAGCCGGGTATGGCAAGAGGAAAATTCCAGGGCGTTATCAGTGCACATACGCCTACAGGAACACGCAGGGACTTGCAGTCCTTGTCAGGCAGCTCGGAAGGTATCGTCTCCCCGGTCATCCTCCTCCCCTCCCCTGCCATGTAATAGCCCATGTCGATAGCCTCCTGCACATCGCCGAGGGTCTCCTTCAGGATCTTCCCCATTTCCCTGGTCATGAGTTCCCCCAACTCCCCTTTTCTCCTCACGAGGGCCTCCGCGGCCCTGAAGATGATCTCTCCCCTCTTGGGGGCGGGCATCAGCCGCCATCCTCTGAAAGCATTCCTCGCAGCCTCCACCGCTTTATCCACATCTTCCCTGCCGGACTTGCTCACGACTCCGACGACCTCGGTGGTATCCGCCGGATTGATGCTCCGGAAGGTTTCTCCACTCAGGGAATCCTGCCATTTCCCGTCGATGAAGTTTCTCACCGTCTCAAGCATAAGCTACCTCCCTTTAAGGTATTGCAACGGGCGGAAGAGCGAAAAAAATCGATGAAAATGCCGCTCTCCAGTTCCAATTCTCCCGCAACCCCCGGAGGTTGTCAAGGAACAGTCCCGCCCGGGATGCTGTCAGGACCGGAAAGCCATTGACAATTCCGCCGCCGTTTCCATATAGTAAAAATGTAAGTGAGCGCTAACATAACGGCACGACGAGCGGAGTCCCGGCCCTTGACTATGACGCAGCGGCTTCACATAATAAAGTTTCGTCATGTCAGGCCCGGCAATGGCGAACAGAGGCTTTATCTTGCAGTTGCATGAAGAACTTCGGAAAGGGTGTATGCGCGGAAGAAGGTCCATATCCTGCGCGGCTGCGCAAAGCAGATCGGTAATGCTGAATATGCTGTTCAGGAACTTGCCGGATGTCATGCCTGTTCTTCTTTCTATGCGACCCGCGGGCTTACTTATGACTTTCGCAATTAAGGGACATTCGCCTGAAGTGTAATAGTAGCCCGGCGGCTGATAATCTTCGGGCAAGCGGTGCTGAACATGGGATTCCGTGTTTCTGTAAAGGAGAGACGAGATGTCGAACAGTAAAGATTTCGGATTCGGAAAAGTGTTGAACAGGGTCGTTGCCGTTATCCTGATTTTTTTCGGCGGGATATCTGTCACGGCCTGCACGGAGAAAAAAGCGGACCCGCCCCGCCGGCCTCCCGCGCCTGTCACCGTTGCGCAGGTTGTCCAAAAAACCGTGCCTGTTCGAATAGACGCCATAGGAAATGTCGAGGCGTATTCCACCATAGACGTAAAATCACAAATAGGCGGGCAGCTGGTGAAGGCACATTTCAGGGAGGGTCAGGATGTGAAGAAAGGCGAGCTCCTGTTCACTATCGACCCAAGGCCCTATGAGGCCCAGGTAAAGCAGGCGGAGGCCTCCCTCGCCAAGGACGCCGCGCAGATGGAATACGCGCATGAGGAAGCCGGGCGGTATGAGGAGCTTGTCAAAAAGGGGTATGCAGCCAAAGACCAGTACGACCAGTTCCGCGCCAATGCAGCGGCACTTGACGCGACGGTCAAGGCCGACAAGGCACTGCTTGATAGCGCGAAACTCCAGCTCACATACTGCTATATATATTCCCCCATTACCGGCCGCACCGGGACCCTGCTGTCCAATGAGGGTAATATTATCAAGGCGAACGCGGACACCGCGATGGTGACTATTCAACAGGTCCAGCCAATATATGTAGACTTCTCCGTTCCCGAGCAGTATCTGTCGGTGATCAAGAAGTTCATGGCGCAGGGGAAGCTGAAGGTTCAGGCAAGCCTGGACCAAAAAAACGGAAATGTTGAAAGTGGACTGCTCGCGTTCGTAGACAATTCCGTGGATGTCTCTACCGGAACGATCAAGCTGAAGGGAACTTTCGAAAACAGGGAGAGGAAGCTCTGGCCCGGACAGTTCGTGAATGTGGAACTCACACTGGCGCAGCAGCCTAATGCCATAGTCGTTCCATCGAGTGCTGTCCAGACAGGACAGGACGGCAAGTATGTCTTTGTCGTGAAGAACGACCACACGGTGGAACAAAAGCAGGTTACGGTGGAGAAAACCTTCGACGATGAATCGGTAATCCGGAAGGGGCTTGCTGCAGGAGAAACGGTCGTGACGGACGGGCAGCTGCGTCTGGGCCCGGGAGCGCAAGTGGTGATAAAGAACCCGACCGAAGGAACAAACCAATGAACATTTCCGAGGTCTTCATACGCAGACCCGTCATGACTACGCTGGTCATGCTGGCGATCCTCGTCTTCGGGATCGTCGGCTACAGGCTGCTTCCGGTCAGCGACCTTCCAAACGTGGATTTTCCCACGGTCCTTGTGGAGGCATCCCTTCCGGGAGCAAGTCCCGAAACAATGGCGGCTGCGGTGGCAACCCCCCTGGAGAGACAGTTCTCTACGATAGCCGGGCTTGACTCGATGACGTCAACGAACGGCCTGGGCAGCACCCAGATCACTCTCCAGTTCAACCTCAGTCGTAATATCGATGCCGCATCACAGGACGTACAGGCCATGATCTCCAAGGCGGCGAGCCAGCTGCCACAGGACATGCCGAACCCGCCTACTTACCGGAAGGTCAATCCGGCGGACCAGCCTGTTCTTTACCTGGCGCTCAGTTCACCCACACTTCCTCTCTCCACAGTCGATGAATACGCCGAAAACTCCATCGCACAGAGAATTTCCATGATAAACGGCGTGGCGCAGGTCCAGGTTTACGGCTCCCAGAAGTACGCGGTCCGGGCGCAGGTCGATCCCAGGGCCCTGGCCTCCCGCGGGCTGGGCATAGACGAGGTCATAGACGCGCTGCAGAAAAGCAATGTGAACCTTCCGACGGGGGTGCTGGACGGGAAGGACAACGCCTTTACGATCCAGGCAAACGGCCAGCTCATGGACGCCGCTGCATACCGCCCTCTCGTAGTCGCTTACAAGAACGGAAATCCGGTCCGGCTCGAGCAAATCGGACATGTTATCGACAGCGTCGAAAACAACAAGATCGCAAGCTGGTACAACAACACCCGCGCCGTGGTCCTCGCAATCCAGCGTCAACCGGGGACGAACACCGTGGACGTCGTGGATTCTATCAAGGGTCTTCTGCCGACTTTCAGGTCTCAGATGCCGGGATCGGTAGACCTTAACATCCTCTATGACCGTTCCGCCTCGATCAGGGAGTCCGTCGCCGACGTAAAGTTCACTCTCATGCTCGCGATATTCCTAGTCGTCATGGTGATTTTTCTTTTTCTCCGCAACCTCTCGGCAACTCTTATCCCGAGCCTGGCGCTGCCCATGTCGATCATATTCACCTTTGCCGTCATGTATATCCTCGGTTACAGCGTCGACAACCTGTCCCTTATGGCCCTCATCCTGGCAGTGGGATTTGTCGTGGACGACGCGATCGTCATGCTCGAAAACATCGTCCGCCACATGGAGAAAGGCGAGCCGGTACTCCAGGCGGCGCTTAACGGCTCAAGGGAGGTCGCGTTTACAATTCTTTCGATGACTCTTTCCCTGGTGGCGGTCTTCATCCCCGTGCTCTTTATGGGCGGAATACTGGGAAGACTTCTCCACGAATTCGCCGTGACAATCGGGGTGGCGATTCTCGTGTCTGGGTTTGTTTCCCTGAGTCTCACACCCATGCTCTGCAGCCGCTTCCTCCGCCCTCCCCAGACGGAGAAGCACGGCAGGATCTACGCCGTCTCCGAGCGGGGTTTCAACGCGATGCTGGCGGCTTACGAGAAGAGTCTTCAGTATGTTCTCAGGCACCGGATCGCCACCCTGGCTGTCACTTTCTCTATCCTCGCCGCCACAATCTATCTGTTTACCATCATGCCCATGGGCTTTCTTCCCAGCGAAGACACCGGCCAGATATTCGCCTTTACCGAGGCCAAGCAGGGCATATCTTTCGACTCGATGAAACAGCATCAGCTCGAGCTTGCGTCGATCGTCAGCAAGGACCCTAATGTTTCTTCTTTCATGTCGGCTATCGGGTCGAGCGGCATGAGCGCCTCAAGCAATACGGGCAGGATGTTCATACGCCTGAAGCCCCGCGCGGAAAGAAAATTGAGTGCGGACGAAATCATCCAGGAACTGAGAAAGAAAGCTTCGAAGGTTATCGGGATACAGATGTTTATGCAAAACCTGCCTCCGATCAGGATCGGCGGCAAACTCACGAAAAGCCAGTACCAGTTCACCCTGCAGGGGCCCGATACGGGCGAGCTGTACAAGAGCGCCACCCTGCTGGAGACCAGACTGAAGACCCTTTCCGGACTGCAGGATGTTACCAGCGACCTCCAGATATCAAGCCCGCAGGTGAATGTCGAAATCGATCGTGACAAGGCATCGGCTCTCGGCATTTCGGCCCAGCAGATAGAAGAGGCCCTCGGCGCGGCATACGGGTCGAAGCAGGTATCGACGATCCTTGCCCCTAACGACGAATACCAGGTGATCATAGAACTCCAGCCGGAATACCAGAAAGACCCGGCGGCGCTCCCCCTGCTTTACGTGAGATCCACTTCCGGCAAGCTCGTGCCGCTTAACGCGGTGGCCAGACTGACACAGAGCACAGGGCCGCTTTCTGTAAACCACCAGGGCCAGCTTCCGGCTGTGACGCTCTCCTTCAATCTGAAGCCCGGCGTTTCTCTGGGGGATGCGGTCGCGCAGGTCGGGAAGATCGCGCGCACCACTCTGCCGCCTTCGATAAGCACCAGCTTCCAGGGGGCCGCGCAGGCCTTCCAGTCCTCGACGAGCGGCCTCTTCCTGCTGCTTATCATGGCGCTCCTGGTCATCTATATCGTCCTCGGAATTCTCTATGAGAGTTTTATTCATCCCCTGACCATTCTCTCCGGACTTCCGGCGGCGGGCTTCGGTGCTCTCGTGACGCTCATCATCTTCCACCAGGACCTGAACATCTACGCCTTCGTCGGGATCATCATGCTCGTTGGCCTGGTGAAGAAAAACGCGATCATGATGATCGATTTTGCCCTTAACGCCCAGCGGAAAGAGGGAAAGGGCGTGCTCGATGCGATTTACGAAGGGTGTATCGTAAGGTTTCGTCCCATCATGATGACGACCATGGCGGCCCTCATGGGAACACTGCCGATAGCGATCGGTTTCGGAGCAGGCGGCGAGTCAAGACGCCCGCTTGGCCTGGCTGTCGTGGGCGGCCTCCTCTTTTCGCAGCTCCTGACACTTTATATTACACCGGTTGTCTATTACTACATGGAGTCGTTCCAGGAAAGGGTCGGGGCCCGGCTTGCAGCCCGCAAACAGAAAGAAGCCGCAGGCCTGGAGGCGTGAGTTTTACGCCGCAAGGCGGAATGATATGCAGCATTTTACAATTATTTTTTTGTACCGGGAATGAGGAGGATTATTTATGAGAAAAGCATTTGTTCTTGCGTTATTGGTATTGCTAACAGTGCCGGCCGTAGGCGGGGCGCAGGAGGATTTCATCAGGAAAGGAGAGCAGCTCGACCTTCAGCGGTGCATAGACATAGCACTGCGGAAGCAGCCGAGCATAGTTGCGGCGAGGAACACGGTAAGTGTAAGCCAAAGCAGGGTCGGGCAGGCTGAATCCGCCTATTATCCCCAGATCGACCTTTCCGCGGGTTATACCAGGATCAAATCCGCCGGGTCATCGAGCCGTTCATCTTTCGTTACAGACGGCATCACTACCGTCCCTTCCTCCGGTGGAACATCCTTTGACGAGTATACCGGCAGCGTATCGGTCAACCAGTTGATCTTCGACTTCTGGAAGACCAAGACCCAGGTGGACATTCAGAAGCTCAACGTCGGTTCGTCCCGGTCCGCCCTTGACAACACTTCGGAATCCGTCGTCTTTACCGTAAAGCAGGCATATTACGGTGTCCTGCAGGCGAAAAGAAACAGGGACGTAGCCGAAGAAACGGTAAAACAGTACGAGCAGCACCTCGGGCAGGCCAAGGGATTTTACGAAGTGGGTACTGCGGCTAAATACGATGTGACAAAAGCAGAGGTTGATCTCAGCAACTCAAAGCTTAACCTGATAAAAGCCGATAATGCACTGAAGATCGCGAGGGTGACCCTGAACAACGCTATGGGCATACCGGATGCACCCGAATACAGTATAGAGGACAATCTTTCCTACAGGAAATACGAGATAACCTTCGATGAGGCGCTCCGGAGAGCTTATCAGAACAGGCCGGACCTCCAGTCCCTCATCTTTCAGAGAAGAGCCGCCGGCCAGTCCATAGACCTGGCGAAAAAGGGCTATTATCCCGTATTGAGCGGGAGCGCCTCCTACAACCGCTCGGGACAGGACTTTCCGCTCCAGGAGGGTTGGGACGCCGGGGTAAGTCTGACTTTTCCGATTTTCAGCGGCTTCCTCACAAAAAACCAGGTGGCCGAACAGAAGGCGAATCTTGACGTGGTCCGCGCCAATGAAGAGTCTCTGAAACAGAGCATCCTGCTCGACGTTCAACAGGGATATCTGAACCTCGCCCAGGCGGCCGAGAGCATTACCACCGCCGAACTGGCGGTAAAACAGGCGAAGGAGAACCTGGACATTGCCAACGGCAGATACGCCGCAGGCGTCGGGAACCCGATTGAGGTCACCGATGCAGAGGTACTGCTGACAAATGCGAAGACCTCTTATATACAGGCCCTCTACGATTACAGGGTGGCTGTTGCCACCATAGAAAAGGCAATGGGTGTGCGGTATCAATGATGTTGCGCGGTAAGAAATCGTTCCGCGTGATTCTTCTCTTCCTGGTTCTTTGCGCGGCCGGGACCCTGCTTTTCTTCTACCTCCGCAGAAATAAGGGTCCCGCTGCCATCCGCGTGACCGGGATCATCGACGGAGTGGAAGTGAATCTCGCCCCGAAGGTAGCCGGCAGGATCTCCTGGATCTGTTGTGACGAGGGTGACGGAGTAAGAAAGGGGCAGACCGTCATCCGCCTCGACAGCCAGGACGTCAGGGCCTCCGTTGAGCAGGCCGAGGCAGGCGTTCAAAAGGCCGACGCTGACGTGAAGGCTGCCGAAGCAGCGGTGAGGAGCGCGGAGGCGAATGTGAAGAGCGCCGGCGCGGACACCGGGAGCGCCCGGGCCGGTGTCGAAAAGGCATCTGCGCAGATGGATGAGTCCGGAAGGGAGATGGAACGCGCCAGGAAGCTCTACACAAAGGAATACGTATCCAGGGAATCCCTGGACCAGGCCGTGGCCGCCTACGATGTAAACGCGGCGTCTTACAAGGCAGCCAGGGAGCAGCTGAATGCGGCACTTGAGCGGAAGAATGCGGCAGCGGCCGGGCTCAGCGCCTCCGCCAGCCAATTGAATTCTTCGAAGGCCGCGCTTAAGGAGGCCGGCGCTAATCTGGCCTTCTACCGATCGAAGTTCAATGATACCGTGATAACATCACCGGTCTCCGGCACAGTCATCTATAAATCCATGGAGGCCGGCGAAACAGTCTCTCCCGGGGTCACGATAATGACCCTTGTAGACCTGGACAGCCTCTATGCCAGGGTCGACATAGATGAAACAAAGATAGGCGGCATCGTCCTTCACGGCCCCGCCTTTGTGAGAGTCGACGGAATGCCGGGAAAGGTCTTCACCGGAAAGGTTACGGAAATCGGCCGTTATGCCGAATTCGCTACACAGAGAGACGTGGTACGCGGGCGTGAGGACATAAAGACCTTCAGGGTAAAGGTGAAGGTCGACAACCCGGCCGGCCTTCTAAAGCCTGGGATGACGGTCGAAGTGGAGATGCCGGGAAAAACCTGAGCCTATGGAAAGGGAAAAGGCGATAAGCGTTGAGGGGATAACAAAGAGGTTCGGAGAGATCACGGCCGTTGATGACGTGAGCTTCGACGTGGACGAAGGCGAATTCTTCGGTTTCCTCGGCCCCAACGGCGCGGGGAAGACGACCCTGATCAGGATGCTGACCACACTTCTCAGGCCCACGAGCGGCAGGGCGTTCGTCGCCTCCTGCGATGTGGCAAAAGATCCGGCCGAGGTAAGGAGAAATATCGGCGTGGTTCCCCAGGCAATGACAAGCGACCTCGACCTTACCGGGCATGAGAACATGGACCTCTACGGCAGGTTTTACGGAATACGAGGAAGGGAGAGGAAGGAAAGGATAAGTCTTCTCCTTGATAAGGTCGGGCTGACGTCGAGGGCGGGAGACCTCGTTGCAACTTACTCGGGCGGTATGAGGCGGAGGCTCGAAATCGCGAGGGTCCTCGTCCACAGACCGAAACTGCTGTTCCTTGACGAACCGACGATCGGCCTCGACCCGCAGTCGAGGCGCGTCGTATGGGATTTTCTCGAAAAATTGATTCAAGGCGACGCGATGACGATCTTCCTCACAACCCATTATATGGAGGAGGCGGAGGCGCTATGCAACAGGGTTGCTATCATCGATTCGGGCAAGATCATCGCCCTCGGCAGTCCTGCCGAGCTGAAGGCCCGGATACCCGGAAGCGATATCATCTCGCTCACGCTGGAAACTCTGCCGGAGGGAGTGGTCGGCGCGATAGAGAAACTCCCTTTCGTGCATAAGGTAAAGCCTGAGGACACCTCTGTCAGGGTCTATGTTGATAACGGTGCAAAAAACCTTCCGGGGCTTATCGACGAGGTGAGGAAGGCCGGCGGCTCCATCCAGTCGGCCACGATACACGAACAGTCGCTCGAAGATGTCTTCATCCATTACACCGGCAAATCCATCCGGGAAGAAGAGGCGAAAAAGGTCAGCTTTTTCGTAGGTGCGGGGATTCCCCAGAAACTCGGAAGATGACAGGTAAAGTCAGAATGGAGGAGTGAATCACAAATAGTAACGGAACTGTAAAAAGCCGTCATACTCGCGAAGGCGGGTATCCAAGGTAGACATAACTTCTTGAAAAGAATGGATTCCCGATTAAGAAGTTCGGGAATGACGGCGCTAAGAAGGACTTTTTACGAATAAGTCTATCGTGAATCGTGAAAAATGAAATGAGGCTCGTGAAGAAAAAAGGATGATAAGGCTTCTTGCCGTCATAGAGAGAGATCTGAAGAAATTCAGGCGAAATCCCGTTGTGCTCGCCATGAGCATCCTCATGCCGATCATCTACCTTGTGATCCTCGGGAATTCGTTCCAGGGCAAGCTGACCGGACTGCCGGTGGCGCTTGTGGTACAGGACACAGGCCCCTCTGCAAAACGCCTGGTCGAGAACCTGCGGGCCATAGAGGCCGGACCTGGAACCTTCACCCTGATCAAAATGTCGGACGAGCGGGCGGCCCTGGAAAGCGTCAGGGAAGGCAGGTACAAGGCCGCTCTCATCATCCCCCCTGATTTCAGCAGAAGGATGACCCTGAAGGGCAGACCGGAAGTGGGACTGTTTCTCGACAATACGGACGGAATCTCATCCGAGACCATACGCAACCTTGTTAACAGCGCACTCGCGTCGCTCGATTCCCCCTATGTGCCCATAAGAGAGAAAGCGGACGTCGCGCATCTGAGGGACGTCAACCTCTATCCCAAGGTGGACTATTACCAGTCGCTCGTGCCGGGCGTCGTGATCATGGCCATCTTCCTGGGCACTCTTACGACCGGGGCCTTCAATCTCGTCATGGACCGTTTCCTCGGCATCGACGAGAGTTATCTGCTCACTCCTCTGTCAAAATCTCATATCGTTTCCGGCCTCGTCATCAGCGGCCTTACGATCACGACGGTGATCGCCACCGTTATCTTCACTGTGAGTCTGTTCATCACCGGGATATCCCTCGCAGGGGCGGTAGGGCAGTGCGCCTCGATTTTCCTCGTCATCGTACTCACAACCCTCTGCCTGCTGAGCCTCATGTTCGTCATCCTCGGGAGAATCGGCCATCCGCGTATAGTCGGCATATTGAGCGGCTTTCTCAATGTTATTCTCTTCTTCCCGAGCGGCGCGGTCTATCCGGTCGCCAGTTTCCCGGGCTGGCTCAAGACCTTTGCGAAGGTAAACCCCGAGGCATATGCAGTGGATGCACTGAAATCCATTCTTTTCAAAAACGCGCCGATTGCAAGTATATCCGGAGATCTGGCGTTCCTGGCGGTCTTTACCGCCGCCATGATGACTACCGCGATTCTTGCATTCAAGAGAACTCTGTAGTGTAGTGCGGCCAACGCTTCTTTACATAAATACAGGGACGACCAAATTCGGGCTGTAAGCGCATGAACGGACGTCATTGCGGATTGTCCGCAATCCTTCTGAAAGATTCCGGAACTGCCTAGGGCAGGCAGGTCCGGCCTGGCTCGACCATCACGGGGAATTTTTTCCGATCTTTCTTTCTTGACTTAGCAAAGACAAACCTGCTAAAAAAAGCGTTATAATGGCAATAAGTTCTTTTCGGCATATTTTATGCGCAATTATCCTTGAGAACGTGGGGGGGGTGATAGGAAATAATAGGTTAGTTGTTGCGAGCCGTTGCCTTTCAGGGTTTGAACTAATCCAGAATGTATTAAAAGGGGGAATCTCATGAAAAAAGAAAAAGTCTTCTTTGCCTGCCTCGGATTAATCGCAGGCATGTTTTTCGTCACTGCCGTGCCAGCTTATTCATCCGGTTATCCTTTTGCAGCCGCGCTTATTTCGAGCGACACCTCAGTGATTGTAGTCGGAAAGTTCGATTCGTCTGAATCAGGGTTCACCTATGCCGAAGCCGAGGGTTATTCCCAAGCTGTTGCCGGCGCAGTCGGATTACTCGGAACCGACAGCCAGGACGTTATTGTTCTTTCTCCCAGCCAAATCGCGTCATACGGTTATACCGATGCCGATACGCTTAAGCAATTGATAAAGAGCGCTTACACACAATCGGGTTTCAATCTCTATGTTTTCCTAGATATAACAAAGGTGGATTCCGTGGAACCCCAATACGGCAAGAACGTCAGGATAGATGTGTGGCTGGCTGATATGGTTCCCCTCGCCAACGGCCTGACGGGAGACAGCCTTACCGGGGCTTACCTTTATGTAACTACGATAGAGGTCCCTGAAACTTATCTGTCCGCGCTCGCTTCCTCTATGTAGGGCAAACGGAGAGATTTTTGCGGAAGGCGGCGGCCGCGAATTCGAGGTCGCTGCCTTTTTTGAGGCGGACGCCAGGAAAGGACATCCGCAGAAGAAATGCAGGAGCAGTCTATCAAAGGCCGAACCGGAGGTATACCGTTATGAAAAGAGCGACTCTCTCACTTTGCATTTTGTTCTTTCTCCTTTTTGGTCATACGAGGAACGCGCACGCCCTTTACTCTGAACTGCATTCCATAATAGCGTATGAATCGTCGCTTGTTCAATCTGTACCGTCCGAGGCGCATGTGTATGCCGGAGATTATCCGGACTGCCTTTATTCGGTCACTGACAATCTGTGCAAGGGCGCTTATGACGAGGATGCCGATCGTGACCCGAGGCTTTCACCCGGACTCAACGCGTGGTGGGGACTCCTTAACTGGGGCACCCACTTCTGGCAGCCGGACGACGGCCCGA
>JBJKOV010000354.1:0-2859 GCA_046707105.1 Thermodesulfovibrionales bacterium
TCGACGAAGGAGGGAGGATAGTCCGCAGCCGGGGACGTAATTCTTTTCAGAAGGCGGGACGAAGTTATAAGGTCTTCCGGTCCTGCATTTCGGTGAAGCTTGTTCTGGAGGGTCGTCTTGATCTCCCGCTTCAACTCCTGGGGGATATCGTTTCTGTGGGCAATGTCACGTATCCTGGTCAGAGGTTCAGGCCTGAGAAAGTCGTTGTCAAAAGAGGGCAGCCAGGGATAGATATTTCTTATGATAAAAAAGTTTTCGGGAGTTGTCAGCCGGAGGAGACGACCGAATATGTCCCTCCCCATCCGAGCGTGATGAGAGGGCCGGTAGTGGCTGCCGTCTTCGCTTACCTTTACCCGGCCCGTGCCGAGAAAACGGAGGTAGATTGCCAGGTACACAAGCTGGTCTCCGGTGAGATCGGGTGCATCGGCGGAGAAGAGACTGTGTACCCAGTCGAGCTTTTCTCTCCAGCTCCTCCTCTCCCCATCCGCTGCTGCGATGACGCCCGCAAAATCGCCTCCCGGTATCTCCGGCTTAGGATGTGGCGCCGCTTCCGGCCGGAGGCCGATAATAGACAAAAGCCTGTCCCTCGCCTCATTGATCAGACGGGGAGGACTGGGCCACTGTTCCAGGATAAGGGACCCGCAAAATCCTCTCTTCTTCATCCGCTCGATAAAACCTCTTATGCCCGCATCATCCTTGCCCGACGGTCCGGTGAAGAGCGGCAGATGTCTGTCGGCGTCACCATAGTTTTCGTGCAGATGTATATGGATGACCGGCAGGTCTTCATCGAGGAGGTCTATATAACGGAGGTAATCATTGCGGGTCCCGGCGCAGAGATTTGCATGCCCAAGGTCGAGGCACATTCCGAGGATTGCTTTTTGACTGAATTTCGCTCCCAAAAGGCGAAACAATTCGTTGAAATCCCCGGGAGTGGTCCCGGGAGTATTTTCTATGGAGAGGGCTATCCCTTTTCCGGTGAGTTCGTCGATGAGGGGGCCGATCGCCTGGGCGAAGGCGTCGGCCCCGCGTTCTTTATAAAAGTGGATGTTCATGACGACAGCGCCTACATCTTCGGCAAGACGGAGCGCGCGGGCCATCTCGCTTTCCGACCCCTGAATGAAAGGACTCCATCGCCATGGGACGTGAACGGACAAACGGACGTTGTTGGCGGCAGCCGTATCTCTTATATAAACACGTGTTTCCTCCGTGAGTTCGTCCTCCGACCAGCCTTCTCCGGTATCCTTCTTGTCGGGAAACCACTCGAAGGCGTCGAACCCGTTAGAAACGGCATATTCGAAGGGCTCGGTGATGCCCGGGGCGAACCAGGCTGTCTGGTTGCCTATACTGAAGCATTTCTTCTCAGTCATTTCGGATGCCCACCTGTGGCCTGGCCTGAACTACGTAGAATTCTCCTCCCGAGAAGGCGCCCTCTATGTCCTGAGGCCCCCCCATGGCATTCTCGACGAGTTGGCCTATTTCAGCGATGCCTTCCATAAACCTGCGGCGAAAGTCACTGTCCCAGACGATCCTTTCATCAGTGTAGTCCAGGACGACATGCCTGGGTTCCGGCAGCATGAAGCTGTCGTAAAGGCCGGCACCGGCATAACCCTCCAGGTCTTCTCCATTTGAATCGGAACGGAAGGTCAGGCCGCCGCCAAAAAGCCCCGCGCTCTTGCCCGGATAAGAAAGAAGCCTCGGCGCCTTGCCCCCCTTTCCGACCAGGAAGCTGAGTGCCCTCCCCGGATAATTTGCGACGAGGACCTCACCCAGGCCCAGTACGGCTTCAGCATAGATTTCATCCCTATTGCCGGTGAATGGGTCGACCGTGTGTATGACGTAGCTGTAATCCGCCTCTACGATCCGCTGAATGAGCACCGCCATATAGAGGTCCTCATGGGCAATGCCTCTGGCGACGCGGCTGAGATAGGCCCTCGTGTTCCATTTCGATGCCCAGACCTTCCTGATGCAGGTCCATGCCCCATCCCAGTTTTGAGGCCACGGGAGGCCTGCCCTCGTCATCACCTCTTTAAGCGCATATGGGAGCTCATCCGGCGCCTTCAGGTCGAGGATGGTGTTCCGGAGCGCCCTGAGAGTCTCTTCGTCGCCGGGCTCATTTTTTCTTCCAAGCGTTCGGGCAAGTTCTTCACATCTCCTCGCAACATCCTTATTCTCCTTCTCTCCGAGGACCTTTTCGAAGATCCCGTAAGGAATGGCGACTGAGGCCGGGAGGTGTACCCAGTCAGGCAACTTACCGACCATTTTTTTGATGTTGATAGACTTGCCCCCCACAATCTCCCCTCTGAATTCTTCCAGCGGAACCGCATAGGCGGAGAAAGATGGGGGATTGAAGCGGGCGGCAGCGTACCTCTTTGCCGGAAGCCCCTCATCTGCCTGAGCGGAGGTCTGTTCGAAGAGCACCTCTCCCGCCGCGTTGATGCTCAGAGAGACGAATGTCCCCCTCAGTTTTTTCAACCCGTCAAGTTTTTCGGCGTTGTAGCAGACCGCAAACAGAATGCCGGCGTTCCTAGCCCTGATGGCAACATGAGCAAGGGCATCCGTCGAAGCCGGTGTGACAAGGGCCTCGACACCCTCAGGGATTTCTTCATCTCCGGCCACTGTGTCTGAAACAATGACTGTTCTCCTGCCGAAGCGTTTCCCCTGGACGGATTTCAGCGAGCCGGTTATTTCAACATATCCTTCTGCACGGCCCGGGCTGATTATCTGCCAGTCCCCCAGCTCTGCGGCTTTTCTCAATATAGGGTTAAGTTTCTGGAGGAGCATTGAAAGGGCGAAGGCGGGCATGCCGCGCACGACCTCCTCGCTGAAGAGTGTGACCGCCCAGGCATCGGCCTTGAAAGC
>JBJKOV010000355.1:0-23443 GCA_046707105.1 Thermodesulfovibrionales bacterium
GATAAAGGCGGGGGAGTCTTTCGAGGTGGAGGGGAATTCGAAGTTTAAAATGAAAGTGAAAACACTTACCGACTACTGCTGCTCTTTCATGGGCTGAGAAATGCCGAGGGTAAAACAGTAGTAGTTCGCCATTTCACCGCAGAGATACAAATAGCCACATAAGGCACAAAGAGCCCAGAAATCGTTTGATAATTATTACACCCTGTGGTCTCTGCCACAGGTCCAAATTTCTGTCATTCCGGCTTGTCCGGAATCTTTCCGGAAGGATTCCCGACGCGCTTCACTTGCGGGAATGACAACTTTAATGTTTTTACTTGCTGAAGTAGTGATGAGCCGATTTTGTGACTTTTGTGCTTTTTGTGGCCGTGACGCTATTCGGGGTTTCTCATCGACCCCAAGTAGTTACTTTCTATTCAACCTGCGGATACTGTGCGATAATGGGAATAACGACGGGTCAGAGGTGATCACGATGCAGCACGTACCAGGTCCCAGTTACAGTATAACCATAAGAATCGAGATGGAGAACCGGATAGGCATGTTCGCCCGGGTCGCAACCGCCATCGGACAGGCTGGCGGCGATCTCGGCGCGGTCGACATCATCCGCGCTGAGTCGGGGAAAGTGGTGAGGGTCATCACAGTCAACGCCAGAGACGGGGCCCACGAGAAGGAGATCGTGAAGGCCGTCAGAAATCTGGAAGGCGTCAGGATACTCAGGGTCATGGACCGTACCTTTTCCGTCCACCAGGGCGGAAAGATAGAGATACAGAACAAAATTCCCCTGCGTGACCGCAACGACCTTTCGAAGGTATATACACCCGGAGTGGCCCGGGTCTGCATGGACATACATGAAAACAGGGAGCACGTCTACCGGTATACCATCAAAGCGAACTCAGTGGCTGTGATCACCGATGGGACCGCTGTCCTGGGCCTCGGGGATATCGGGCCTGAAGCTGCCATGCCGGTGATGGAAGGCAAGGCCATGATATTCAAGGAGTTTGCGGACATTGATGCTTTTCCGATCGCTCTTGCGACCAGGGAGCCCGATGAGATAATACGCACGGTTGAGAACATATCCGTCCCCTTCGGCGGAATAAACCTCGAAGATATATCTGCTCCGAGATGCTTCGGGATCGAGGCGGAACTCCGGCAGCGGCTGAGCATCCCGGTGATCCACGACGACCAGCACGGTACGGCGATAGTGGTGCTTGCCGCCCTCATCAATTTTGCCAGGCTCGCGAAAAAGGATTTAAGAAAGTTCAGGATCGTCATATCGGGGGCCGGCGCCGCGGGGACGGCGAACGCACTGATGCTCTCCGCCTACGGCGCGGAGGATATTGTCGTTTGCGACAGCGAAGGCGCCATTTATGCGGGAAGAAGACGGCATATGAATCCATATAAGAAAATGCTGGCGGAGAAAACGAACCCGAGGAAGATAAGAGGAACCATATCCGACGCAATTAAGGGTGCCGACGTGTTCATTGGACTTTCGGTTCCCGAAATCATAACCCCTGATGACATTATGCTGATGTCGGGCCAGCCGGCTGTCTTTGCCCTTGCCAATCCTGAACCGGAGATATGCCCGGAGGAAGCCCTTCCCCTGGTCAGGGTTCTCGCTACCGGCAGGTCGGACTATCCGAACCAGATCAACAATATGCTCGGTTTCCCCGGAATATTCAGGGGTCTCCTGGATGTGCGGGCCAAAGGCGTAAACGAAGAGATCAAGTTTGCGGCGGCAGAGGCCATTGCGCACACAGTCAGGGACGACGAACTGCACGAGGATTATATCATGCCGAGCATTTTCGACAAGACGGTGGTGTCATCGGTGGCCGCTGCGGTGTCCGAGGTGGCAAGAAGGACTGGACTTGCGCGTCACTGACGCACCACAGGGAAACGAACAGGCGATAGGCAAAAACGGCTGGCAAGCGTGAAAGCTTAAAAGCTCACAAAGGCGGAATGGCAGCTTTTTCAGCTGCAGGTGACAAGAGGAAAGCCGTTTTCCCTGATTCATATCGTCTCAGAGTATATGGGGAAAATGGGGGGAATGAAAGGCGGAGGGTTGCAGGCAAGAAGGCATGAGGGAGACATGGGAAAAGATCATCCTCCTTTTCTTCGATCGGTCTACAAAACTTGCCCTGTTCGGCCTCTGAAAAATCATATGTCTTTTTGAGTGAGTTGATCCGCACATTAATACACTTTTTCCCCTTGTCCTAAGATGCGTTCAGTTCCTGAAGCTTTTCCTGGACCCAGAGATTAATCAACGTATCGGCGGTAACGCCGCGCTTTTGCGCGACAGACTGAAGTCTTTCTGAAAGCATTTTATCAACGGCATAATAAATTACCTCCGATTCGATAGCAACCTCAAAAGACGCCTCCTTTGTTTTATCCCAAAAGTCTGATACGTCGTGTGTATCCCAAAACTCCCCTATTTCCTTATAAGATGCCGCCTCGGACACTGAACTCTTATGTTTTCTCATATAGCCTCCTTTCAGCCTTTGTCATATCACGCGCCGATAGAATTAGGGCATGTTTGTCGGTTTTATACACAAAGAAGACAACAAGATAGCGGCCACCGTCGGTCCTGCCCATTGCCGCATAAACATTTTCACCTGCACGATGGCCTCTTTCAATAAACCTGAAATGTGGATTATTGGCCAATATCTCCCTTACCTCGTGTTGTCGGACATTATGTTTTTTGATGAGCTTTTCAATAATGTCGTCGAACCAGACAAGGGCGTCAATTCTCAAATCACTTCCCCCATATCAATATATTACTTCAAATATTTATCCATTATCGCCGCCTTTTGCGATTCGGCTTTATCGATTTGCGATTTCAGTTCGGCCATGCGCTTTTCCCTTTCATCAAGATCGGCAACTATCTGGCGTTGCGTCTTAATTGGAGAAACCGGAATCTGAATTGTCTTAATCCTGTCCAGGGCAAGTTTGGGAACACCTAAGGCTCTCGTCCGATTGCTGATTTCTTTTTGTGCATGCTCTGCTCTCAAGCAATAAGATAAATATCTTGTATTCAGGCGATTCTTATCTTTTATAACGAGCTTAGCAGCATTTTCGGTCAAGGATTTGCCATCCAGTTCATCAGGTATAGTACCAATTAGTCCGATGGTGCCTGCAATAGAAACATATACGTCATCTTTGCTGATGGTATAACTTGAAATCCTGTCAAAAACTTCTTTAGAAATATATTTCAGGCCGGAAAGATTAACGGTGCCGTTTTCAAAATCAGTGACTCTGATGTAAGGATAGTCGGTTCTTGTGTCTAAGAGCTTATATCCTTTTGGCACCCTCTTGCCGCCTTTTACGGAAACAAGCCCTTCAAGAGGTAACAACGATTTTGAATCAGCGTATAATTTACTTATCGTTTTTTTGATTTCCCCCTGCACATCGTTACTTAACTTCTTCTGCCGTTCAGCCTGACTCTCGACCATCTGAATTTCTTCGATGATTTTCTTCTGCATATCGAGAGGCGGAATGGGAATCTTGATCGCTTCTATTTGCCCTCTCGATATTGATTCAAAACCAAGGCCTTTATTTCCAACTATTTGGTCTGAGTTAAACCTTAGCCAATAATACAAAAAAAACCGCTCTAATTTTTCAGTTACTCTTAGTGAGGCCAATCCCCTACCTATACAAATCTTATCAAAGGGATTAATGTTTATATCGCCAACAGGCGCTCGAACGCTCATGAGTAAGTCGTTTTCTAAGGCTTCTTTTGTAATCTCGGTTGTCCATATCCCGGACTTATTGAGATATTTATCACCGAAATCTTTGCTCCCTTGATAAAAGGGCAGTCCTTTTCCCGTTCGATTATAATTTCCCGAACTGGGAGATTGTCCCGAGATAATTTCAACATAATCCCCTAATTTTTCACATGGCCAAATACTTCTAATTTGAGCTTGCTTTTTTGGGGTCAATGCTATCTGCTTATCACACTCGATCCGTGAAAATTCCATCATATCTATTAACCGTGCCGTGCTGACGTGCCCGGCAACGGCCTCGTGAATCGAATCAATCGAGCTTTCCATGAAAGCCTGTCGAATGTAGCTGTTACATCTTTCCTGATTGCCAAAGTCATTCCCGTCATAAAGCTTACCGGGACCGATGACCTTCATGCCCTCAAACCCTCGTCTCTTACTCCATTCGTATCCGAGGAAAGCCTTCTCCTTCTCTTTATCCCCGGCCTTAACAATTACTACCTGTTGTCCGTAGGCAAGGCAGAAATAATAGAACTTCTCTTTTTCCCTTGCAAGTACTTTGTCGAAAAATAGGCGATTGAGTTCGAGATGTTGCTCTTTCTCATCTTTTTTCTGGAATGCCGCTTGATTCTTCAGGTTCTTTATATCTGACAGTCCATCAAACCATTTCTTGTAGGCCACAAAGAACTCGATTTTCTTGAGGGTATCATTCGGCTTCCTGTTAATCAGGGTCACATAAATGTCGTATTCAATGTCGATCTGCCTGCAATATCCCTGGAGCAGATGACCGTCATGATATTCTGCATCATCCAGGTCCTGCTCATCATAGATAGCGTCGGCGCGGTAAGAGAAGTGCTGACTGTCTCCATTGATATGCTTTTGTAAAAAGAGGATAACTGTATTTGTTCCCGTTGCTATAAAAGTCTGCCCACCCAGCTCAACAATCGCCCTGATATGAAAATGTTTTAAGATCACTTCGCGCGCCCGGGTATAAATCCCGCTGTTGCTGAGTAGCGAACTGGGCAGGATTATACCCGCCATGCCGCCTGGCTTTAAGAGCTGATTAATGCGCTCGACAAAAAGGGTCTCTATTTCGCTTGCATTGTCAGAAAGATATTGCAGCAGCTCAAAACTGTTGCGCTTCAGATGAAGATGCTGTTTGAAATCCTTGATGGAGTAAGGAGGATTGGCGATGAGGATATCGAAACTCTCAGGCTCTCCCAATTCCTCACGCCCTTCAAGTCCGTCTCCATAAATAATATTGGCGTCGCCTGCCCCGTTAAGAAAGCACGCGATTTTGGAAATGCGCGCCAGCCGGTAATCCTTTTCTACCCCAAAGATATAGTCCCGTGCCCAGTGCGTATCCCCTCTATGCTGACTCATATTGAGAGTTTCGATGACGCCCTGAATCTCGTCAATCGCCTCTGTAAGGAAATGGCCGCTCCCGCAGGCATAATCTACCACCTTCGGCAGCAGATGCACTTCTCCCTTCTGCCAGCGGACTTGTACCCTCTCCCGGATAGGCAAAGAAGACACAATAAACCGTGTGATCGGAACCGGCGTGAAAAACTGGCCTTCGGATTGTTTGAGTCCGTCGTTCAGGAGGAGTTCAAATAAATTTCCAAGGAATTGCTGTTTCTGGGAATACCTGACGCGATATGGCTGGAGGAGTTGCACCACTTCATTGACAACCTTTGCATTCTGCTTGAACAATTTCTCGTTGTGAACTTCCTTGAAGGCAAATTCATTGTTGGTATAGAACTTGAGCGCCTTCAGCATGGCTGTCATCTTGTCTTTTGCTATTGCTTTTTTGTGATATCTGAACGCCTTTTCCACGTAGTCGTTTTCGAAATAAATGATCTCCTCTTTAAGGTATTCCCTCATGCCGACTTTATAGAGTTTTTGCAGGCGGTCCTGAAGGTCTTCGTAGTTGTCTATCCCTTCTTTCCACTGGAAATCAACTACCTCGTTTGATTCCTTGCTCTCATCCACAACCTTGCAGAGAAAAAGGGAGATCATCTTGTTGAAGGCGTTTTCTTTGTCGGAAATGTTGTTATGTCTCAGGATTTCGGCAAACTGGTTGTGAATAAAGCTGCCATCACCTTCCCTCAACTGCTTAAGGTCCTTGACCTTTAACGGTTTAAGATCTATTTCATACGGCTGAACATCTTTTTCGAAAATCCCGTTTGGATGAAAGTAACAACTGTAGTTCTCTTTCCAAACCTGGTGCAACTCCTCGACGGTCTTGGCATTTACATAAAGCTTTATGTCTTCGTTTCCCTTTGCGAATTGTTCCCTGAGCTTATCATCGTCTTCTATTCTTACAATGGCATTTTCATATTTAACGCTGTTGTTCAGAACTGCGGAAGTATAAAGGCAAAGATATTTAGCATTTCGATCTTGCTGGAGATAGCTGAAAAGCTGGCCCCCGTTGGCCTGCATCCTGGTTTTGCCTTTTTCGTATTCATGTCCCCATGTCTTGCATTCAATAATTAGAATGGTGTTGCCGTCGCTGCCTTTGACTGTTATGTCCGCTTTGCCGCTTTTCTTAGTACGACCAAGAGACCATTTTTTCTCGAGAAACAAGTCACCTGGACGATAACCTTTTTCCAGGAGCCGGTCAACACATTCTAGGACAACGAAATTCTCCGGATGTGAAAAATTACAGGTAGTTTCGTCGCCTATCTGAATGGGGGAAGGATAGCTGATTCTCTTTTCTTGGAAATCTACACTGATTGTGTAGTCTTGCTTTTTATATGTCCTGCCAAAGGTGTCCTTTGAGCTTTCAGATTGAAAGCCAAGCGATTGAATCAGATTGATAATATCTTGTTTCTGCATAAAACTATAGGGATTATAAAGAAAATCAGAACTAATAATCCAGAAATAATTCAGTATGCAGCTTTATCCCGGTAGCTTGGCTTCGAGGACTTCGACTTTCTCGATAACAGGCGGCTGCGCCAGCAATTCGGATGCCTTTGCCATCAACGCGGCGGCCACACGGCCGGAGAGATGGGCCTGACGGCCTGACTCGTCAGGAAAGGCATCGAAGATGCCGAAGGTAGACGGCCCGAGACGGATCGCAAACCAGGCGATCGTGGCCGGCTCCTCCATGACCACAGAAAGGCCCCCGCGAAGAAACTGCTCCACTTCGGCCTCCTTTCCGGGTTTAGCCTCAAGTCTAACGAGCAGCGCTGTCTTAACCATGACGTCCTCCTTATGTTCATTATTACATCGAACCGTTGCGAGCGGCGGAATGAGCAGGCGCGTTGCACCAGGCCTGTTCGTACGCGTGGACTCCTTAAGGAGATATTAGCAGGAAAACATGCCCTTGCCTATACGGAAGGTTCAGGTGGAAATAGCCGGCAAGATATCCTTATCGTGATGAATGAGGAGCTACTATCACAGCGGTGCGTGAAGAACCCTGCGGCCGAGACCGCAGGACGTCTATTATTTGAATGTTTATTTTTCATAGTCATTCCCGCAAGCATAGCGCGTCGGGAATCCTTCCCGAAAGATTCCGGACAAGCCGGAATGACAGAAATTTGGACCTGTGGCGGAGACCACAGGGTGTAATAATTATTAAAGTAGAGGGCGGTTTCAGCCGCCCGAGCGTTTAGGCCTGTAGCCCATATTTGCCAATACCGTCATGACAGAGTTGCAGTGATCGCCCTGGATTTCCAAAGAAGAGTCCTTGACCGTGCCGCCCGTCCCCAGTCCGGCTTTCAATTTCTTGAGCAGCGTCTCCATCTCTTTTACCGGCAGCGAGACACCTTCGATGACCGTGACAGACTTCCCGCCCCTTCGCTTTCGGTCGAGCCGGACAATCACCCTCTGATGAGGAGGGGCCGGCGCCGTCCTGACGCTGTCTTCGATCGGTTTTTCCTTCCGGGAAACTACCTTGTCGGTGGAGTAGATTAATCTAGATTTTTCTTCAGGCAATTTTCCTTGCAGTCCGGGGAGGTTTTACTCCCGGCCTCCTTATTTGTCCTCAGATACAGAGTTTCAACTTTCTTCCTGGCCCAGGGCGTCCTCCTCAGAAATTGCAGACTGGATTTGATACTCGGGTCATTATTGAAACACCTGATGCGGATGATTTTTCCCATTTTCTCCCAGCCATAAAGTTCAACCAGCCGAGTCAGAATCGTCTCCAGGGTGATGCCGTGAAGAGGATCTCTGGATTGTCGCTCAGTCATGTTTCAGCCCTATAAACAGATTATCCCCAACGTTGCATAAAGGAGAGGGCGATGTACGCCCTCCTTTCGTAAATTTTGTTCAACTGTAAGATTATTTCCAACTTTAGTGAAGACGCTGGAATTGTATGCTAGGCCAGCTCCAGGACCTCCATCTTTTTGCTCCGTGTCAGTTTCTTTAAATGATGCTCAAGACTTCTCGCTTCTCCGGCACTCCTGCATTGTATGGTTTTAACCAGTACAAAGGGCCTCCAGGATCTTACAAATTTGCTGCCCATTCCCCGCTCATGTTCTTTAAGCCGTCTATAAAGATTGTTCGTCATACCGATATAAAAATAATCGTTGCTGCATTTTAGCACGTAGACACACCAGTTTTCACCATCCAATTTATCCGCGGGGTATCTTTCCGCGTCAGCGAAACCCTCCGCCCAGAGTCTTAAAGCCTTTCTCGCCTCCCTGTCGACAAACGAGAAAATACGCTGAGTCCTGTCAGTGAGGCGGGTCCCGGAATGCCCTTTCACCTTGACCACCTCGAAACCCAATTCGTCGTGCAATTCATAAAATGCGCGGTAAAGAGCGGCGTTCCGCAGGGGCCGATTCGACCTTTTGGAAAGGAAGCCGCCTGCAAGCAGACCGGCCCTCCTTTTGAGCAGACCTGAAACGCACTGGGAATCCGAATACAGGTATAGTTTACCGGGTCCGGGAATCCTTGTACCGTTTCGATACTCTTCCAGTGCCCACATGGCTGTTTGAAGTTCGAGTTTCGCCGAAGAGGTGTCTTCAAATCTTCGCACCTTCACCCGGCCGGCTGCTTCGGATGTTTCAAAGGGCAATGAAGCCGGGAGAAGAAGATAGGCACCCACGCCGAGCTTACGCCCGGGATGCAGACTCGCATCTGTGAAAAGAGCTGTACCGTTCATGGGTCGATCTATTCTACACCAGAACCGGCAAAGCAGATAAGGGAAGCCTATCTCCGCCCATGACTGACAAGCCCGCGAAAGCGCACCGCCGCTTCGGCGCCTTTTGCCCCTTCCTCGTGCTTGAAAAAAACGAAGGCCCTCTTCCATTTTTGGGAATGAATTCTTTCCATCCATTCTGACAGATCGGCATCCGTGTAACCCGAACGGCGCAAGCGCAGGTAGCCCCAGGGCGCCGTATTGATAATATGATCCGCCGGATTCTCATCGGTATCAGCTACGCACAGGCTGAATTCCCTTTTGCGAAGGAGGTCCTGGACCCCTGCATCCAGCCAGGACGGGCTGCGGAACTCGAAGGCGCAGAGCATATTGCCGGGTATCAGGCCGAGAAAATATTCGAGCGCCCGGCGGTCGGCATGAAAGCTGCCGGCGAACTGAAAAAGGACCGGTCCGAGCCTGTTCCCCAGGACCGACAGCGTCCTGAAGAGATAAGCGGTCTCCTCATCCACGTTTTTCAACCGCTTCAGATGTGTGATAACCCGGGGCGCCTTGAAGGCGAAAATAAAGCCGTCGGGGACCTGGGCCGCCCATGACGCGAGGACGCTTTCCGTCGGCATGTGGTAAAAGGTATTATTAATCTCTACCGTACCGAGGCGCTCCGAATAAAAGCTAAGCATCTCTTTTGGGGAGATCTTTTCAGGATAGAAGCTTCCTTTCCATTCCTTGTACCCATACCCGCTTGTACCGGCAAGGATTTTCATGACTCCTGCGGCCCTCCGTCACTGCGCCGAATAATCTCCCATCCGCTTTACTTGCCTGTTTTTGGCTGCCAGAGTCCGAAAGCTGCGCCGGTCGGATCTATAATCACACTGAACCACCCCATGTCCTGAACCTCTGTGATGTCCCTGGCAACGGCGGCCCCCAGCGACTTAGCCTTCTTCGTCGATGCCGCCACATCGTCTACCAGGATGTACGGAAGCCAGTTGTCCTGATCATCGGGCATTGGGTTTTTCATAATTCCCCCGCCCGTACCTTCGCCCACGTTTATGATCGCGTAGTCCGTGCCGGGGAATTCCTGAAGTTTCCAATCGAACATGCCGGTGTAAAACTTCTTCGACTTGTCCACGTCTTTCGTATGCAATTCAATATGAACAAACGGATTTGCCATGTTTCACCTCCTCAGGGTAATATATTCCCAGTGTAGCAGAAGCATGCCTTCCGTCAAGCATAGGGGAATTCCTGCGGGACGGGGCATGGGGAAGGGTCCCGCTATCGTATCGGCCCGGGCAATAGCCGCCTTGCCGCATAACCACGAAAAAGCATAAAATAGCCAATGGAAAAGACAATAGGGAATCTGCGCGAACGGGTGGCAAAGGCGGTCTCTCATTACTGGCTGACCCGTGAAAATCAGGCAACAAGGCAGAGAGGCTCAGGGCGTACGGATCAGGGGCTCAGAAGTGCTGTAACGGGCGGGGCCCAGATGGACGGCTTCATCGGTTTGTTGACCGAAATAATAGTCGATGCCGGGATCGATGACCGTCATGTCTTTCATAACAGGAATCTTGAACTTCCGGGCTTTTTCAGACCGACAAAAGAATGGGACCTTCTGGTGATCAGAGACGGCCAGCTGATTCTGGCTCTGGAGGCAAAATCACAGGTAGGCCCTTCGTTCGGAAATAATTTCAATAACCGCACAGAGGAGGCCATGGGCAGCGCCCTTGACCTATGGACGGCATATCGCGAAGGGGCCTTTAACAAGACCATACGGCCATGGCTGGGGTACGTCTTCCTGCTTGAAAATTGCAAGGGATCGCAAAGCGCCGTAAGAGTAAAGGAACCCCATTTCAGCGTCTTCGAGGAATTCAGGGGGGCGTCTTATGCAAAAAGATACGAGCTCTTCTGCAGGAAGCTTGTAAGGGAGCGGCACTATAATGCCTCGGCCTTTCTTATTTCCGACAGAAAAGCCGGTCAATCCGGAGCTTTCGCAGAACCTGCGGAAGACCTCACTTTCGAGCTCTACGCGAGGTCACTTGCGGCGCACGTTGCGGCATACGGGGACGGACACTGATGCCCGCCGAACATAAGACAGAGAACCTGAAGACGTCGCATCGCCTGTTCCATGGCGATACCCGCTCCCTGTCCTTTATAGCGGATGAATCGGTACATCTCGTCGTCACCTCTCCGCCCTACTGGACGCTGAAGAGATATAATGAAAACCCGGCCCAACTCGGTCACGTCGCCGATTATGAGCTTTTTCTTTCCGAACTGTCGAAGGTCTGGAAGGAGGCCTATCGCGTTCTTGTGCCCGGCGGCAGGCTGGTCTGTGTTGTTGGAGATGTATGCCTGTCGAGAAAGGAACATGGCCGGCATCTTGTAATGCCTCTGCACGCGGACATAACCGTCATATGCCGCAGGCTCGGCTTCGACAACCTGAACCCTATCATCTGGCACAAGATTTCAAATGCCACATTCGAGGCGAACGACGGCACCAAATTTCTCGGCAAGCCTTATGAGCCGAATGCAATCGTAAAGAACGACATCGAGTTCATCCTGATGCAGCGCAAGCCGGGGGGCTACAGGAAACCGACACTGGAGCAGCGCAGGTTAAGCATGATAGGCAAGGAGGACTTTGCGACCTGGTTCAGACAGTTCTGGACCATCACCGGCGCGTCCACAAGAAATCATCCGGCCCCGTACCCCTTTGAGCTTGCTTACCGGCTGGTGAGGATGTTTTCCTTTTGGGGCGATACCGTGCTCGATCCTTTCTGCGGCACCGGGACGACCATGCTCGCTGCCATGAAATGCGGAAGGAACAGCATCGGCGTGGAGATCGACGGGGAATATTGCCGTATGGCGCTCCACCGGCTCAGGACCGAAGGCCGGGATTTGTCCCGTGACGCCGAAATTGTTTTTTCGAAAATGGGCGTCAACGGAGGCAGCCTCGGCATGCAGAAAGAGCCGGTGGTTAACAGGGGAAAAGAGGGGAAGAAGAAAGCGGAGGGAAAGAGGGCAAAATGACGCGTGTGAGTTGTTTAAGTTGGCAACCATAAAACCTCCCGCGCCCGGCTCACTCGCTGCTGACCAACCGTCTTCTTATTAGCCCGGCAACAGAGTATCCCAATCCGTCATCCTCGCTTGCCGGGGATCCTTCTTTGCTTTCGGACAGATTCCGGACAAGCCGGAATGACAAAGTTGAACCATTTGATTGCCGGTCTAATAATTTGAGGAGCCGCGCACGTTGCCTTATAATAAAGTCGCGGAGTGATCTGAATAAAATGGACAAGCCAGAGCCTGCGTCATTCAAAAAGTGCTCCAAGTGCGGGTTTACATGGCCCAAAAGAACGTCTTTTCTCAGTGACCCACGGCTTCGTATGGTCGGCTATCAGGCGAACTTCGATGAGCTTATGGCGGGGCTTTTTCTGTTTACCCATACCTGCGGGACCACTTTTTCCATTCAGGCGGGGGAATTTCGGGATTTTTACGGCGGACCGATATTTACCGAAAGGCTTAACGGCACGGAAAAGTGCGGGGAACATTGTCTTCACAAATATGATTTGCGCTCATGTCCGGCGAAATGTGAGTGCGAATATGTCCGCGAAATTCTGCAAACCATCCTGAAGTGGCCCAAAAAGAATCTGGTGTAGTGCGGCCTAACTCTCTTTACTCATGCCTGTAGGCGGGCAGGTCTAGAATCTTTCAGAAGGATTGCGGACAAGCCGCAATGACGGCCATTTATGCACGTACAGCGGGACTTTGGTTTCTCTTTTCACTATTCACTGTTTTATTGTCGAACTTTCCCCCGGCCCGGGGTATCACACCCGACCCAAATTTGCCCTTTTCATCCTCCTGAAGTGTCTCTCGAATATCTTCCTGAAATGAAAACCGTAAATGGAAAAGGTTACAGCCATCGGCAGCAGTTTGGGTTTTCTGAACAGAGACCAGAAGACGAGCCTCCAGTAGTAGAAACGCTCCTTCCCGAGCACACCCAATATGAAGACTGACTTCAAGCCGGCCTTCCAGTAGCTGTAACGCATCTGGACCACCTTCTGCTGCATGGGCCGGTAATCCTTCATGAAGAGCTTGACCCTCTTATAATAATGCTTCGGGGAATAAATGGTCTCTATGATCTGCCTGTACCCGGTGATAAGCTTTTCATAACTCATCCTGGGAACGAAGTTCATGGAAAAGTCCGTGTTGTCTCCTGTTGAAGTCTTTAGCAGCCTGTTCTCCGTGACCAGCCGCTTGTAGAGTTTTGTCCCCCGCGGCGCGTTCAGCAGTCCCACCATCGCCGTCACAATCCCGCTTTCCTGTATGAACGTTATCATCTTCTCGAAAATCGAAGCAGGGTCCTGGTCGAACCCGACGATGAATCCCGCCTGGACCTCCAGCCCGAAGTCCTGTATTTTTTTGACACTGGCTATAAGGTCACGGTTCCGGTTCTGGGCCTTGGCGCATTCGATCAGGCTTTCCTCGTGCGGCGTCTCTATGCCGATAAAGACCGTGATGAACTCGGCCCGGGCCATCATCCTCATGAGCTCCTCGTCGTCGGCCAGATTGATCGAGGCCTCGGTAGAAAAGTAGAAAGGGTACTTTCGTTCGTCCATCCATTGGATAAGCGACGGGAGGACCCTGTCCTTGAGCTTCTTTTTGTTGCCTATGAAGTTGTCGTCCACGAAGAAAACCCCTTCTCTCCACCCGAGGGAGTATATTTTCTCCAGTTCCGCGATAAGCTGCCCGCTGTCCTTTGTCCTCGGGACCCGGCCGTAGAGCGATGTGATATTGCAGAATTCGCAGTCAAAAGGGCACCCCCTGGAATACTGGACGTTCATTGATGAATAGTGCCGCATGTTTATCAGTTCCCACATGGGGATGGGCGTCTTCGTCACGTCGGCCTTTTCAGCGGACGCATAGAGACGTTTCGGCATTCCCTCATACCTTAAATCGTCGAGAAAAGGCCGCAGGGTTATTTCCGCCTCATTGAGCACCAGGTGATCGACGTCACCGAATTCTTCGTAGTCATTGGTAAAAAGGGGCCCGCCCGCCACGACCTTAACGCCCAGGTCCACGCATCTGGCCAGCACGGCCTTAACGGATTCCTTCTGGACGGACATGGCGCCCAGAAAGACATAGTCGGCCCAAAGGAGGTCCTTGTCCTTAAGCTTCCGGACATTCATGTCCACAAGTCTTTTCTCCCATTCTGAGGGGAGCATGGCGGCCACGGTCAGCAGGCCGAGAGGCGGATAGGCCGCCTTTTTCGAAGTGAACTTAAGGGCGTAAGAGAAGCTCCAGAAAGTGTCAGGATATTCCGGGTAAACCAGCAGGATATTCACAAATAAACTCCTTTTGCGAGGCTGAAACGGTTTATAAAAGGGAACAACGATTGTGCGGGATGTTGGGGTGAGAATAAGTGCTGGCTGCAATCGCTTCGCTTCAATGTTTATATTATACCATCAATAACACATTTCCCCCCGGGTTTTTCCCGCCCTGCCCCGCGTGATAACTCTCCCGGTTCAGCTATAATCTGAAACACGAACTAATCCGGAGTCCGCGAGGGTTCGGGGCATTCTTTAACGCACCATGATAAAATGCAGGCAGCTGTAATGCCGTAGGGGAGGAGCCATGAATAGTCGTCTTGATGAGATTCTCGATGAGATAAGAACGCTGGAAAAGGAAGTGCAGTCGGAGATGAAGCGGAGGGAAGAAGAGTTGAAGTACAGGGTCGTCGAGGGCAGGGTAATTTTCGAACGGGAGATCCTTGCCCTTCACAAAAGAATTGCGGGCTCCTTATTCTTCTATATAGTCAGAGCACCGCTTCTTACGATACTGTCCGCGCCGGTAATCTACGCGATGGTCGTCCCGACTATGCTAATGGATCTCTGTTTATATATATATCAGGCGCTCTGTTTCCCTGTTTACGGAATCCCGAAAGTAAAGCGGAGCGATCATATCGTTCTTGACCGTCATTATCTGAAATACCTGAACTTTATCGAAAGACTGAACTGTGATTATTGCAGCTATTTTAACGGCCTTTCCTCGTATGCGACGGAAATAGCCGCGCGCACGGAGCAATACTGGTGTCCTATCAAGCACGCCTCCGGAAAGGCCCGGCGCCATTCCAGGGCGCACCGCTTCGTCGATTACGGCGACGCAGAGTCGTATCGGACAAAACTCGCGGAACTTCGCAGGCAGCTGAAAGACATTGAATCCTGGGAGTAAAACAGGAAATACGGCAGCAAGTCAGACAGATGGCCTTGAAGTGAGATGGCTTAGGCGTCTCCTCGCACTGATTTGATATACCGGGCCTTCAGTCTCAAGCCTGAACGCCTGAAGAGTTGGATTGATGAGCAGACAGGACTACTGTCTTTAGATGCCGGCACCCATATTTACAAGCCTTCTGAAATTGTTCATAATGCAAACAGAAACTGTGATCCCGGCGGACCATTGAAACCTGAGATGACTTTACTTTCATAAAAGGGGAGATCGGCACAGAGGTAATACTATGAACATATCAAGATATTCTGTTACAGGACTTTTCATCCCGATATTGCTTGGCGTCAGCCTGATTTGTTACGGGATCGCAGAGGCGTCGCCGGAAGGTGCGGTCATAAAGCGCGACGCGGTTCCGCTCTATTCCGAAATGTCTGCAGGAAGCAGGGTCCTGAAGTTTCTGAAGAAGGGAGAATCGGTGGCCGTCGACGTTGAGATTGAGGGGCCGGATGGTGCCTGGTGCGGCATCATTGAACAGGGAAAAGTGTCCGAAACGGGATACGTGCGGTGCGGAGAGCTGGAAAGGCCGCAGCAAAAGGAACGTTGGCAATATGTCGGGTCGACGGCGCCGGACGGGCCGGACAACAGTCAGGGCAGGAGAGAGACGACGGTTATTATAACGGGCAATCATGTACTCGTTCCGGTAACCCTGGAATACAAAGGCAGGACAGTGGATGCCGGCCTCGTTCTCGATACGGGCGCCTCGGTTACGATGATCAATACCGATATCGCGGACCAGCTGGGCATAGAACCGTCCGAAACAATAGAAGGCGAGGGCCAGGTGGTTGGAGGGACCTTCGTCCAGGCGGCATTCGTGAGGCTCGGGTATGTCAATGTCGGACCTCATACAAAAAGAAATATGGTTGTTTCCATCATTGAAGAAAAAGGCCTTCGTGAAAGACGAGACGGCCTGTTGGGCATGGATTTCCTGAGGGGCCTGAAGTACTACGTGGATTTCAAGAAAGGTGTGATCAACTGGGGACCGTGACGGCCGGCCGGTAGATTCACCGTGGCGGAAGGGGTTTGACTGCCCGGAGACAGTGTGGTATTAATAATAACCGGGGGAGTGTTTTGGCAAAATAAATAATAAAGAGGAAGGTTTCAGGATGCAGGAGAAAGAAAGGTTTCACAGATGGTGTCTGAAAGAAGAAGATCTCAAGGATCTCAATGCGGCAACGGCCAGGGACCTGATTATGAACTGCTTTTACGAAGCGCAGAGAGAGACCTTCGCGAGGTCGAAGCAGTCGCTAGGCCTGAGCTCCGGCGAATCGCAGGTTCATGCGAGTGTGTTATCCGCGATTAAACTTGCATTCAGGGAACTTGGCGAAGACTTTAACAACCCCACAAAGAAGAGTTTGACCCAGGTCGTCGAGGTGCTCGGCAGAAAGTCAACGGCCTGGGGAACCCCACAGGATATAATCGATTACCATCGAGGACAGATCATGAAGGTGATCGACAGACTTAAGTAGCTGGAACGCGGGATCTGCGCAGGCAAACTATCATTTTTACAGACGCTACTTCCGGGTTTTGCCCTTTTCGGCGGACTGTCCTGGGTTTACCTTTTTATAACATTCGGGGCATATGCCGTGCGTAAACATGGCGTCGGTATGTTCTTCGACATAATCCTCGACCTTTTTCCAATAACCCCTGTCGTCCCGTATTTTTTTGCACCACGCGCATATCGGAAGCAATCCCTTCAGTGTGCTTATCTTCTCCAGTGCTTCCTGGAGCTCCGAGATAAGCCTTTCCCTGTCCTGCTCGGCAAGCTTGCGGTCTGTTACTTCTCTCACGGCCTCAATGCCTGCCACAATGTTGCCCCCCGAATCCTTCAGGGGGGAAGAGGCGATTTCGAAATAGCGTGATCCTTCCTCCGTAGTCCTGCTCTGTTCCTTCTTGTGGACGCTGCCGTCCCTGAAGGAAATTACGAGATGGCATCCGTCGCAAACTGTGTCCCTTCCCCTGTACGCCTTATAGCAAAACTCGCCTATGTGGTCGCCGACCATGCTCTTATGGACCGCATTCTGATACAAAACCCTGAAGTTCCTGTCCTGTATGCTTACGCCGTCGCCCAGGGCCGCTATGATCGCCTCGGTTCTGGCCTGCTCTTCAGTGGCCGAGACCACCGCCATCCTCAAAACCCTGTCGGTACGAACAAGATCCTGCGTGATCGCCTGCAGTTCTGCCACCCTCCTGCGCAACTCCCCTATTTCCTCCAAGAGCTCTTCCCGTGTTCTTTCGCTATCTCTCACATCCATACAACCCGATCCCCTCCGGGACAAAATAGAAACCTTCAGACCTGCCTTGAGAAATTATGAAAGTCTGAGTGTATCCTCTGAATTATTTTATCTTTTCAGGGAATTGTTTTTCAATTTGTCCGATCGACCGTTATTGAAAGTGCCGGTTAGAGTCTTGAGGTCAGAGGCTGGAGGCGACAGACATTAAGAGCGCAAAAGCCGGTCATAGGCGATAGGCCACAGGCAAGAGATAACCGCAAAGGCGAGGCAACTGGCGAATCGTTTTGTTACTTTGCTGTTCCTGACCCCATGCGCCATGCTCAATGATGCTTCCTTTTCAGCCGCCGAGCCGCCAGCCCTTCTCATATCTGTGGAGCTTGAGCTTCTGGGTCTGCGTTTTTTTGAAGTCTTTCCCGAAACAATCGCAGAACTTGTTTATGCACAAAAGGGAATACACCGGTTCAATTGGTTCAAGTCCGGTGGTAAAAGTTACCGTGGCCGCCTCGTGCCCACGTGTGAACTCTATGTCGTCTATAGACTTAAGGACCTCCCTGCAGACCGCACCCTCATAGAAAGGGTAAGCTTCTTTAACATAGATCCCTACCATGTACCCCCTGCTCTTTTCCGTCGGGAGATAGGATTTCTCGGCCGGGTTCTTTGATGGTTGGGCGGAGGCATAACCCTCTGCTTCCAATTTGTGTATTCCCTTTGTAAATTGTTCAATCGCCGGATCCCCTTCAGGACCCGCCGTGACTATACCCATGAGAGGCTTGGGATAGCCGAGATACTGTTTTATAATGGTCCGTGCCTCTTCCTTGGAGAGCGTCGGCGCGCAGGAAAGGAGAGCACCCACGACTGTTAAAAGAAGAAAGACCTTGAATTTCCTCATGTGCAATCCTTTCTTGCTGCAATGTAAACCGCGCCGCCAAAAGTCGCGGCAATTATTCATGGAGACTCAGGGGCAAAAAGTCCGGTGCTCAGATAACGTTCTCCGCGGTCCGGCAGGATTACAACCACTTTCCTGCCATTTCCAAGGTACTTTGCGACCTTCAGTGCCGCCCACATTGCGGCGCCTGAGGATATTCCCGGGAGTATCCCTTCTTTTCTTGCCATTTCCCTTGCCGCTACGGCTGCGTCATCATCGGCGACTGCGATCACTTCATTATAAATCCCGGTATTCAGGACCCCCGGAACAAACCCGGCCCCGATACCCGCTATCTTGTGCGGACCCGCTTTGCCGCCTGACAGAACAGGTGAAGACGAGGGCTCAACCGCCGCTATCCATATCGACGGATTCCGTTCCCTCAGCGCTTCCCCTACCCCTGTTATCGTACCGCCGGTGCCGACGCCTGCCACGAACCCGTCGGGAGAGGTCCCCAGGTCATTCAGGATTTCAAGAGCTGTGGTCCTTTTATGCACCTCGGGGTTAGACCTGTTTTCGAATTGCTGGGGCATAAAGTAGTTTGGATTCGCCCTTGAGATTTCCGCCGCCTTTTCGACCGCGCCAGCCATGCCCTTCCTGCCCTCAGTCAGGACGAGTTCAGCGCCATATGCCTGCAGGAGCTGCCTCCTCTCCATCGACATGGTGTCCGGCATGGTGAGGATCAGCTTGTAACCTTTCACGGCAGATACCATAGCCAGGCCGATTCCGGTGTTGCCGCTCGTCGGCTCAATGATAGTTCCATGCGGTTTTAATTTGCCTTCCCTCTCTGCGGTCTCCACCATGGAGAGGGCGATCCTGTCTTTCACCGACCCGCCGGGATTACTTCCCTCAAGCTTGGCCCAGATCTCGGCTCCGCCTCCGGCGGTCAGATGATTAATTTTCACCAGAGGCGTATTCCCGATCAGATTCAAGACATCTTGATGTAATCTCATTGTCCCTCCACCGCAGTTATTGAAAAATTATAGCACAACGGCCCACGCTGCATTTCCAGAAAAAGGGGAAATAGTGTAAAATTCCTGCTGATGGCCGTCGATATCGTCAAAGCATCGGGTTTGCCGCAGAAGTTCGACATGCGGAAACTTGCCGATTCGCTGATGCGTTCCGGTGCCCCGGAAGACGTCGCGCTGGATATCGCACGTAAGGTCGAAGATAAGATCCCGCCGGAGGCCAGCACAAAAGCGGTCTTCAGGATGGCAAAGAGACTTCTGAGGCGGTATAACCGGGCGTCGGGAATGAGATATTCCCTGAAGAACGCGCTTTACGCCCTCGGCCCTGCCGGCTACAGGTTTGAAAAATATATAGCGCGCATTCTCAAGGCACACGGGTATTCGACAGAGGTGGACCAGATAATGGACGGCTACTGCGTTAAACACGAAGTAGATGTACTGGCAACCAGGGACGAGGAGCGTTTCGTCATAGAGTGCAAGTACCACATCAACGGCGGCACGGCGACTGACGTAAAAACGGCGCTCTACGTGCATTCGAGGTTTGTTGACATCAGGAAGGCCTACGAACGGCAGCCGGGGCATCCCCAGGGTGTTCACCACGGGATGCTCGTCACGAACACCAGATGCACGACGGACGCAATAAAATACGCCGAATGCGCAGGGCTCAGGGTTATGAGCTGGAAGTACCCGGAAAAGGAGAGTCTCGAAAAAATAATAGAAGAAAGAAGGCTCTATCCGGCGACGATCCTTCACTCGGCGAGAAAAAAGACCCTGGAGGCCCTTTTCAGTCATGACATTTTACTGGCACAGGACGTGGCAGGCATCGATGAACGGGTACTCATCAGGAGAAGCGGACTCGATCCCGCCACCGCAAGGGCATTGAAAAGAGAAGCCGAAGAGCTCTGCCCCTGCGAATAGTACCGGAGGGACGCCCGTTTCCCTTTGCCGCGGATTTGTGCTATCTTAGGGGGCGGCGAAGAAGCTGCTTCGAGCCCTGACTGCAGTCGAATTGAAGGGTCTTCGACAGTGCGAAAAAGATGAGCCCCTCGCCCTCAGAACGACAGATTGAAGACTTTTTCAGCATTCCTGCCCGGGAAGACGCCCCTGGGGATCAGAGGGGCTGACGGAGCCGGCGAACAATAAAATTCTGGAGGAAACCATGCAAGAGACAAAGATCGTTCTCCCTGACAGGGACATTCCGAAACAGTGGTACAACATAATGGCGGACATGCCCAATCTCCCGAAGCCTCCGCTTCATCCGGGGACAAAACAGCCGGTGGGTCCCGACGACCTGAGTGCAATTTTTCCTATGTCCCTCATCGAACAGGAAGTAACCACCGAGCGGTGGATAGACATACCTGAAGAAGTCCTTAAGATTTACAGCCTCTGGAGGCCGTCTCCCCTTTATCGTGCGCACAGGCTCGAAGCGGCACTCGGCACGCCCGCAAAGATCTACTATAAATATGAAGGCGTCAGCCCGGCCGGAAGCCATAAGCCCAACACCGCGATACCGCAGGCATATTACAACAAGGCTGCTGGAGTGAAAAAGATAGCGACCGAGACCGGCGCGGGACAGTGGGGGTCGGCCCTCTCTCTGGCCGGCAGTCTTTTCGGCATCGATATAACGGTCTTCATGGTCAAGGTCAGCTACAACCAGAAGCCCTACCGAAGGATAATGATGGAAACCTGGGGCGGCACTGTCCATGCGAGCCCTTCCAACCTGACCAATTCCGGCAGAAAGATACTGGAGGCCGACCCTGACAACGCGGGAAGCCTGGGAATAGCGATCTCCGAGGCGGTCGAAGTGGCGGCCACCCACGGCGATACGAACTATGCCCTCGGCTCTGTCCTTAACCACGTGCTCCTGCACCAGACAGTCATCGGACTGGAGGCCAAAAAACAGTTCGAACTCGCCGGCGATTACCCGGATGTCATTGTCGGCTGCTGCGGCGGCGGAAGCAATCTCGGCGGCGTGAGCTTCCCGTTCCTTCAGGACAAGATCAACGGGAAAGATATCAGGGTTGTAGCCGTTGAACCGACATCCTGCCCCACACTGACGAAGGGCGAATTCAGATATGACTTCGGCGACACGGCCGGCCTTACTCCTCTCCTGATGATGTACACCCTCGGCCACGACTTTGTGCCGCCGGGAATACATGCCGGGGGATTGAGATACCACGCCGATTCGCCCCTGGTATGCCAGCTCTATCACGACAAACTCATCGAGGCCGTTGCATATAAGCAGACTAAAGTGTTCGAAGCGGCCATCCAGTTTGCAAAGACCGAAGGGATTATACCCGCGCCCGAAAGTTCGCATGCCATCAGGGGGGCCATCGACGAGGCCCTGAAGGCTAAAGAGGAGGGGAAAGAAAAGACGATATTCTTTAACCTCAGCGGCAACGGCTATCTTGACCTGGCGGCCTATGAGAATTACCTGTCAGGGAAACTGGTCGACTATGAGTATCCCGAGGAAAAGATAAAGGAAGCCCTCGACAGATTGCCTGTCGTCTAGATTAAATATTACAATATACCAGCGGAAATAAAAGGTGGTATATCCTGACGTTTTAAATGAAGAAGGGCGGGCATGCATAAAAAGCCCATATATGGCGACAGGATTTATTATGGTCACGGAAACCGCAGACGTAGCGCTCCGTGATTTCGCGGACAGAGCATTCGGCAGTTCCGGGATGCCCTGCGGGGTCGCACAGAATATGGATCTTTTCATGCATTCCCGCCCTCTTTTTTCAGAATTAATGCAGATGTATAAATGTGGGATATCATTGTAATGGTCAAAGTAAAGATCTGCGGTATTACTAACCTTGAAGATGCCGAGGCCGCCGTTTACTCCGGGGCCGATGCACTTGGGTTTGTTTTTTTTAAAGACAGCCCCCGCTTTGTCTCGCCTGAAAAAGCATCTGCCATCGTCAGGTCCCTTCCGTCGTTTGTCGTATCAGTGGGCGTATTCGTGAACGAAAGACGGGAGAATATCGAATCCATATTGTCGTCGACCGGCATCGATATCGTACAGCTTCACGGGGAGGAGACCCCCGACATGTGCACGCTTTCGCGCCGTGTGGTTAAGGCGATAAGGGTAAAGTCGCTCGACAGCCTTGCCCCTCTCCAACAGTTCAGAGACCTTGTATCCGCTTTTCTCCTTGACACCTATACTCCCGACGCCCTCGGGGGGACGGGCAGGATTTTCAACTGGGATGTGGCCCTTGAGGCAAAACAGTTCGGCAGGGTTATTCTTGCAGGCGGTCTGACCGCCGACAATGTGGCGGCGGCGGTCACCCATGTCAGGCCCTACGCAGTCGATGTAAGCAGCGGCGTCGAGTTCCGGAAGGGAAAAAAGGACCATGACAAAATGAAGCTCTTCATCGAGAGGGCGAAGACCGCAGAGTGACCTTGCTATTATCTGTAAATTATCCGGCTTGACCCGGCGCTGTCCGCAGCCGTTTCTGCGGCGGGCTGAATTTCCTATTTCCGCTTTTTCGGTTTAAAGGTCTTTTCATTTTCCGACGATACCCGTATTACGGTCTTGACGTTCCCCCGCGGATTGAAGTCGCCGACTACCTCAAGGAACCGGGGCTTCAGTTTACGGCTGAGCTCCCCGTATATCCTGTTCGTTACTTCTTCATGAGAGACGCATATATCCCTGAATGAATTGAGGTACAGTTTCAGGGCCTTCAGTTCGACGATTTTTTTATCGGGAATATACCGTACGATGATCGAGGCGAAATCGGGGTACCCCGAGCGCGGGCAGAGGCACGTGAATTCCGGAAAGGTTATGTGTATCTCGTAGTTCCGCTCGGAAGAAGGGTTGTCCCACATTTCGATACCGGCATGTTTTACAGCGCGTTCTCCGTATTTCATGTTGAAATCTACCATTAGGAGACATGCTTTGTAAAGGTTTTGCGCAGAGTTTTGCTTGACAAAGATATTTGTCATTTAGTATGTTACTAACTAGGAACAGTTCTTCTGATTAAAAATCCCTATCCCTACATGGATAATTGCAATCTACCGGGAATAGTGAACCCTAAAAAGTAACAACCCTAGCGAGGAGTATATTATGGGAAACATCTCGATTTCCGAATTGAAGGAAAAGACTATTGACGAGTTGAGCGACGTGGCCAAGGAGCTGAAGGTTGAAGGCGCGGCGGGATTGAGGAAGCAGGACCTTATCTTTGCGATCCTGCAGGCGCAGGCGGAAAAAACGGGCAATGTATTTTCCGCGG
>JBJKOV010000356.1:0-3981 GCA_046707105.1 Thermodesulfovibrionales bacterium
AGGCCGATGCGGTGGCGCTTTTCCCGGGCGGCTTCGGCACCCTCGACGAGGCGATGGAAACATTGACCCTTCTGCAGACCGGCAAACGTTATCCACTGCCCCTCATACTGGTCGATGAGCCGGGGGGGGACTACTGGCTGAAATGGAAGCGCTACTTTGAAGATGAGTTGCTCGCCCGCGGCTATATCTCGGCCTGTGATTTCAATTTTTTCGAACTGGTTGACACCGTGGATGAGGCGGTCGCGAGGATTGAGCGTTTCTATCGGCGATACCACAGTATGCGTTATGTCGACGAAAAACTGGTGATACGGCTGGCCACGGAGATTGACCGGAAGTCCGCGGCGGAACTGGGACGCCGCTTCCTGAGCATCCTTATGCCTGGTGGAAGGATATATCCGTCCGTGGCATTGCCCCAGGAGGAGGACGAACCTGAGCTCTCAAGCCTCCCCCGCCTGATTGTTGATTTCAACCGGCGGGACTTCGGAATTCTTAGGAGCCTGATCGACGCAATAAACGATATTTGAACGACTTACGGCTTCAGAAGGTAAACTTTGTCTTGTCCCAGCTGATGTGACTGTGCCAGTTCCTGCCCCTGTTTTTGCAATCAGTACGGTAATGGGCACCGACGCTCCCCTTCCTGGTGAGCGCCGCCTCGACGATGAGGGCAGCGACAGTGAGCATGTTCTTAATCTCCAGTTCATGCCTGGTAAGATAATCGCCGCCGATGATACTTCTGAAGGAGCTGAGCTTCTCTTTTGCTTCTCCCAGTGAAGACCCGCACCTGATTATGCCCGCCTTCTCCCACATGACCCTTCTCAGGACTCTCTTGACCGCCTCGCTCTCCCCGATCGACTGTATCGCCGGTTCTTCGCTTCTGGCCCGGGCCTCGTCGGGCTTAACGGCCGACTGCAGGGCTGCAGAGCCCGCCCTGGCCCCGAAGACAAGTCCTTCAAGCAGACTGTTGGATGCCAGTCTGTTGGCCCCGTGGACCCCCGTGCAGGCGACCTCTCCGGCGGCATACAGGCCGCGGATATTTGTCTCCCCTGCCAGGTTCGTCTTAACACCGCCCATCATGTAATGGGCCGCGGGGGAGACAGGGACCAGGTCTTCGGTTATGTCCACATCGTATCGGAGACAGGTTGCATAAATTCTCGGGAAACGGTTTTTCACAAAATCTTTGCCCATATGTCTCAGGTCGAGATAGACATTGTTGCTTTTCGTTTTCACCATTTCGGAGATGATCGCCCTCGATACGACGTCTCTCGGGGCAAGTTCGGCCATCGGATGATAATCGTACATAAACCTTTGTCCTCCCGCATTGAGGAGTGTGGCGCCCTCGCCCCTTATCGATTCGCTCAGGAGAAACTGGGGGGCCGCGGGGGAATAAAGACTGGTGGGGTGGAACTGGACGAATTCCATGTCCTCCAGTTCGGCGCCCGCCCTGAAGGCAATGGCCATGCCGTCCCCTGTGGCAACCGGTGGGTTGGTAGTCCTGGAAAAGATCTGGCCGGTGCCGCCCGTCGCCAGTATAGTCGCTTTTGCGAACAGCGCGGAGACCTCTTTTTCTCTCAGAACCAGGGCCCCGTGACATTCGCCGTCGTGTATGATCAGGTCCGTTGTGAAGGCAAAGGGGTATTTTCTGACCGTTGGAAGTGAACGGACCTTCTTCAGCAGCACCCTTTCGAGCTCTTTGCCTGTCGAGTCCCCGTGAGCATGCAGAATTCTGCGCCGCGAGTGCGCCGCTTCGAGCGTCAGGGCCAGCTTGAGCCCCTCCCGGTCGAACTCGGCCCCCCATGAGATCAGCTCGGCTATCCTCTCGGGGCCTTCTTCGACGAGTGTTCTCACGGCCTCCTCTTTGCAGAGGCCGTCCCCTGCCTTCAACGTGTCCTCAAAATGTATACCGACCGTGTCCTCGTCGCTCATAACAACCGCTATGCCGCCCTGAGCGTACTCGGTGCTGCTTTCCGAGGCCTTGTCCTTTGTTACAACGAGCACCTGCCCGTATTCCGCCAGTTCGATGGCGGCCCTGAGACCGGCCACCCCGCTTCCGATGATGAGAAAATCGACGGTTTCGGCTTTCATATACAGAAGAATACAGCTATGGTACGGGGGAAATCAAGCATCCCGTCCTGCCCGGGATGTCCTGGGCCGTGTTGCTAAAATCTTCCGGAATCTATTAAAATGAATCATTACACTTTCAGGAGGAAGAAATTGAAGGCGGAAATTCATCCGGATTATAACGAAGCGAAGGTGGTCTGCGCCTGCGGCGAGACATTCACCACGCGGTCGACGAGGAAGAGCATACACCTGGACATATGCTCCAAGTGTCACCCCTTTTACACCGGCAAGCAGAAGATCGTTGACGCCGAGGGCAGGGTGGAGAAGTTCAAAAAGAAATACGCGAAGCAGTAAATATACACGACGGCAGCAACCACGACAGGAAACCAGTTTCGGTTTCCTGTTTTTTTCTCAGGGAACGCCGTATCAGGCACTTTCGACGGCCGTCTTGTCCGGACTGCGCTGGAAGGGCGTAAACAATAAAAGACGTAAGGCACAGGTGCTGGATGGAAAATATCGGCGGGCAGGCTGTAATAGAAGGCGTCATGATGAAGTCGCGTGGCAACTGGACGGTTGCGGTCAGGGACCAGAGCGGCAAAATCCATATGAAAAGGGAGAAGCTCGGCAGTTCGCCCCGCTTCTTCAAACTCCCGCTCCTGAGGGGGGTTATCGCACTCTTCCAGGCTTTGGTCATCGGGTTGAAGGCGTTGGAATTTGCAGCTGGCAATGCCTATGAAGAGGGTGAAGAGGAGAAACTTGGGAAACTTTCGATCGCCCTTACATTAGTGGTGGCGGTGGTGCTCGGGGCGGGCCTTTTTATCCTCCTGCCGCTTTATGCCACGAAACTTCTGGGCCTTCTGTTCGGCGGCATATCCGCTCATTCTCTCCTTTTCAATCTGACCGACGGGGTGATCAGGGTGGGGATCTTCCTGTTCTATGTAGTTTTGATAGGCCTATGGAAGGAAATGGCCAGGATCTTCATGTACCACGGGGCCGAGCATAAGGTGATTCATGCGTATGAAGAGGGCAGGGAATTGACCGTCGAAAACGCGAAACAGTATACGACCCTCCATCCCCGCTGCGGGACGAGCTTCCTGATGATCGTTATGGTCGTCAGCATCCTGGTCTTCTCCTTTATCCCGCAGCAGTGGCCCTTCCTCTATAAGTTCCTGTCGAGAATTGTCCTCATACCCCTTGTTGCCGGATCTTCTTTTGAACTGTTGAAGCTTTCCTCCCGGTGGAAGACAAACCCGTTCGTAAACCTGATGATCCAGCCCGGTCTTTTTATTCAGCGGCTGACCACGAAGGAACCGGACGATTCCCAGATTGAGGTCGCCCTCGCCGCCCTGCGTGAAGTGCTGGCACTGGAGGGGCGGAATGCTGGATAAGCTCCTGGCGGTTGAAAAAAAATACCAGGAACTGACGGACTTGTTGAGCGACCCCAAGATCTTCTCCGTGCCGTCGGACCTGCAGAAGTATTCCAGGGAACATGCCGAGCTGCAGCCCATCGTAGGGAAAATCGATCGGTACAGGAAGATTCTTGAAGACCTGAAGGACACCGAGGAACTGCTGAAGGGCGGGGACGGCGAAATGCGGGAGCTTGCCCAGGTGGAGATCGAGGATTTGAAGAGCAGGAAGGCGGCCGTCGAGGATGAGATAAAGCTGATGCTTATACCACCGGACCCGATGGACAAAAAGAACGTCATTCTGGAGATACGTGCCGGCACCGGAGGCGAGGAGGCCGCCCTCTTTGCTGCGAGCCTGTTCAGGATGTATTCGAAGTACTCCGAATCCAGAAAATGGAAGATAGAGGTCATCAGCATGAGCGCCACAGGACTCGGCGGGATCAAGGAGGTCGTGGCATCGATCCAGGGGAAGGGGGCTTACAGCCGTCTGAAATACGAAAGCGGCACCCACAGGGTC
>JBJKOV010000357.1:0-2872 GCA_046707105.1 Thermodesulfovibrionales bacterium
TCGAACGCCTTCAGGATTGTTTCTCTCGGTGTCATAGCCATCTTCCTTCCTCCTTAACTATTCGAAATTTTGCTGACGCTCATAAAATTATGTATCAAATTCTTCAGTTCCGATAGATCCATGGGCACACTTATCCCCAGGCCGTCCTCATCGACGTCGTTACAGCCGACGAGGATCACCGTTGTTTCGGGTGATACAGTCTTAATGATCCTGGTGGCGTCTCCCACGGGCAGACCGAATGGCTGGGAGTCGATTATTACAGCGCTGTAGTTCTGTTCAAGGACCATACGGACGGCGAGCGCCGGGTGGTCGGCGGTTTCGACCCCGAACCCCTCGTCCCTCAATATACCGTAAATGTTTTTGATCGATATGGGGTTGTGAGTGCAGAGAAGAATCTTGTTCACATCAGGATAAAAGCAATTCCAGTGCCATGTGCCGTTAATCCATTAATGATGGTTTGAGAAGGCTCAAAGTAGAATAATGCCCCATATGGTGGGGCATTATTACACACTATCGAGGGCATCGATTATAGCGCTTACCTCCTCGGACCTGTTCATGCTGTAGAAATGGAGATACCTTGCACCGTTTTCAAGAAGGTCCCTGCATTGCTTTATAGCCAGCTCAACGCCGAGTTTTCTCATTTCCCCGGGGTTGTCGAGAAAGGGTTCCATCGCGTCCCGCACACTCTTAGGCACCGTCGCGCTGCAGAAATTTGCAAATTCCATAATCTTTCTGCAGTCCGTCACAGGCATGATTCCGGGAAAGATCGGGATGTCTATACCTATTTTTTTGGCCCTGTCCATGAACTCATAGAAATAGCGGTTATCGAAGAACATCTGTGTAATGGCGAAGTCGGCGCCGGCCTCTATCTTCCGTTTTGTGTATTCCATGTCCTTTTCGATACTCGGGGATTCGAAATGGCCTTCGGGATAGACAGCTACGGCTATCGAAAAATAGTCGTAGTCCGCGATAAAGTCGACGAGGTCTTTGGCGTATTTGAATTCCCCCGCAGCTGCATCGAACCCGGGCGCATCCCGTGGAGGATCGCCCCGAAGGGCCAGTATATTGTCGATTCCGCGTGACTCGTAATCCCTGAGAAGGGTGTCCATGGAAGACCTGTCCGCCCCTATGCATGTCAGATGGGACATGACGGTCAGTCCGGTTTCCTCCTGTATCCACCCCAGTGCATGGCTTGTCCTGTCCTGTGTGCTCCCGCCGGCGCCGTAAGTTACCGAGGCATACAGGGGATTGAAGCGTTCGAGGTCATGTACGACCTTCATGAATTTCGGCCGGCCTTCGGCTGATTTGGGAGGAAAGAATTCGAAAGAAACTCCTCTTTCTCTTTCCCTGAGTAAATCTCTAATTTTCACTGTCGTCACCCGCAGTTATAATAATTTCACCCGTGACGCTAGTAGGCCTGGTCAGACTGTCGACCACGGGGCAGTGGGCGACGACCTTCTCCGCGAGTTCCCGCACCTTCTTCTTATCGTCGGGGGTTTCGACCTGAAAGGTATACTTCAGGTCCTTGAAGCCCGCTGCAACGTCGTCGATCATGAAAAGGCCCCTGAGATCCAGTGTGCCCTCGACATCGACGCTTAAAGAATTTATGGTAAACCCCTCGTGTATCGCGAACTCGTAGAACGCAGCTTCAATGCAGGCGGCGAAGGCTGAGAGAAGAAGTTCGATCGGGTTTGGGGCCTTGTTGCTCCCGCCCGCCGCCTCGCCATAATCGCATTTTACGAGATGTTCTCTCACCCTGGTTTCTGTATAGAGTTTCTCGATGTGCCTGGATGAGACCCTGGGCTTGTAGATAGCCGTCTCCGGCCTTTTAGTGAAGCACTGCAGCCTGCTTGAAACGATTTCTTTTAGACCTCTTTCACTGTTTTTTCCCACATTAAACCTCCTTATTAGTCATGCTGTCCCTGAAAATGGAGCAATAAGAATGCCATGACCTATTATGACACGCCGCCGGGAGTAGTGAGAACATCCGGCTTAAGCCGCAGTCTCGCGGCCGGTACGGACGGATACGAACTTCCGGAGATTGCAGGGGGACCTGTTTTGCGATATGGTTTAAAAGAGAGTATCACTACATTCCAGGGAGGATTATCATGACAGCGAAAGAATTGTTCGAACAGGCTCAGCGCCTTTTCATGGGAGGCAAGCATAGAGAAAGCATAGAGAAATTTACAGAGGCCCTGAAAGCCGGCTCAGAGCCCGGCATAACGTATCTCAGCCGGGGGGCCGCTTACCTGAAAATGAATGAGCCCGATAAGGCCATCGAAGATTTCACGCGCGGCATCGAGGCCGACCCTGAGAAGGCAAACGCATATTATTACCGCGGAGCGGCCCATATGGCGAAGGACGAATATGAGAAGGCAGTTGCCGATATGAGCTGCGCCATCGAACTGAAGCCGGACCACCGAGCGGCGATCTTCGCGCGGGGGATGGCGAAGGTGAGTCTCGGCAGGAAGGAGGAGGGCGCGACAGACATAAAGACCGCGATGACCCACGCGGAAGCCGCGGTGCAGGGTTTCGCCGACACCTATGGGTGGAGGACGCAGGTGGAAAAGGTGATCGCGGCGCTCGAGGGAGAGAGAAGGCCCGAGACGATGATCCTGAGCGACGAAGAGATGAAGACACTGAAGAAACTGCTCGTGCCTGAAGAAGGCGGAGCGTAGCTCGTGGGAAATTCACTGAATGAGGCGGATGAATCTCTGCGAACAATGCGTCTATACAGTGAAATTCATTTTGGTTACGGCTTTGCCGGGTTACGATGAAGGTACTTGTTACAGGAGGAACCGGGTTTGTCGGTCGGGGAGTCGTCGATCTTCTTGTCGGGGGGAACCATGCGGTCAGGCTCTTTTCGCGAAAA
>JBJKOV010000358.1:0-6344 GCA_046707105.1 Thermodesulfovibrionales bacterium
CAGAATGAACCACCTCCATCTCGGATGTGCAGAGAAATACGGATGTGGAAAAGACGCGCCTTTAGACATTTCCTGTCCCCTCGACGCCTTGTTCAGGCGAGTCAAAGTCGGTACATCCCGTCAAAAGGTCGTTCCCGTTCGACATAATAGTGTCCTGGCAGAACCGCCTATGCATGGTTCATCCGCGTGCTTTTCATACGAAAAGTTTATCTGTTGCCCGGAAAAATTACCATGACTTTCTTGCCAATAGCGGGGTGTACAACAGGCCCGCTGGATCGGTTAATTCTCCGAAACCTCTTGCCGGAAAGGGAGGAATATGAGAACATGAAAGTATTCGCAAAAGAAAAGACGGACAGCGCGGTGAGAGCCGCATAAATCATGTCAATGCCAAGGAGGTAACGATGAAGGTTAAAGACCCTGTCTGCAACATGACCATTGAGGACAGCAAGGCCGCGGGCAAATCGACATACAAAGACGAGACGTATTATTTCTGCTCAAAAGTCTGTAAGGAGGCCTTCGATAAGAACCCCGCCACCTTCGCCGGCAAAAAGCCGACTCAGTCGAAATGAAGACAATTACAGCCATCGTGAGGACCGGCAGCGTCGAAGAGATAGTGAAAGCCCTGGAGGACAAGGGTATCAGGGGTATGACGATCACCGAGATCAAAGGCACAGGTCGGGAGGTCCGCCTGTACAAGCCTTACACGATCCACAGCAGAATCGAGATGATCGTACCCGATGAGAAGGTGGACGAGATTACCGGCGTCATCGTTCGGTATGGGAAGACGGGGTTTGCAGGCGACGGACTTATCGGGTCTATCCCATGGACTACATGATAAAGATACGGACTGGAGAAAAGAAAACATGATTAAAGTCTCGGCAGTCGGGCGGAGCTCTTCTTATTCCATCCCCGGGCGTATCTTTACGGCCTCTGTTTCTTGTTTTTCAGTCTTGCTCTGTGTGCCGTGCCTACCCTATATTCGCGATATATTCGCTGCTCCTGCCGTAACCTTGGGTGCGGGTCTGTCTTGACTAACAATCGCACGCTCTGGTAATCTAATTGCATTCAAAAAGAGGAGCGGGAATGGCAAGCAGAAAGACCACAGGGATCACTAAAAAGACAGGATCTTCAACGCTGAAATCTTCGGCCGCAAAACGCGGCGTAGCGAAGAAAGCCCCGAAAAGCGCACCTTCCGCTGGATCACAAAAAAAGACGACTGTTTCCCTGAAAGACAAGGGGAAGACAATAAAAGAGGTAAAAGTGAAGACACCCGTCAGCAAGAAACCCACCCTTTCCGGAAGAGAAAAACATATCCAGAAGATAAAGGCAGACCTCCTGAAGCAGAGGGAATCTCTCCTTAACGAGGCTGAATCGGCGCTCAACGAACTGCCGGGTCAGATGATCTTCCCTGACCTGGGCGACCAGGCTACCGCCGAGACCGACAGAAGCTTTATGCTCAGGTTGAGGGGCCGCGAACAGCGCCTTTTAAAGAAGATCGACGAGGCTGTCGAGCGCATAGATAACGGCACCTTCGGCATTTGTGATGATTGCGGCGAAGAGATAGACATTAACAGGCTTGAAGCCCGTCCCGTTACCACGATGTGCATAGAATGCAAGACGCTGCAGGAAGAAGAAGAAAAGCTCAGGGAATCTTAGGCGGGGCTGCCTGCAGACTCTTTAACCGGGAGCTTGCCCGATCATGATTTCCGGGTGTAGTTTACCCCCTTCCCGGTGCCCTCGATCCTGAAGAGTTTATCATGCCCGACAAGCTCACGTAGTCTCGCAGGATCGACATGATTGTAGAAAACGGGCATGATGAATCTCTCATCCCCTCCGCAGCCCAACAGGCCCTTCTTCAGTTGCTGATCATTCATGATAATCTTTGTAATCTGCAGATTACGGTATAGTCTGATATAGGTATTGACGCCGACACTGTCGGGCTGAAGCCTCCTGAAGAGATCAAGATACCACACAAGCGTATTTTCATCCTCATAGGGAAAACCTCCCAGGAAATCAACGACTATTTTCAGCCCGCAGGACTTCGCGATGAATATAATCTTCTCGATGTCGGAATAATAGAGAGAACACTTCTTCCAGGAATCGACCGTAAGGGTTATGAGAGAAACGCCCGTCTCCTTCATAAGTCTGAATAATTTCTTATTGTAATTGGCCGGTTTCATGTATACGGCCCAGTCTATCCCGGGCCGTGCATCCCTCAAAGCACCCAGAAAGTCGGTACAGTAATCAATGTCCTCGTTGAACTCGGAGTCGCAGAGATGAAACCGCCTGAACCCCGACGAGACGAACCCTCTGATCTCCTCAATAACGTCGGGAATGTTTTTGAATGACACGTTTGTGTTAGCCTCGGTGCAATAGACACATGAAGAGCCGCACCCCTTGTGCGTTTCGAAGCCCGCAATCCCGCCCCGCTCATAGTATCTGTCGTAGTCGATCCTGTGACGGCTCCTGGGACACGAAATCTCATAACGGTACGCTCTGCGATGAACTTTAGGGATGTCCTCGGAAGACTGAATCCGCTCCAGCAGCTCGTTGATCACGTTCTCGCCCGGACCCGCCACCGCGTAATCGGCCTGAAGATAATCGAGGACCCCCTCGGGATCAACCGATACCCCGCTGCCCCCCACGATCACCCTGAGACCGTATTGTTTCTTTACGTGGTCTATAAGGCCCTTTATGTCGTCAAGAAAAAATTCATTGTCCGGGTAAAGGACCGTGTCGACATTTCTCACGGTCATAGCGACCACATCCGGTCTGAATTCGCCTATCGCCTCGTCGAGGTCCCGTTGAGGCGCGCCGGAAAAACAGAGGTCCAGGACCCTTGACTCATGTCCTCCCCTTTCTATGCTCGCTGCCATATGTTCAAGCCCTATCGGAGGGACAGGAGGAAACTTGTACGCATTGGAATTAACAAGCAAAACTTTCACTACCATTATAATAAAACACTAATATCGAAAATATTCAAAGAGTCTCGTCCACAAACCTTCGTGACTTAAACTATAACGGCTCCCATGCCTGAAAGAATCTTATGGCTGGCGGTTGTGGTCCCTGCCGACATCCTTTTCAAATGGTACGGTTATTATTCGGGAAGGATCGAGATGAAGACTTGGAGACGGTTTCCGTCAGAGCTGAGACTGAGCAGAGAGATCTCCGGAGCGCCCGGGCGCGTCCTCCTGTTCCTCCATCTTCGCGCCGAGATAGGAAAGAAGTTCTTTCGTACCCTTTCCCGTGGCGGCCGAAACCGCAAAAAAAACAAGAGATTTTTCCCGGCAGTAGTCCGAGAGTCTTTTCAGCCTCGTCCCGTCTCCGGCCACATCAATCTTTGAGCCGACCACCATCTGGGGTTTTTCTGCAAGCTCCGGACTGTAGAGCCCGAGTTCCCTGTTAATCTTTTCCATGTTGTCGACCGGGTCGCCCTCCCCCATCTCCGATACATCTACCAGATGAAGCAGCAGGGAAGTACGCTCCACGTGTCGCAGGAACTGGAATCCGAGGCCTACTCCCCTGTGGGCCCCCTCTATGAGACCGGGGATATCCGCCACAACAAAACTCCGGTAGTCCTCGAACTTGACTACGCCGAGGTTCGGCACGAGCGTCGTGAAAGGGTAATCGGCGATCTTCGGCCTTGCAGAGGAGATGACTGAAATCAGCGTCGACTTACCGGCATTAGGCAGACCTATCAGCCCCACGTCGGCGAGGAGCTTCAACTCGATAACAAGTAATTTCTCCTCTCCCTCTTCTCCCGGCTGGGCATACCTGGGGACCTGTCGCGTAGGTGTCGCAAAATGTGAATTGCCCTGCCCCCCCCTTCCAGCCTTGGCCACTACGACCTCCATGCCCTCCTTTTCGAGGTCATGCAGGATCTCGCCGGTCTCCGCATCCTTGATGACAGTACCCACGGGCACGGGAATCACAAGGTCTTTGCCGTCGCGCCCGTGCATCTTCTTGCCCATCCCGTGCTGCCCCCGCTCGGCATGATATTCCCTCTTGTACCGGAGGTCCAGAAGCGTGTTCAATTCCCTGGTCGTCCTGAACACTACGTGCCCGCCCCGACCGCCGTCGCCTCCGTCGGGCCCCCCCTTCGGCACATACTTCTCCCTGCGGAAGCTGACACAACCTCGTCCGCCATCTCCGGCCTTCACGTAAACTTTTGCGTAATCGACAAATTTCATGCGGACCTCACAGCTTCACTTTTCACGGCTTTCAAACAGAGTACCGGCAATATGATCATAATGGAGGCCGTCAAGCGGGAATCTTATGGTTCACCTTTCACGGTCTTTAAAAGAGCGGGAGGCAGCTTCAGTCCGGACCCTCCGCCCCAAAAATAAAAAAAGGCAGACCGCGATCTGCCTTCACTTTTTTTTATTATTGTCCTTCCTATGCCTGAGCGGTCGGATGTACGCTTATCTTCAATCTCTCCCTGTCTTTCCTCTCAAAACTGACAACACCGTCGACAAGCGCAAAAAGCGTGTCATCCGAACCCTTTCCCACATTGGTGCCCGGATGGAACTTGGTTCCCCTCTGGCGCACGAGTATATTCCCGGCCTTCACGGTCTCTCCTCCGAACCTCTTGATCCCGAGACGCTGCGAATTACTGTCGCGTCCGTTCCTCGACCTTCCCCCTGCCTTTTTGTGTGCCATACTATCCTCCGAAGACTATATCTTTTATTTTCAGCACCGTAAAGCTCTGCCTGTGGCCGTTCAGTTTTCTGTAACCTTTCCTCGGCTTCTGCTTGTAAACCAGAACCTTGCGGGACTTCACATCGCCCACGACTTCAGCCTTAACACTGGCCTTGTCTACATAGGGCTTTCCGATCTGAACATTGTCATCCTTCGACACAACCAGGACCTTCTCCAGATTGATTTCCTTTTCAGTAACCGGCAACTTCTGCACCTTGATCGTATCGCCGGGCGATACTCTGAACTGCTGGTTTCCGCTTTCTATAACTGCATACATGTTCTTGTCACCTCCGAATTGATATTAAAGAATAAACCGTCGACAAAAGTCAACCTGCAGGAGAGCGTATCTTGACCTACAGAATGAAAAGAGGCGCATGTCGCGACCGGTACGTGTGGATTAGTGCATTCTTTCCCTGCCAAGCATATCCGCAGATCTTATTGACTACCGGTATATTTTAGGTATAATAAATATATCGTGGAATTTGAATTCGATCCCGACAAGAGTGACAGCAACAAGCGAAAACATAGAATTGACTTCGTCGAAGCCCAAGCCTTGTGGGATGATCCAGATGTGATCGAGATTCCTGTCAAAACTATTGATGAACCTAGGCATCTGGTCATCGGCAAGATAGCCGAAAAACATTGGTCGGGAGTAATCACATACCGAAGTGGGAAAATAAGAATAATATCGGTGCGGCGATCGAGAAAAGAGGAGGTAGAGATTTATGAAAGTGAAAGCCCGTGATTTCGACAAGAAATTTGACGAGGATGTGGATATATCCAAGCACCTTGATGTGAAAAAAGCACGGAGGCCTGAACAGGAGCAGAAGAGGGTGAACGTTGATTTCCCCATATGGATGATTGAGTTATTGGATAAAGAGGCGAAACGCCTGGGCGTCCCACGTCAGTCAATAATCAAGGTTTGGGTAGCGGAGCGCCTTGAGAAGGCGTCGTAATCAGCCTCACAACTTTTGATACTCTCTTCGTCGCGCGACTCGCGCGATAGGTCGCAGCGAAACCACGGTCCTTCACCATGGTTTCTATGGAAATCCGCAATAGTCTGGCGTCGCTATTCCTAGCGAGTGTAGGTGAAGACAACTCCGATCAATAAGAACGACGGCCAGCTTCCTTGAGTTTGTTCTCGATGCATGTTTCTTCCGCCACTTCACACACAGAAAAGCTCCGTCAAAATCTTCCCGCTGAAAGACGGCGTATCTGAGAGATCAGGAGGGCCGTTAAACTTCGGGGTGTACGTACCGCCGCCGCGCGTCGTTGTCGGGAAGTAACATTTATGATCCGTCCCCAATCCATTTGGGCTGCTTCTATCTGCCATCCTCTCTCGACCACCTCTAATTTTCTCCATCAAAGATTTGCGGAGTCCTACACGCAGTGTTGATCGTACTAGTCCTGGCGCATCATCTTATTCCACGAGCAACCGGTTATTCCACGAGCAACCGGCAGTCGATAAAGTGCCGAAAGCTTTTTTTGCCGAGAGTTGTCTTCCCTGCGCCGGGAAGGCCATCGCAAGAGGCAGAGACGCGGAGCCTTCGGGTAACGAGTAAGCCGTAAGCCTGTAACGAGTAAACCGTCACCTGTAAACCGTAAGAGAATGTATAGGGGTTTCCGGCCCATGCTATTCTTCTTTA
>JBJKOV010000359.1:0-1942 GCA_046707105.1 Thermodesulfovibrionales bacterium
CACCGCAATGATACGGGAAAGCAAGGGACAGGATATTCTCGCCGCATGCGGCCAGTTGCGGGCAGAACACCGGTGACAGCTGCACTGAATGGTTTGAACCGAAGAACGAAACAACCTGCCGTGCACCGGCGGCTTCCGGAGGGGACTTTCGGAATTCCCGGCCCGGGGTGCGGACGGCTCAGATCCTGCACCATCGATATTTATCTTTACTTGAAGGGTAAGTTCTGCTACTTTAAGAAAGACTTCCTGTGACAGGTCCTTCACGATAAGGAGACGGATGGCACCTACGAGGATAAGAATTTCCATCATTCTATTGGTTCTTTCGCTTGTTGTTTCCTGCGCTTCTACCGGCATGGAAAGCCGTAGACAGGCCAGTGCGCACTACAAGATCGGGGTGGCATACCTGAATGAAAACAAGATACAGCAGGCTTTCGTGGAATTCCACAGGGCATACGAGCTTAACCCTCACGACAAAGAGGTGCTGAATGCCATTGGGATAGTCTATCTCCTGCATCTTGATGAACCGGCAAAGGCGGTCGAGTTCTTCGGAAAAGCAGCCGCCGAGGACCCTGACTATTCGGAGGCTTACAACAACCTTGGCTATGCCTACCAGAAGATGGGCAAGTTTGAAAAGGCGATAGCCTATTATGAGAAAGCATTATCGAATCCTCTATATCCTACCGCCGAGAAAGCCTACACCAACATGGGCTATTCCTATTACAGGCTAGGCAGATACGACACCGCGCTAAGGTCTTTCAAAGAGGCCCTGAAGAGGGCTCCGGATCTGGTCCCGGCTTACCTTGGGCTGGCCCTCTGTTATAATGCGATGGGCCGGTACGGGGAGGCCTCCACAGCCATGACACAGGCGATAAAAACAGATCCGGCATACAAGGGCAACCGGGACACGGCCATCCAGGATCTTCAAAGGAAAAAGCTCACCGCCATAGGCTTTGAAGAGCAGGACATCAGGGATTATCTCGAAATCCTCAAATATTGACCACATGTAATCAGATAGGTACCGCAGTCTCAGGGATCTACGAGTTTCGTTGATCCCGAGACATTACCAAAAGTTGCCGTAATGATTGTGGTACCTACGACGTGGTCAGTTGTTGCCATCCCCTTGGAGCCCTCAGCGTTGCTTATGGTTGCGACAGATGTATCGGAAGAACTCCACGTTACCAAAACTGTTATGTCCTGAGTAGAATTATCGGCATAATGACCGGTCGCGACAAACTGAATCTTCGTCCCAAACCTGGCATAGGGGTCAGTGGGTGTTACAGTGATGGACACCAATTCAGCCGGCGTCACCGTAAGCGTGGTTGATCCCTGCAAACCTCCGGAAGTTGCCGTAATCGTCGTCGTCCCAGCCTTAAAAGATTTCGCCAGTCCCCGGGAACCTTCAAGGTTGCTTGCATAGGCAACCGACGTATCGGAGGAACTCCATACAGCCGCCTCTGTCAGGTCCTGCGTGCTGTTGTCCGAAAAGACCCCCGTCGCCCTGAACTGCTGGTTCGTGCCAGAGGCTATCGATGCATTTGCCGGCGTGACCTCTATCGACACAAGCACGGCAGAGGTCACGGTCAGGGCCGTTGAGCCTGACACAGCGCCCGAAGTGGCCGTAACCGTCGTCGTACCGACCGCAAGACTCGAAGCCAGGCCGTTCGACCCCCCCGTATTGCTCACCGGGGCAACCGAAGCGTCAGAAGAGCTCCACGTTACAGTCTCTGTCAGGTCCTGTGTACTGTTGTCCGAAAAGACCCCCGTCGCCCTGAACTGCTGGTTCGTGCCAAGGGCTATCGATGGATTTGCCGGCGTGACCTCTATCGACACAAGTGTGACGGCAGCGGGCCCCTTCTTGCTGCCACAACCGCAGCCTGCAATGAAAATGATCATGAATAACGCGTAAAACCCGAATTTAAGATATACTTTCATCCGTACCTCT
>JBJKOV010000360.1:0-10444 GCA_046707105.1 Thermodesulfovibrionales bacterium
CCGATATATCGAAAGGAGCAAAGATGGCGTTTCAGCAGAAGAGATTTCAGCGGAGAAAATTCTGTAAGTTCTGCTCTGAAAAGACGGAATTCATAGACTACAAGGACATCAGGCTTCTCAGGGGCTATATAACGGAGAGGCGAAAGATCTACTCCAGGAGAATGACGGGCACCTGTGCGAAGCACCAGAGGGAGCTCAGCGAAGCTATTATGAGGGCACGGAATATCGCACTGCTCTCCTTCGTCGAGAAGTAGGATGCGAATCCCCCGGTCGTGGGTGCCTCTTCTCTCAAGAAAGATGGCGGACAACCTTGTATCGAAAGGACTTCTCAAACCGGCGGTCCCGATGGAAAAGTTTGTCGCTAAGACTGAGGAGATCATTACCGAGGAACTCATGGTGGAAGACAGGCTGAACGATGAGGTGAGGGAGATCCTCAAGAAACACTCCGAGGATATTGAGCGGGGACGGATGGATTACAGGAAGCTCTTTGATCTGACGAAGCAGAAACTGGTGCGGGAAAGAAATCTCGTCCTATGATGCTATCGGAAGATAAGATCTCCCATCTAAGCCATGTGCTTCTGAAGAATCTTATCGCCCAGGGCCTGGTGGAGCCGGTTGAAGATGAGGCGGCCGTCAGGCGCGAGATAAAGCGCACAGTTGTGTTCGAACTCAAGTTGGGGGAAGAGATCGAGGAGATTGTGCGGAAGAAACTCCAGTCGTTTTCGAAGAAGCTGGTTGAAGGCAGCCCCGAATGGGAAGTCCTATACAAGAAATATTTCAGAGAAGAGGAGATCAAAAAGGGCAGGGCTACTGGTTAAAAAGGAGCGCACCTCTCCTTTTACTGGTTTTATCGTGGCTCGGCCTGCTGGCAGATTTTCCGCTCACAAGGCCGGCTCTCTGGTTTTCATTCAGCGCAGCGACTATTGCACTGTGTGCCGTCCTCCATTTCATTCGAAAACGGAAAGAGTTTTCCGTGGAATTTCTTTTTTCACTTGCTCTGTTAGCCACGGGACTGATGAACGCCAGGGGGCTTCCGTGGCTCAAGCCGGCATATTTCCCCGCTATGGTGCTGGCTGCCGCCGTTTACAGTCTGCAAACAGTGGCTTCTCTGTCTCTTCTGCTTCCCTTCCTGGAACTGCGCGGCTTTATTTCCGGCGCTCGTCCCGTGGAGGAGCTCGCATTTTGGGGCTTTCTTGCGGCTACTGTGGCAGTTTCTTCGGTTTTGATCGGGAGGTTGCGCAGGGAAAAGGACGATGCCGTTGCATCGCTCGATGAGATAGAGGATCATGCCAGGGACATAACGAGCGATGCCGGCATGGAGTCCCTTGAGGATGGAGAGATGATGTCCCACTCCTTTTCGTTGATGCTTAAGACCGACGAGGAGATTCGGGAAATCCTCCTCACTGTAAAACAGGCCGTCCTTGCCGATGCCGTCAGTCTGTTCGTGCCCGACGGAGACGGCTGCTCTCTCCGGTGTTCCACAGAGGAAAAGGCGGATGTATCAGCCACCGGCGGCGGCGTCATCATGTCGTCTGTGAGGGACGGAACGGTTTATACCTCCGGCGAGGTGAAAGACGCCGGGGTTGAACTCGGCTATAAGAGAAAGGGCAGGATTTCATCGGTCATTGCCGCCCCGGTGATGGAGGGTTCCACTGCCGCGGGTATCCTTGCCGTCGACAGTTCGCGATATCAGGCATTCAATGAGATGGAGAAGAACACGGTTGCGATGTTCGCCAAACATGTGGCGAGGGTGCTCGAGCGGGAGAGGATATATATGGTGATAAAGCGCGACACATTCGGACTGAAGACACTCAGGGAGGAAAGTTCCAATCTGGTTTCATCTCTGAGGGCCGATATAGTCGCTGCGAAGCTCTGCGAAGGGGCGAAGAAGATGGCGTCTTCACAGGCGTTCTTTTTTGTGTCCGAAGGAGGCGGGTTCAGGCTGATGTGCGGCGAACGAGGGATCGGGGCACAAGGCACACTGGACCTCAAGGGTACGTTCATCAGCATGGCTGTCCAGAACAGGGAGGCGGTCTACCTGTCTGATGTGGCGGGATGTCGGGTCCCTCTGATGCCGTTCAGAACGGGGGAGGTCCGGTCTCTCCTTGCTGTTCCGATGTTCTACGAGGCGAATTTCACCGGACTCTTTGTGCTCCTTTCGGATAAAAAGGGTTTCCTCGACACTTTTCAGGTCGACCTTCTGAAAGTGATGTGCAACCACGCGTCGACGTCGATCGCCAATGCGAAACTCCACTCCGAGATCGAGAAGATGGCGACCACGGACGGTCTCACAGGGCTTCTTAACCACAGGCTTTTCCAGGAAAAGCTGACCGGCGAGTTCAAGAGACTCAACCGGCTGTCGGACCCGCTTTCCCTTCTGCTTGCCGATATCGACCATTTCAAGAAAGTCAACGATACCTATGGTCATCCCGCAGGGGATCTTGTACTCAAGGGGGTCTCGGCTGTCATAAGGGAGACGATACGCGACATTGACATACCCGCCAGGTACGGAGGCGAGGAATTCGCCGTTATCCTTCCGGGTACTGATACGGAGGGAGCGCAGAAGATAGCAGAGAGACTGCGCAAGGCCGTCATGGCAAGGACGTTTACTGCGGACGGTAAATCCCTCAAGGTCACGGTCAGTATAGGAATCGCGACGTCACCTGGGAATGCGGAGAGCAAGGAAGGGCTGATCGAAAAGGCGGACCAGGCACTTTACCATGCGAAACACAGCGGACGGAACATGGCCGTCGTCTCGACGGAGACAGGCCGGGAATAATGTCCCCGGGGATATAAATGCTGAACAGGAAACATGAAAAAACAACGGCTCACCGCAGGGACGCAGAGGCCGCGGAGAGAGCAGATTATATGTTTTTGCCCAGAGGGCGGAAATATATAAACGGCAATGTGAGTTCTTTTTGTTTTCCGGCTTCGCGCGGGTTCTTTACCTTATGGATTATTTTATAAGCGAGGTCGGGGAAGAAGAAGTAAAGAAGGAGCGCGCCAGGGCGCGGGAACTGAGAAAATCGCAGTGGTGGAAGAGAAAGCGCTCGGAGGGCATCTGCTATTTCTGCAAACGGAGATTCCCTCCTAAAGAGCTTACCATGGACCACATCGTCCCGCTGATAAGGGGCGGGAAGTCGACCAAGGGCAATGTTGTGCCGGCTTGCAAGGAGTGCAACAACAAGAAAAAACATATGCTTCCCATAGAATGGGAGGAATATGTCGACAGACTGGCCGAAAAAGACGAGCAGTACTGAAGATCGCAAACTGAGGAGGAAGTGTTATGGATTTCTTGGAGAAGATCAGCAGGGATTTGACGGAGGCGATGAAAAGTCACGGGGAAGACCGGGAATTAGTGATATCGGTTGTCAGAATGATCAAGTCTGCCGTCAAGAATGCACAAATAGCCTTGCGGGGTGGCGGCAAGAGTCTGGGCGATGAGGATATTGTCGGTGTGCTTTCGACCATGGTCAAACAGCGAAGGGAGTCTGCAGAGCAATACCTGAACGCAAACAGGAAAGACCTTGCCGACAAGGAAAACAGGGAAGTAGAGATAATTCAGAGGTACCTGCCGAGACAACTGACACAGGAGGAGCTTGACGCCGTAATAAGGTCGGCAATCGAAGAGACCGGTGTTGCCAGCGCCAAGGAAACGGGCCGGCTGATGAAAGTCTTGATGCCCCAGGTGAAGGGAAAGGCCGACGGCAGGCTCGTCAACCTGCGTGTAAAAGAGATACTCGAATCAATGGGATAACAAGACGGCTTTGACCACGGACTAACACACGTCTTTCCCTCCGGGGAAGCCTTCGCCTGCCGGGTGAGTCGTCAAAACACTTCAAGGTTTCCAGGATTCTGTGTCAGGCAATGTCGCTACGCGGCAAAAATGTTTCTTTAAGCTCTAATCCAGCTCGGTTTCGTCTCTCAGGCTCTCATAAAATTGCCTGAGGTCTGGCAGTTTTTCCGACGCCATCACCTTCATGCCGCTTCTGGGGTGTTCGTTCAGTACCCCGGTGATCATGTAGGGGATGTGATAGCCCCACTCCACCTCGGCTTTTAGCGGGATCAGTATGTCCTGGATGACTTCAAAAACAGGCCTGATGTCAAATTTTGGGTTCTTGAGGAAGGCAAGGAGTAATTCGAGCGGGCAGTTTCCGGCCCCTCTTCCCATTCCGTAAAGGGTGGCGTCTATTCTGTTGACCCCGGCAATGATCGCCTCTATGGTGTTGGCAAAAGCCAGCTGCTGGTTGTTATGTGTATGTATGCCGAGGTCCTTTCCCGGAAGGGCTTCGGAATATTTCTTTGCGAGGGAATGGATCTGCTCGGAATACATCGCGCCGAAACTGTCAACGATATAAACCGCAGGAACGTCGCTCTTTGACAGGTCGTCAAGGGCCTCGTCAAGGTCCCTTTCCAGGACCTTGGAGACAGCCATAAGATTGATGGTTGTCTCATAACCCTTGTCGAGGCAGTCATGAACGAGACTTATGGCCTTGTCCACCTCTTTTACATAACAGGCCACCCTTATCATGTCCAGTACGCTGTCACTCTTCTGAGGGATGTCGTGGTGATCGATTCGCCCCACGTCCGCCATTGCGGACAGCTTCAGGCCCGGATCGCCTTCGCCGACGATCTTCCTGAGATCTTCCTCCGCACAGAATTTCCAGGCTCCGTTTTCCAGCCTGGAAAAATATTTTTCCGAAGATTTGTACCCTATCTCCATGTAATCCACGCCGGCCTTCGAAAGAGCAAGAAAGACTTTTCTTACGAACTCGTCGCTGAACTGCCAATTATTGATGAGGCCGCCGTCACGTACAGTACAGTCCAAAACTTTTATCTGGGGACGAAACATTTGTTTTTACCTCCGAATTGATTCCTTTCACATGAGAAGATAGAAAGGGAAATCATATTATATCTGAGTTGGCTCACTTCTGTGAAGACCTACTTACCTCCTGAAAGCTCCTCTTCGACCTTTCTTACCAGCGCACCGGCGAGTTCAGTGATTGCCGGCCAGTCTTCCTTCTTTACGAGTTCGCGCTTCAATATGGCCGATCCGACGAGTATTCCGGCTGCCCTGGCCGAAACGTAGTCAGGGATGTTTTCCATTGTCGCTCCCCCGCAGAGCATGTACTTTATGAACGGGAAGGGCCCCCTTATTGCCTTTAGAAAACCAAGTCCCCCTATTTCGACGAAGGGGAAAAGCTTTATGACGTCTGCTCCCGCCCTGTAAGCCCTGTATATCTCTGTAGGGGTGCAGGCTCCGGGAATGGATACGGCACCTTCCTTTTTGGAGAATTTTACTATATCTTCGTCGAGGTTGGGACTCACTATGTACGAAGCGCCTGCGGCGAGAGCCTTTTTTGCATCGCCGACGGTCAGAACAGTGCCCGCCCCTACCGCGACATCTTCAGAGCCGCTGATCTCCTTTATCACCCCGGCCGCATCAGGCACGCTGAAGGTGATCTCAATAAGTTTGATCCCCCCTTTTATGCAAGCGACGGCAGCTCTGTATGCCTCTTCCGGGGTATCGGTGCGGACAGCCACCGTCAACTGATGTCTTTCCATCATGCTGATGACATTCATATCGGTAGTCACCCAATAACTCCGGCTCTCTACTTAATCCGTGAACCCTCTTCTACATCCTTTTCGGGGACCAGTACGACGGGTATCCCTTCCGGGGACGTGGCCGCAAGGAGCATGCCGTTTGATTCGACGCCCATTAGCTTTGCCGGCTGAAGGTTTGCAACTACTACTATCTTCTTGCCGATGAGTTCTTCCGGGGAGTATGTTTTACCTATGCCGGCCACGATCTGTCTCTGTTCCCCGGTGTCGACCTGCATTTTTATCAGTTTTTCAGACTTTTTCACTCTTTCGGCGCTGATCACCTTCCCGATCTTCAGCTGGACTTTCATGAAGTCCTGGATGGAGATGACGTTTTCCTCCGAAGCCTGTTGAACAACGGACTTCTCAGGCCCGGGCTTTTCTTTCTCATTCTTTTCGATCCTCGGGAAGAGCTGATCACCTTTTGAGACTTTTATCTCATAGCCTGGCCGCCACTCCCACGTGAAAATGTCAGGGTACTTTTGGCCGACAGACCGGGAACGACTTTCGTTGGTCTCCTCAAGTATCGTTTTCCGGCAGCCTATCTGTTTCCAGATCTTCTCAGCCGTTTCCGGCATGAACGGGGAAATAAAGACCGCGCTGAGGCGGATGGCATTCCACAGGCTGAACATAACGGTACCGAGCCATTCCGGATCTGTTTTTGCCAGCTTCCATGGCTCCTGCGATGCAATAAAGTTATTGGCTGCGCCGATGATCCCCCAGATATGATCAAGGATTATATTGAAGCGAAGATGAGACCAATAGGGATAATTATCCTCCTCAATAATATGCCCTATCCCGGCAATACACGATTGCGCAAGATCATTCGTGGCTGTTGTATTTGTACCGATGATTGAAGGAATTTTGCCGCCGTAATATTTCTCGGCCATCGTAAGGAAACGGGAGAGGAGATTGCCGAGATCGTTGGCAAGGTCGGTGTTTATCCTGTTGACCAGGGCCTCTTCCGAGAAATCTCCGTCGTGGCCGAAGGGTACTTCCCTGAAGAGAAAGTACCTGAAGGCATCAGCGCCATAACGGGCGATGATCGCATTCGGGTCGACGACATTGCCGAGAGACTTCGACATCTTTTTTCCCTCGATCGTCCACCAGCCGTGTGCGAAGATATTCTTCGGCAGGGGGAGGTTGAGCGCCATCAGCATTGCTGACCAGTAGACTGCGTGAGTGGTGAGTATATCCTTTCCCACCAGGTGATGCTCAGCCGGCCACCAGAAGTCGCCTCCACCAGCACTTTCGGCATGGGGGGCGAGGTAGCGTGTCGCCGAAAAATAGTTCACGAGCGCGTCGAACCAGACGTAGGTGACGAAGTTCCCGTCAAAGGGAAGGGGAATCCCCCAGGACAGCCTCTGTTTAGGCCTCGATATGCAGAGGTCGCCGAGGGTATTGTTTCTGAGAAATCCGAGGACTTCGTTCTTGCGCGTTTCCGGAAGGATGTAGGGATCGTTTTCCTTCTCTTTTTCTTCTATGTAATCGATCAATCTCTGCTGATATTTGGACATGAGGAAGAAATAGTTTTCTTCCCGTATCTGCTCGACGGGCCGGCTGCAGTCCGGACAGTTGCCATCAACGAGGTCCTTCTCTGTCCAGAACCGTTCGTCAGGCGTGCAATACCAACCCGCGTATTCCCTTCTTTCGATTTCACCCCTGTCCCACAACATCTGGAGAAGCCCCTGGACGGTCTTGATATGGGCCTCGTCGGTGGTGCGGATAAACGCGTCGTTCGATATGTTAAGGCCGGTCCAGAGATTCCTGAAATTCTCCACCATCAGATCGGCATGCTCTTTCGGCGACCTGCCTTTTTCTTTCGCCGCCTTTTCGACTTTCTGGCCGTGTTCATCGGTCCCGGTGAGGAAAAATACGTCCCGGCCCAGCAGCCTGTTGTGCCGGGCCAGAATGTCGGCCGCCACGGTGGTATAGGCATGTCCTATATGCGGGATGTCGTTTACGTAATATATAGGGGTGGTTACATAGAATTTCTTATTCATTTTTATTGACTTTCTTCCTGTATCTCTTTCTTCTTTTTCTGCTTTTCTTGTGTGCCTGCAGTTCCCGGGGCGTCTCGTCAACAGCAGGCTGAGGCGCGGGAGCTTCCGCCGTGCCGCCGGCTGCAGCCGGAACAACACCAACTTCTTTGACCGATACATCGGGCGTTTCTTCTTCCGGTTTCTTTTTTACCTCGCGGCGCCAGTTGTCTGCTGCTTCCGTGTACTCATAACCGAGACAGCACATAAGTCTGCCGCAGATGCCCGAGAGCTTGCCGGTGTTCAGAGTGAGGTCCTGCTGCTTCGCCATTTTTATCGAAATCGGCTCGAAAGATGTGAGGAAGAGCCTGCAGCAGAGCTCCTTGCCGCAGAGGCCGAGGCCGCCTACGAGCTTGGCCTTGTCGCGCACCCCGATCTGGCGCATCTCAATCCTTGTCTTGAACTTGGCCGCAAGATCCTTGACAAGCTCCCTGAAATCTATCCTTCCGTCCGCTGTAAAGTAGAATATTATCCTCTTCCTGTCCAGAGTGACTTCCGAACAGACAAGCTTCATCGGAAGTCCCCGCGCCATGATCCGTTCGAGACAGAAATTCCTCGCCTCTTTCTCGAACGTCTCATTCTCTTCTTTTTGCCTGAAATCATCTTCGCCGGCGACACGGAGGACTTTTTTCAGTTCCCGGGCCGGCTGTTCGATCTCCCGGGGACCGACTACCACTGTCCCTATGCTGAGCCCCAATTCCGATTCTACGACGACCCGGTCTCCCCGATGGACGTCAAAACCATTCGACTCGAAATCATATATCTTGCCGCAGCTCTTAAACCGTATTCCTATTACACCCGGCATTTCAACGAGCAAGTTCCTTTCTCAATAATGAAGAAGTGTAATTCCATGTTACAGACTTGTTAAGGTTGAACATGAGCTGGTTCTTTACACGATCCACCTCATTATGTATACCTATTATAACTTTTAGGTCGGTATATGTGCTTAACTTCTCCACTTCCTCCCGCAGGTCGACGTTCAGCAGGAGAGAAGGCTCGGCTGTAACCTTCAGTACTGCCATGTCTCTGAGCAGAGTCAGCATCTGTCCAAACCAGCGGTCCATGTCGTCCCGCGATGCCCAGGCGTCTTTTTCGCCGTCCATCATGCTCCTCAAAAGATTGAGGAACCATGTCCTTTCCTCAAGCAGGCCTGCAGAAAGCGCGATTCCCGGCCTGCCCATTGAAAGCCTCGCGCTGAGTTCGCGCTGTTCTCCGCCGATTTTTCCCTCCAGCACCCTGATGCAGGATTCCAGGGAAAGAGGGAAAAAATTGATACGCGCACACCTCGAACGGATCGTGCCGGGAAGAAGTTCCGGCCGGGAGGATACGAGGATGATCATGCTTTCTCCCGGCGGTTCTTCCAGGGTTTTGAGGAAGGCGTTCGCCGCCGATATGTTCATTGTTTCGGCATCGTCGACGATCACCGCCTTTTTTCTCCCCTCGAAGGGCTTCAACGAGAGGGCATCGTCTATCATGCGTATCTCATCTATCCTTATCTGCCTTTCCTCCGGCGATATGACGAGAAGGTCGGGATGGACGCCCGCATCCATCTTCAGGCATGATTCACATTCGTCGCACGCATCAGTGGAAGTAAGGTGTGGGGCCGTCTTCAGGCAATTCAGCGCCTTTGCAAAGTTCAGAGCGGTGGTCTTCTTGCCGACGCCGGACTCGCCGCAGAAAAGGTATGAGCCGGCGAGTCTCTGCCTCTCGATGCTTCCGCGGAGCATGGCAATCGCCCTGTCCTGTCCTATGATCTGTTTTAGTGACATGGTGCCTCTTGAGGCCCTCTATTTTCAGACATCGCTGACAGGGTTACCCCCCTCCAGAAATCCATCTATTATGGCAGCGGCGGCTTTTTGCACGGCCTCCACCGGCCCGGAACAATCCACCATTCTTATCCTCTCCGGCGACTGTGCCGCAATATGGATAAACCCTGACCGCACCCTTTCATGGAAAGAGATGTCCTCACGTTCAATCCGGTCGTCTTTATTAATCTCCCTGTTTCTCCTCAGGCCGGTCTCCGCTTCTATATCGAGCAGGATAGTAATGTCAGGGCGCAGCCTTTGTGTGGAGATCAGGTCGAGGGAGTCTATCAGTTCAAGGTCTATTCCCCTGCCGTACCCCTGATAGGCCATTGTCGAATCGCTGAACCTGTCCGTAACCACGACATCGCCTCTTTCGAGGGCGGGCATGATTACCCTTCTTATATGCTGAACGCGTGAGGCGTTATAAAGGAGAAGTTCAGTCACCGGGTCCATATCCGCGTTTTCGGGAGAAAGGAGCAGCTCCCTGATCTTCAGCCCTATGGCGGTGCCGCCCGGCTCTTCTGTCTGCGTCACACGCAGTCCCTTTGCCCTCATGTATTCAGCGATTAATTTCGCCTGGGTGGTCTTGCCAGTTCCCTCTATGCCTTCAAGGGATATGAAAATTCCCTTCACGCCAGTTCCTCCTTAAGCCTCATAAGTAATTGAAATACCTTCAGGGTCTCATCGACGGTCCGCGATCCTGTGCCGCAGGACGGCGTGAGGAGTATATTAGACAGGAGGAGCGACCGGGGTATCGCGCGGGAAAGGTCTTCCATCCCCTTGTCGAAGCGTGCCCTGACCGTTTCCGGCGTCTCGTTTCTTACTGCATCGGATGTCGGCACGATCCCCCATGCAAGGCGGCCGTCCCTTTTCAGAAAATCGGTGAATTCCACCGGGTAGAGCGAGATTGTGTCGGCGTAGTCATAGGCGTCAAAGTTGATAATGTCGGCTCCGCTTCTGATTACGAGAGGCCAGTCGGCATTGCCGCAGCAGTGAATG
>JBJKOV010000361.1:0-5093 GCA_046707105.1 Thermodesulfovibrionales bacterium
CTTGATCACCTCACTGGAGACCGGACGAAGAAGGAGGAACAGTGAATATATACGTCTCAGGCTCGCTCGCATACGACAGGATCATGGATTTTCCGGGGAAGTTTTCGGACCATATAATGCCCGACAAGATCCATATACTCAACGTCTGTTTCACCGTCAACGGCATGGTCGAAAAATTCGGCGGGACTGCGGGCAACATCGCCTATTCTCTGAGTCTGCTGAAAGAAGAACCCCTCGTCCTTGCCACGATCGGCAAGGACTACCACGCTTATTTCGCCTGGCTCGGGAAGAACAACATCCCGGTCGAAGGGATAAAGATAATCGACGAAGAATTCACGGCAGGCGCGTATATTACCACGGATCTGTCCGACAACCAGATCACCGGGTTCAATCCAGGGGCCATGAAGCGGCCCTCGGAATACCGGTTCGGCGCGGCGGGTCCCGGTGATTCGATAGGCCTCATCGCGCCGGGCAACCTGGGCGACATGGTCGACTACGCAAAAGAATACAGGCGGAGGGGGATACCCTTCATATGCGATCCAGGTCAGTCCCTCACCGCCTGGGTCGGGGCCGACCTGAAAGAGTGGCTGAGAGGTTCGACTATCCTGATTTCGAATGACTACGAACTTGATCTGATAATGAAGATGACGGGCCTGGACAAGAAGGGTCTTTTCGGTCTGACAAAGACTGTGATAACCACGATGGGAGAAAAGGGTTCGCTGATCAGCTCACAGGAGGGGGACGAAAGCATAGGAGTTGCCAAGGCTCCGGACGTTGTCGATCCGACAGGAGCCGGAGACGCCTACAGGGCCGGACTGCTCAAGGGTCTCGTGACCGGCAGGGACATGAAGACAGCCGCGCAGATGGGAGCAGTGGCGGCCGCGTGCGCAATAGAGAAATACGGGACACAGGAGCACCATTTCACCTACGGGGAGTTCTGCGCGCGATACGGTGAGAACTTCGGGCCGCTGGAGGATTAGATGCCCCTGGATCGTGGCATCAGTGTCAGTGTAAGTTTTAAAGAATATCGACTCATATAAAGTCGGCTAAAGGCCGGGGAGTGACGAATCGCGGGATTTTGTTACCGGAGTAATAATTGACGTTCACAGGTTTATTCTTTACCGATACTGATCACTTGCACTGACACTGGTTCTTTGAGGTTTGACATTGGCGTAAAATGAGATAAAGTTTATTAATACCCAAGTTGAGCGATTGTTTACGCAATGTATTCGTTTTGCCCCTTTGTAGGGGCGTATTGCAATACGCCCCTACGTTCACCCGTCGGGTGTCATTCCCGCAAGCAGAGCGCGTCGGGAATCCTTCCGAAAGGCAGGAAAGATTCCGGACAAGCCGGAATGACGAACTGGAGAATCGCTCAACTTGGGTAAGAAGATTAAGAGGAGGTCGGCGATGGCTTACACGGATGAAGCATTGAAGGACAAGATAAGGGAGATGTACCCGGAAATCAAGAAGCACGGGATAACCCTGGGACTGGATTTCGACAGCGGCAAAAACGCTTACGTGGTTGATTTTAAGAAAGGTCAGCATGAACTGACCACCTATCTGGAAAAAAAGGATGCGGACGACTGTATGAACAACATAAAGTGCGTGTATCTGGGCGTCCAGATAGGGCAGTTCGTCAGGAATTTTGAAGAGGGCAGAGATCTTCCTCCGCGGTAGAGCAGGTGTGATTATGCCATGGCTGGAGCGGATTTGAGGGTGCGCCGTCATGATCAATGAGCAGGCGCTCCGGTCCTACCTCCTGAGGGAATTTCCGGACGTCACCGGTGTAGAGATCACGAGGCTGGGCGCCGGCGTCCAGGGGGCGGGGTTTCTTATCGAACTGAAGACAGAAGAAGGTGTGCGGACCTGCGTCGTGAAAGGTCTTTTCCAGGAGGGCCTGGGGCATGACTACCCTTCCGACCGGGCATCCGTATTCCTGCTCGACCTTGATGAATACGGGAACCTGCCCAGGCATGTCAGGGCCGTCGATGTGCTTTCCGAGATGGAGGACGGTACAATAAAGTCCGTCGGCGGCGGCAGGGAATACTATCTTCTCATGGAGAGAGTTCAGGGACGGCATTATTTTCATGATCTCTCGGAAATGTCTGAGAAGGAGTGCCTGGCCCCTGCTGACAGGGAAAAGATACGTGCCATGGCCTCTTATCTGGCGGAGATTCACGCGGTCAGGAAAGATTCAAAGACGCTCTACTGGAGGAAATTGAGAGACACAGTAGGACACGGCGAATGTCTGATGGGCGTCTTCGACCTCTATCCCGACGGCACAATGAGCTACGGAGAAATGGCCGATATAGAAAAGCTCTGCGTGGATTGGAGGGCCAGGCTTAAACCTCAGTCCCACCGTCTCTCGCAGATCCACGGCGACTTTCACCCCGGGAACATATGGTTTACCGGCGACACCGATTTCGTACTGCTCGACCGGAGCAGGGGGCCCTGGGGGGAACCGGCGGACGACGTCACGGCCCTCGCAATAAATTATATATTCTTCTCTGTGAAGTACCACGGGGACCTGAGGAAAGCATACAGGGAAGGGCTGACTCTGTTTTTCGACGAATACATAAGGGCTTCAGGGGACCGGGACATCGCCGGGGTTTCACCGCTCTTCTTTGGATTCAGGGCGGCCGTTGTCGCCAACCCCGTTTTTTATCCGGATTTAAGCATGGGGGCACGGGAGAAGATCTTCAGGTTCATGCGGAACGTACTCCTGGCGGAAACCTTCGATGCCGCAAAGGTGAACGAATACATCTCGGGATAGCATAGTAACTGGCCTTCCTAACCGCTGCAATACCTGATCTTGTGCCATTCCGGCTCGACCGGCTGCGGGCAGCAAGTCCGGAACGTCTGCCTTTTTCCAGAAAGATTCCCGACGCGCTCTGCTTGTGGGAATGACGGAAGAATTTTGATCGATCTTGTCATTCCGGCTTGTCCGGAATCCTTCGGGGGGGCTGTGCTGGAAGAGCTTTTGCTTTGTTTTCCACCGAACGGCCTTTACCTGCCGGTGAATCTTATATAATTTTCCCAGACGGACAGCAGTTCGGCAGTGGCCCGCAGGTCTCCGGCGCAGTACCGGGCGATATCAATATATTTCCCGGCCCGGAACAGGTCCTTCACCTCATATCCGGTTATGCCGGCTTCTTTGGGACGACTGGTTATACCGAAGGTCCTGCACCACATGTCCAGACTGAATTTTCTGCGGGATGCCCCGAAGAATGAAAGCTGGTCGAAGAGGTCTATGTGGATATCCCCGTACCTGTTCGGCATGAGGTCCCTGCCGGGTTTAATGCCGTGTACCGCGGAGCGTATCATGATGAAGGGACAGTCGAACCCCCGTCCGTTGAAGGTAATGAAGCGGTCGTAATTCCGGATGGTCTCCCAGAATTTCTGTATTATCTCCTTCTCGGTGCAGGTTTCATATCTGAGACCGTCTTCCTCAAAGGGGAGCTGGGGGTCGTCATTGTTTTGAAAATAGACGACCCCCTTCCCTGTGTCGGGGTTGAGCATGCCGATCGTGATTATCTCCCCCGTGAGGGGATAGAAGGAGAGGCTTTCCCTGACCTCCTGCCTGTCTTCATCGGATTCCGCCCGTCTGAGCAGATACTCCTGAACGGCAGGTTCGAGAGAATCGAAGTCCTTGCCGGTCGTTTCAATGTCAAATACGACCTTCGCCATTTCTGCTTACGTCGCGGCTCCTTCGAACGACGCCTTCGGCAGCCCCTTGAAGACAGTCCATGTCTTCAGGATGTCCACGGCGCGCTGGAGCTGGACGTCGTCTTTTTCCCCCACCTCAAGGGGGACCGTCTCGACCTCTTCAGGCTTTGTCTTCCCCGTCTGCTCATTTTGAAGGTGTCTTGCAAGGTCTACTTCCCTGAGCACGGGATGCTCCTTCTCTCCGTTTTTCGCTTCGAGCTTCACCACTATGTCGGGAGTTATTCCGGTGTTCTGGATGGATATGCCCCTTGGAGTATAGTATTTAGCGGTGGTGAGCCTCAGGCCGGCCCCGTCGCTCAGAGGTATCACCGTCTGGACGGAACCTTTACCGAAGGTCTGTGTGCCGAGGATGACCGCCCGGTTCCAGTCCTTCAGGGCACCTGCCACAATCTCGGAGGCGCTGGCGCTTCCCTCGTTTACAAGTACGATCATCGGCTGTGTTGCCAGCTGGTTTCCCTCGGTATCGAATTCGGTTTTCTCGCCGGACCTCGTCTTTGTGTATACAACGAGTTTGCCCTCCGGCAGGAATTCTCCGGCAACGTCGACCGCACTGTTAAGCAGCCCGCCGGGGTTGTTTCTCAGGTCGACTATCAGAGAACTTATCTTCTTTTCATCGAATTTCTTAAGTGCGGCTTCGAGGTCAGAGGCGGTCTGTTCCTGGAACTGACTGATCTTCACATATCCTATGTCGCCATCGATGATTTTCGATTTGACGCTTTTTATCTTTATGATGTCCCTTACGATTGTGAAGTCCTTCGGCTCCTTCCACCCTTCCCGTGAGATGGTTATGGTAATCGGCGTCTTGGGTGCACCCCTCATTTTCTCGACGGCGTCCTCGAGACTCAGGTCTTTTGTTGGTTTACCGCTTATCTTTATTATCTTGTCGCCCGCCTTGATGCCCGCCTTCCAGGCCGGGGTGTCTTCTATCGGGGAGACCACTGTCAGCACCCCGTCCTTTACCCCTATCTGTATGCCCAGGCCGCCGAATTCGCCCTTTGTCTCGACCTGCATTTCCTTGAACGCCTCGGGGGGCATAAAGCTGGAGTGAGGGTCAAGGGAGTTCAACATTCCCTTTATGGCACCGTACACCAGGTCCTTTGTGCTCACATCTTCCACGTAATATTTCTTCACCATGGACAGGACTTCGGTGAACGTCTTCAGTTCCTCATAACCTGCACCCCTGGTGTCCGTCATGGTTGCAGATAACCTGCCTATGGAAACACCGGTGGCGGTTATGACTATTACCAGCAGCCAGATCAATAAAACTCTCTTCCTTGGCATTTCTTTTGCTATCCTCCTGACTATCTTCTTTTATTTGCCAGCCACTGCGTTGGATCGAGGGGTTTGCCTTTGTAGCGTATTTC
>JBJKOV010000362.1:0-3941 GCA_046707105.1 Thermodesulfovibrionales bacterium
GGGCTATGGATCACCCATTCGCTTTCAATGCCGTGATTCTCTGGGGGCCACTGCTTCATTCGTATAAAATGTACCGAAGGCAGCAGGCTGATCGGGAGGGCATGCTGAGGCTGAGGATGAAGAATGCCGACGACGAAGAACTTATCTGCAAAGATGCTAATCAGGAGGATTGCGGATATACTTTGTCTACATGGTTCAACAATCCCATTATTAAACCTGAAAAAAACAGAATCTTTTAAATCTGTTGTCAAATAACTTTCATCGTCGATGGGTTCTCCACTCGCTATCGGTACCGTTATCTTTGTGTCGCTTGTGAGAAACATTTCGGCTGCGACTGATCCGCACAGGACGTCAGCGGCTATGTGTTCGCAAGTAATCGCCAGTATCCGCGGCATTTTGTAGCCTGACAACTGAGACGCTTTCTCAGACGCTTTTGTTCTTAGCATGTGTGTTATCAGCCCAAATGAACCACCAGAACCGTCCTTTGGAACGTCATTGGGCCACCGTGACTGAGTAGCGACCGCGGCACTTTCAGCACATGTAACTTCGACTATGATTTTGCCGCTTTCTGAAACGCAGAGAAAGTCGGCACCTCCGGTCTTCACGTCTTCGTTAATAGTCACATCTTCAAACTGAGACCTTAGCCAAGAGAATGTTGCGGCCTCAGCCCTTGCGCTCTCTGGGTTGCTATTCAAACGGGCACAAAACAGTTTGTAATGGGCCTCTGGATACTTCACGCTTAAGAAAGTCTTATAGCTCTCGATAGTTTCCGACAACATAATCAACTTGAGTTTTCTGCCTAACATACCATACCATACCGTCTCCCGTGGTAATCATTTTGTTATACCCCGCCAGAGGTCTCTGAGTCAAGAGAAACGCTGAGCGGAAAAAGCGTTGACTCCCGCTCGTAAGCTATGGCCGATAATAAATTTGTGAAAAGCAAGACTACAGGAAGGAGTCAGTTTCTTTTCTCAAGTGACCGAAAGCTCAAATCCAGACCTTCACGCGGTACCCCCCCCCGCAACCATGACCCTCTCCGGTCCAGTCCCCCGAGCACATAGCGCCGGAGGGCCTACCCTTCGGGGACATCGTTGCACCTACCCTTCGCCTGTCCTGAACCCGCCTGATACAGACAATCCCCTCGATGAGGCCGACGGGATAGACTGTATCTCGCAAGCGACCGGCGGGGACTCCCACACACACGGCGGAACGGCGGAGGCGAACCGGAAAACGCACCGTCCTCACACGGGTCCCCAGGGCATCCCGGCTCCGGTTTCGGGGCGCTAACATAAAGTTATCTTATTGACGGCTTCGCTTGTACGCTCCCGCTAAGTTGAGGAAAACGCTCGTGTCCTCACGGGCACCCCAAGACCCCGCTGCGGGTTCCGTGCGCCTGGGATTTCACCGGATGAAAGGAACCGGATAAAGAGAAAGGGGGCCACCAGAACGGAACGCTTCAGAACGGCGTCGATATGAAGGGATAATTTCGTTGACCCCCTCCGGTTGACTGTGATATTAATATTCAAGTGACTGCGATATTAATATCGCAGGGCCGGTATATTACATGTTCTGTGAATATAAATTATTAAGCACATTAACGCTCCTTTCTTTTCCGTATGGGCGTAAGAATAATGAGGACAATAGGAACCAATGAACAAAACTGAATTAGAAGCACTTGAAGAAAAAGGCGTTATTCGAGTGTTGGATGAAATATCGCAAGGGGGACACGGTTCACCTGGTTCAGCCACGAGACTTGAAGTTGAGGCATGGCTACAAAGGAAAAAAGTGGAGGCTGACAATTTAAAATCGTCTAAGCGCGACGCCCGCGAGGAGGCAACCCTTGCAATTGCCAAAGAAGCCAATTCAATCGCCCGAGAAGAAGCATCATCTGCCAACCGTGCAGCGACAGCGGCGGAGCGACAGGCGGTAGCGGCAGAGCGTTCGGCCCGATTGGCAAAGATTGCGGCTATTGTTGCAGCTATCGCTGCAGTTATATCGGCAGCAATTCCGATAGTAACGAAATAAATATGAAGAAAGTAATATTACTTCCGTTGTTAGCTTCTATTCTAGTCCTATCAATGGGCTGCCAAGCAGCAAGCAAAAAAGAAGCTTATGAACTTCGGGAACGTTGCGGGAAATCAGCTTCACAATGGGCCAAGGCAAAATCGGGAGAAGTCATGAATTATACCGCCCATTATAACGGCCATCTCAATAGATGCTTCATATTGGCGGAACTGTCTCCAGTTGTATCAAATTATTTCTATAGCTCTTTCACTATCTTATATGATGTAGATGAGAATAAGGAGTATGGTCACCTTACAACCCGAACCTATGATAACGGCAACCCGGAAAGTCATCAATGCATAATTAACGGCAAATTTTATACAGACAAAGATCAGGCACAAGACAAATGGAAGGCATTCCTTAAGTCCACGATGGAAGAATGACAGCCAATGATATAATTTCAAAGAAGAATAAAAGCATACAAAGCTATCGAGCCGACCGTGATTAGCCTCTACGGTTTTTTCAAATGCTGGGTACCACTGCGGCCCATTGTGGTCGTTAGCAGCAAAAATATAATCGGGAGGAAATATGAACTGCAAAGCCCTGATATTAGCTTTAATCAGCATTCTTGCTCTAACTTTTAATGCCGAAGCTTCAAATAAAAAATTTAAGGTCCTTTTTACCGTGGTGCCTACGTCTGAAACTGCACTGGTTAGCGAAACAAAAAGTTACATTGGCAGAGAATTAAGAGCACTACATGATGTTGAAATAGTTGAGAAAGATCCTGGGCTTGATTACTATCACATTTCCATTTTTCCCCTTTCCCTAAAACTGACCAACGGTGTAACTTCCGGCACTATAGTTTCATACGTAATTGAGAAGGATGGACAAACAGAACATAATGTTTTAGTTAGCGGTCCAGGTGACTTAAAAACTCTATGTGAGAAAGTGATTGCCTATTTTGATACATATTGGCTGCAACCTCAAAGAACGAAAAACAAATAACCGTCTGCCATAATCGGTTAGCCGGGGGTAGTTAACCCCCAGCCCCCACCACCCCCATGCGGGTCCTCAAGCGTCCCGGCTCTCGTTTCGAACCGTCTACCAGAACTTATCTTAATCCCGGAAAATCCCTCTCCTCCTTGGCCATGCCCTGCCGGTCATCCTTTCCCGCCGGGGGCCGGGCTGTCATCCTCATTCGAGGACAAGCGAACCGAGCCTAAAAGGACAGTCTCGGCCCTGCCTGGGATTGAGGGAGCCGGATGAACGACGCCAGATAAAAGAAGTGCGGTGACCGTAGGAAGGCGTCCCGGCAAAAGTCCCGCCAGAACCCTTTCAGGAACCCGTCATGCCTTTCATGGTCCGCCGATTTACCGGAGTTTCCGCTTTCACCCATTCGGGTGCAAGCAGCTTGACCGCACAAGAAGACTTTCATTTTTCAGTCAAACCTCTCTGTTTCCTATGTGAAGAGAGGTTCCGCCCGAAAAAAGGTTTTTACCTTTATTACTTCAACGGACGGAGGATGAAAGAAATGATACTGAAGGAGAACACAAAGCAAAAGGTGAGCAGTGCGCAAGATGTCGCACGAGTGCTCACGGCCATACTGGAGACAGAGGGCGAACTGGACCGAGACAAGGAACACTTTTGGGCGCTGGGGCTGAACACAAAAAACACCATCAAGTTCATCGACCTCGTTTCGCTGGGGACGCTATCGAACAGCCTCGTTCATCCTCGTGAGGTGTTCAGGCTTGCGGTGAGTCGTGGCGTGGCCAGTATCATTGCAGGGCACAACCACCCAAGCGGAGATCCGACGCCGAGCAGGGAAGATATCGCCGTGACAGAGAAACTGAAAAGCGCCGGCGAGATACTGGGAATAAAACTCCTCGACCATGTGATTATCGGAAATGAGGGCGGATGCACCAGCATGCTCGAAAAGG
>JBJKOV010000363.1:0-5855 GCA_046707105.1 Thermodesulfovibrionales bacterium
GAGAAGCCTTTTTCGTCACCGGTTATCAGAAGATAACAAATTGGTGATATCACCACCCCACATTGGCATTTGACTGAACAAGGCAACAGCGTCGATTTGACTTTCCGCCCCATCGTGATAAACTTGGAACAAGTTTATTCAGAGTTCTGCGACAGCAAGCCATCATTCTAACGTTTCGGTTGAAAGGGCATCGTAGCACTCGGATACAGAAAAAGATTCCGGACAAGCCGGAATGACGGCAATCACTCATTTAATACTGAAGCAATAACCCGTTACAGGAGGCAGCCATGCCGGACATTCTCTCCCGGGAAGAACTTGACGCCATGAACGCATATTGGCGCGCCGCGAATTATCTTTCGGTCGGACAGATATATCTGCTCGATAACCCCCTGCTCAGGGAGCCTCTGAAGCTTGAGCATATAAAACCCAGGCTTCTGGGCCACTGGGGGACGACGCCTGGAGTTAACTTTATCTATCTGCACCTTAACCGTGCAATCAAAGAAGGTAACCTCAATGTCATCTTCATCCTCGGCCCCGGTCACGGCGCCCCCGGCCTCGTCGCAAATACCTACCTGGAGGGAACTTACAGCGAGGTTTATCAGAATATCACGAGGGACGAGGAGGGCATGAAGAAGCTCTTCAAGCAGTTCTCTTTCCCCGGCGGCATCCCCAGTCATGCAGCGCCCGAGACGCCGGGGTCCATTCATGAAGGCGGAGAACTGGGTTATTCCCTTGCGCACGCCTACGGGGCTGCTTTCGACAACCCCGGCCTGATCGCCGCCTGCGTGGTAGGTGACGGTGAATCGGAGACCGGACCGCTTGCCACCGCGTGGCACTCCAACAAGTTCCTGAACCCGGTCACCGACGGCGCCGTCCTCCCCATTCTTCACCTCAACGGTTACAAGATAGCCAGCCCGACCATCCCGGCCCGTATAAGCAGAGAAGAGCTGGAGAGCCTCTTCATAGGCTATGGCTATAAACCGCATTTCGTCGAAGGATCGGAGCCCGAAGTAATGCACCAGCTCATGGCCGCTACGCTTGATACGGTGATCAGCGAGATAAAAACGATTCAGAGCGAAGCCCGCGGCAACGGCGCCGTGGAACGCCCCCGGTGGCCGATGATCATCCTCCGGACGCCGAAGGGCTGGACAGGCCCCAAAGAAGTGGACGGGCTGAAAACGGAGGGCTTCTGGCGCTCTCACCAGGTCCCGATAGCCGACATGGCGACAAAACCGGAACATGTCAAAGTTCTCGAAGGCTGGATGAAAAGCTACAAACCTGAAGAACTTTTCGATAAAAACGGAAGGCTTTTCCCGGAACTGGCGGAACTGCCGCCCAAAGATACGAGACGCATGAGCGCAAACCCCCACGCCAACGGCGGGCTCCTTCTGAAAGACCTGAGGATGCCGGATTTCAGGAAGTACGCAGTGGATGTTCCCCAGCCGGGCCAGGCCATAGCCGAAGCAACAAGGGTGACGGGCTCATTCCTGCGGGACGTTATTAAGCTCAATATGGACCAGAAGAATTTCCGGGTAATGGGCCCCGACGAAACGGCTTCCAACCGGCTCAGCGCACTCTTTGAGGTCACTGCAAGGAGATGGATGGCGGAATTTCTCCCGGAGGACGAACAACTCTCTCACGACGGCAGGGTGATGGAAATACTGAGCGAACATACGTGTCAGGGCTGGCTGGAAGGTTATCTCCTCACAGGCCGGCACGGGTTTTTCTCGTGCTACGAGGCGTTTATCCACATAGTCGACTCGATGTTCAACCAGCATGCGAAATGGCTCAAAACTACCAGGAGTGAAATTCCCTGGCGGCGTCCCATCGCCTCACTCAACTATCTGCTCACGTCGCATGTCTGGCGTCAGGACCATAACGGTTTCAGCCATCAGGACCCCGGGTTCATAGACCATGTGGTCAACAAGAAGGCCGATGTCGTCAGGGTCTACTTCCCTCCGGATGCCAACACCCTCCTCTCCGTGACAGACCATTGCCTCCGCAGCCGCAATTACGTGAATGTCATCGTGGCCGGGAAACAGCCCCAACCCCAGTGGCTTAATATGGAGGAGGCGGTCAGGCATTGCACATCCGGGATAGGCATCTGGGAGTGGGCGAGCAACGACAGGGGCGGTGAGCCTGACGTGGTCATGGCCTGCGCCGGTGATGTGCCCACAATCGAGACACTTGCCGCCGTTGAACTACTCCGTGAATATACGCCCCAGCTGAAGGTAAGGGTGATCAACGTTGTCGACCTCATGACGCTGCAGCCGAAAGAGGAACACCCCCATGGGCTCTCCGACCGGGACTTTGACACCCTGTTTACCACGGACAAACCTGTAATCTTCGCTTATCACGGCTATCCGTGGCTGATCCACCGTCTCACCTACCGGAGGACAAACCACAAGAACCTTCACGTCCGTGGTTATAAGGAGGAGGGAACCACAACCACGCCGTTCGACATGGTCGTAAGGAACGACCTCGACCGCTTTCACCTCGTGTCGGACGTTATCGACCGCGTCCCCGGGCTCGGCTATCTCGCCGCCTACACCAAGCAGGCCATCCGCGACAAGCTGATCGAGCACAAGGAATATATAGCAAAATACGGTCAGGACATGCCGGAGATCAGGGAATGGACCTGGAAGTACACTGAGCACTGAGGATTCGAGGTCGGGCAGATGACATTTGCCGCCGTTCTTGGCATCGCTCTTATTTTTCTTATCCTCTGGGATGCCTTCGAGTCCGTCGTTCTGCCGCGCCGTGTGACACGCAAGTTCCGCTTCACCCGTTTTTTCTACCGCAGCACCTGGCTGTTCTGGTCATGGGTCTTCCGTGCCCCATCAAAGGGCAAGCGGCGCGAGAACTATCTGAGTTACTTCGGCCCCCTCTCTCTGCTCCTGCTTCTTGCTGTCTGGGCCCTCGGGCTTGTGACGGGCTTCGCCCTTTTCAGCTGGGGAGCGGGCATCCCTATCAGGACCCCTGAAGGGGTCGTCACTTTCCGGACTTATCTCTATCTGAGCGGCACGACCTTCTTCACACTCGGCCTGGGCGACGTGACACCCCTGACCCCTCTTGCAAGAACCATGACCGCCATTGAAGCAGGGGTGGGGTTCGGCTTCCTGGCCCTCATTATCGGCTACCTCCCGGGGCTCAACCAGTCCTTTTCCCGCAGGGAAACAAATATATCCCTGCTCGATGCGCGTGCGGGATCGCCGCCTACGGCAGCCCAGATGCTCCTGAGAAACTGCCGCGACACAAATAATTTGGATACGCTCCTTCAGCATCTCGGAGATTGGGAGCGCTGGTCGGCTGAACTGCTCGAAAGTCATCTCTCCTACCCCGTACTCGCCTATTTTCGCTCTCAGCACGACAATCAGTCATGGCTCGGTGCTCTCACGACGATTCTGGACACCAGTTCATTCGTCATGACCGCCATGGAGGGACCCTGCGCGAGGCAGGCCCGTCTGACCTTTGCGATAGCGCGCCATGCGGTCGTCGACCTCTCTCTCATATTCAATCGCCCCCCTCTTAAGACACCGGGTAACCGTCTCTCTCATGACGATTTTGAAAGCTTGAGGTCAGCGATTGAGGAAGGGGGACTGCCCCTCAGCAGAGAAGACGACGCAGAAAAAGAGCTTACAGCTTTGCGGGGTATGTATGAGCCTTACCTCTATGCCCTCGCCGCCCACTTCCGGCTCCTTATTCCACCCTGGTTCTTCAAATCCCGCCGGCTCGATAACTGGCAGGCAAACCCATGGGCAAGAAGGGGAAAAGTCAGGGCAAAAAAGGTCATTCCGCCCGCCGAAGGCGAAGATGAGGAAGAAGAGCATTTTTGATATCTCTCCACCTTTCTTGACAAAGAAGGCCGGAACTGGATATTGTTATTCATGGAACCGGGAAATCCTCTTTTACCTGAGCGACTTAGCTGGACAGCATGGCAAAGGCCGCGGCTGCGGAGGATAACTTCCGACTTTTAGTTCTGATTTGCAGAAGATAATCAAAAGGCCACGGCATACAAACCGTGGCTTTTTTTATTTCAAAGGAGGCAACAATGACGAAAATGCCGGTCCACAAATACAGACCCTACCCGCCTGTAGATCTGCCCGACCGCAAATGGCCGTCTGTAACAATCGGGCATGCCCCGAGGTGGTGCAGCGTCGATCTGAGGGACGGGAATCAGGCGCTGATCGTACCGATGGGACTGAAAGAGAAGAAAGAGATGTTCGATCTGCTCGTCAATATCGGCTTTAAGGAGATAGAAGCCGGCTTCCCATCCGCTTCTCAGACCGAGTACGATTTTTTGAGGCAGTTGATAGAGAAGGAATTGATCCCCGGGGATGTGACCGTCCAGGTGCTGACCCAATCGCGCGAACACCTCATCAGAAGGACCTTTGAATCTCTTCAGGGCGTAACACAGGCGATTGTTCATCTCTACAACTCGACCTCGGAACTGCAGCGCCGCGTTGTCTTCCGCATGGGGAAAAATAAAATCCTTGAGCTCGCTGTCCGCGGGGCCGAACTGATTCGCAACGAGGCGGAGAAGATGACCGGCAGCCGCATCGTATACGAATACTCGCCGGAGAGTTTCACCGGCACTGAGCCGGATTTTGCCATCGAGATATGCGAGTCCGTAATGGACGTATGGGAGCCCTCCAGGGAGAGGAAGATCATCCTGAACCTCCCTGCGACAGTCGAAATGGCAACCCCGAATGTCTATGCGGACCGGATCGAATGGTTCGGCCGCCATATAAAGAACAGGGAGAATGTCATCATCAGCGCCCACGCGCATAATGACAGGGGAACAGCCGTGGCCGCTTCGGAGCTGGCACTTATGGCGGGCGCCGAGAGGATCGAGGGGACCCTTTTCGGAAATGGCGAACGCACGGGCAACGTGGATATTGTCACACTGGCGCTGAACATGTTCTCCCAGGGCGTCGATCCTGAACTGGACATGCATGACATCACCGGGGTCGTGGAAACATACGAAAGATGCACAGGCATCGACGTACACATGCGACATCCTTACGCAGGTGAACTGGTATATACGGCTTTTTCAGGTTCTCACCAGGATGCGATAAACAAGGGGATGAAGGTCTACCGTGAGCAGAAGCCGAAATACTGGGAAGTGCCGTATCTCCCCATCGACCCGGCTGACGTGGGAAGGACCTATGAGTCGGTGATCCGGATAAACAGCCAGTCCGGAAAAGGGGGCGTTGTCTATATCATGTAAAAGGAATTCGGCTTCAGGCTGCCCGTCGATATGCGACCCGAGTTCGGCGAAATAATAAAGTCTATTTCGGACAGGACCGGCAAAGAGGTGACTGCCGAAATGATATGGGAGGCCTTTGAGAAAGAGTACCTGCTTGCTGTATCGCCCTTATCCTTCGACAGCTGCGAGAAGAGGAAAGACCTGCCCCAGGTGGAAACGTGCGGTTCACCGGAGACCGTGGTATCGGCCGTTGTGGACATCGGGGGACAAAAGAGAGACATTGCCGGAAAGGGCAACGGCCCTATCGATGCATTCAGCCGGGCAATCGGAAGTGAAATCGATATCGATTTCAAGTTGATCTCGTATTACGAGCACGCCCTCGATAAAGGCTCCGACTCGCGCGCTGTGGCTTATATCCAGATAGAGGATGAGAAGAGCCGCCGGTTCTGGGGCGCAGGCATCGATACCAATATCGAAACAGCATCATTCAGGGCCATTCTGAGCGCACTCAACAGATCGCAGCGAAAGGAAAAGGAAGAGTTGTAAGTTCGCAAAAGCAGCAACGACAATGCATTCCACCGCAGAGACGCGGAGGGCGCAGAGAGTCCAATTATATATTTCTGCTGAGAGGGCAGAAATATATAAA
>JBJKOV010000364.1:0-3216 GCA_046707105.1 Thermodesulfovibrionales bacterium
CGTCCTCTTTATGTAAATTTTATACAACTGCAAGGTTAATTTGAAATCGCCGGCGGGCATGATATAAACTCTATCATATTTACTATCGGCACTAAAATGTTAAATTCTAATGCGTTCAGGGCGGCAGTGTTACGTGCTGCCTTCTTCTTATTTATCGCGCTTCCCTTAATTCTGCCTGCCGCGGCTCTCGGCTCGGACGGCAGGATGAGGGTAGTGGCGAGCATAGCGCCGCTTGCTGATTTTGCGCAGGAGGTGGGAAGAGACAGGGTGGATGTCCTGCTTCTTCTGCCGCCCGGCGCGAGCCCTCACACCTACGAGCCCGTGCCTAGAACGGTCCGGGAGATCTCGAAGGCAAAGATCTTCATAAAGATAGGCGCCGGCCTGGAGTTCTGGGCCGACAAGCTGATAGCGGCGGCGGCAAAGGGGATCACCACCGTCACCTGTTCTGATGGTGTACCGCTGCTGAAAGGGCATGATCATGACGACGACCATGATCATGCCCTTTCGGACGTCAACCCCCACATATGGCTCGATCCGGTAATCTGCATGAAGATCGTTGAGAAGATCGCCGTCGCCTTTGGGGCCGCAGATCCGGCGAACGCTTCCTTCTACCGAAAAAATGCTGCGGACTACATTTCGAGACTCGCCGCCCTCGACCGGGAGATCGCTCAAACTGTAAGGACCTTCCGGACCAGGGACTATGTAACATTCCACCCCGCCTGGGACTATTTTGCGAAGAGATACGGGCTGAAGGTCTCTGGGGTAATCGAAGAGGCTCCCGGGAAAGAACCGACGCCGAAACATGTCCAGCGTATTCTGGACGCCGTCAGGAAGATGAAGACGAAGGTCATATTCGCGGAACCGCAGTTCAGCCCGAAGATAGCCGATGCGATCGCCCAGGAGGCGGGGGCAAGGGTGGTGATGCTCGATCCGGTCGGGGGTGAGAAAGGCAGGGAGACCTATATCGGTCTCATGAAATATAATCTCGCGATGATGGAAAAGGCGATGAGATGAGCAGGGCCCTCGACATAGAACACTTATTCGTGGCTGTGAATGGAAAGGAGGCCCTGAGGAACATCAACTTCAGCCTGGAAGAAGGGGTATTCCTCGGCATAGTCGGCCCCAACGGAGGCGGGAAGACCACCCTCGTCCGGACGATCCTCGGGCTTCTCAAACCGACATCAGGCAGCATAAAGGTATTCGGGCAGAGCCCGGAGTCCGCCCTCGCTCAAAGCAGTATCTTCGGTTATCTTCCCCAGCACCAGAACATAGATCCCAATTTTCCGGCAACGGGGCTCGACATCGCACTCATGGGAAGATACCGGGCCGCCGGCTTCCTGAAATGGCCCGGGAAGAAAGACAGGGAAAAGGCGCTGCATTGCCTTTCGATAATGGGGGTAGAAGACCTCCGGGACAGGCAGTACAGCCATATGTCCGGCGGGCAGCAGCAGAGGATTTCGATAGCCCGGGCACTCGCCTCGGACCCGAAAATCCTGGTGCTGGACGAACCGAGCACCGGCATAGATGTCGTCGGCCAGGAAGACTTCTACCACCTGCTCAAGGGGCTCCAGAAGAAGATGAACCTGACCATCCTCATGGTCTCCCACGATATCGGCAGCGTCACCGCATACGTCGATGAGATATCCTGCCTGAACATCAGCCTCCACTATCACGGAAACCCCCTCGGAGCGCTGGATGACGCGGTGATGAAATCGCTCTACGGCAAGAGCGTGGACCTGCTTGTCCATTCCGATGTCTGCGACAAATGCGAGAGGCTGAGACAGCAGTGATCGAAATCCTAAGTTCCCCCTTCATGCAGAAGGCCTTTATTGCAGGTCTCCTCGTCAGTCTCCTGACCGGCATCATCTCGGCATTCATCGTTCTAAGGAAGATGTCCTTCATAGGCGCCGGGATCTCCCATGCGGCCTTCGGCGGGGTGGCCATAGGCTTTTTTACCGGCATCAATCCGCTGATTGCGGCAATAATTTATTCTATCTTCATCGCGCTCGGCATCGAGGCGACCGGGAGGAAGGGAAGGATATCGGAAGACGTTTCCATAGGGATTTTCTACTCCGTTTCCATGGCCCTGGGGATAGCGCTTGTGAGCCTCTCCAAGGCCTACAACGTCGATTTGTTCGGTTATCTCTTTGGGAACATCCTCGCCATCACCGACGGGGACATTCTTCTCACCGTGGCCGTATCGATACCCGTGACCGCCCTGATGCTGATGTTTCTGAAGGAATTCTTTCTCATAACCTACAACGAGGAACTGGCAAGGGTCAGCGGCATACGCGTAAAGGTCCTGAACGTTCTTTTCCTCGTAGCCCTTTCGATATCAATCGTCATATCGATCCGCATAGTGGGGGTGATCCTGGTCGCCGCACTTCTGGTGATCCCCGGCGCAACGGCGAGGCTATTTGCGAAAGGTCTGCTTTCGATGATCTTCCTTTCCTGCATCGTGGGCGCGATCTCCGTAATAGCCGGGCTTTTTATTTCTTACCAATATGACGTCGCTCCCGGGGCCTGCATAGTACTCACGGCGGCGGTGATCTTCTTCGTGCCGCTCTTTTTGAAAAAATGGGTGTAGTTGGTAAATAATGAAGGAGGGCAAAGCCTAATATGTCAAAGGAGCGTGTATGACCGACAGGACAAGACCGACCGTCAGTTTCATCATCATCTGTGACGACGTGCGACAGGAAATGGGCGGGAAAATCAGCCTCATGGGACTGTTTGAAAACATCTATGCGACCAAATTTCCGGCGATCCACCCCAGGCTGGCCGTTGTAACCGAATGGAGTGAAGGAAAAGGGGAGTTCGATCTTAAGATGAGGCTTATAGCACCCGACCGGAAAACTGTGCTGCGCGAAACCTCCTCCAAAATGAAACTGAGCGACGTCAATTTCAGACACCGGGACGTTTCGGTCCACCTGAACATAAATTTCAAGGAACCCGGCACCTATTGGATAGAAAACCTGGTCGACAATGAACTGATACATTCCATGCCGCTCAGAGTCGTCCAGGTGAAAGAACAATCGATGCATTAGTCCCCTGAAAAAATAAATGCCGTGCAAAAAACGTGAAAGAATACCAGAACCTATCTCAAAATCGGATCTCGGTTCAAGACTGTCATTCCCGCAAGCCAAGCGCGTCGGGAATCCTTCTGAAAAAGAAAGAAAGATTCCGGACAAGCCGGAATGACACAAGAAGCGGATATCA
>JBJKOV010000365.1:0-12548 GCA_046707105.1 Thermodesulfovibrionales bacterium
CAAGGCTGTCATTCCCGCAAGCCAAGCGCGTCGGGAATCCTTCTGAAAACAAAGAAAGATTCCGGACAAGCCGGAATGACACAAGAAGCGGATATCATAATATTTCAATTTTGAGATAGGTTCTAATGACCTGTGCCTTATCCCGCAATCTGTCACTCCCGCTTGTCGAAAGTCCTTCCGAAGAAAGATTTCCCGTGAAGGTCGGGAAATGACAGAAAAGGACTTTACTTCTACATCCTCCCCACGGGCTTCATGGACAGGTGAGCGAACTGCAGACCGGCTTGTCAGGGAGATCAGGGGAGTTATTAACAGTTTCATAATAGTCTGTACGTTTTGGTCGTCATTCCCGCGAAGGCGGGAATCCAATTTAACCGAGAATGGATGCCCGATTAAAGTCCTCGGGCATGACGAATAAGACTATGAAATCTGTGAATATTATCATGAGACTGTTAATAAGTCCGTCAGGACCCTGCTCAAAGTCGAAGAAAAAAAACCCCGACGGGGGAAAAAGATCCATAATCCCACGGGGGGGGCAAATGATGGTTTGCCCCCCCGTGAGCTTCTTAAAACCAGGGATAAACGGAAGGGAGTAAAATTAAGAGGGGTTCTTTCCCACGACCTCCGGAGACACTGTCTCCTTCTTAACAAGCTTCACCTGCACTGCCTCTTTCTCCCCGTCCTGGTCCTTAAGGGCCTTCTTGAATTCTCTTATGCCCTTGCCGAGACCGGACCCGAGGTCGGCCAATCTTCCCGGGCCGAAAAACAGAAGTGCGATTGCCAGAATGACTATCATATGGATCGGTTGAAAAAGTCCCTCAAACATGGTCTCCTCCATTCTTTAAGACAAAATCGTTCATTTGTAGGATAGATGAGAAAGATGAAGAAAGTGTGAAGACGCACAATGCATTGACCAGCCATAATTAGCAGCCGCCTACGGCCCGATGTCCGGCTTGCGCTCCCTTATCCTGATGCCACAGCTCTTCCAGAAGGCGTAGATTGCCGGAATTACGATCAGGGTCAGAATCGTCGAGGACACCATGCCTCCTATCATCGGGGCCGCGATCCTCCGCATGGTGTCGGCGCCTGCGCCGTGCCCCCAGAAGATCGGCAGCAGACCCGCCATAATAGCCGTAACCGTCATCATCTTCGGCCGAACCCTCTCGACGGCGCCGACGATGATGGCGTCATAAAGATCGTGATAGCTGATCAGATTGTTCTTCTCCTGCATCTTTTTCGCAAACTCCTCGTCGAGGTAGATGAGCATGACAACACCAGTCTCGGCGGCGACACCGGCAAGCGCAATGAAACCAACTCCAACCGCGATGCTCATGTTATACCCCAGAAGATAGATAAACCAGACCCCGCCCACTATGGCAAAGGGGAGAGAGAGCATAACAATCAGCGCCTCGGTAACGTTCCTGAAATTAAGGTACAGGAGAAGGAAAATGATCAGCAGTGTAACCGGCACCACCACCTCCAGCCTCTTGTCGGCCCTCTGCATGTACTCGTACTGCCCCGACCACACGAGGTTATAGCCGGGCGGGATATTAACACTGTTCGCAATGACCTTCTGCGCTCTCTTTACATAGGTCGCAACATCAGCACCCTGCAGATCGACATAGATCCAGACGCTCGGCCTCGAATTTTCGCTCTTTATCATTGAAGGTCCCTGATGGATCCTTATATGGGCAACCTGGGTTATAGGTATTTGGGCGCCCATCGGGGTCGCTATGAGAACTCGCTGGAGATCCGGTATTGTCTCCCTCAGACCGCGCTGATACCTGATATTTATCGGGTATCTCTCAAGCCCCTCGACGGTCTCTCCCACGTTCATGCCGCCTATGGCCGACTGGATCACGTCCTGGATGGCCCCGACCGTCAGGCCGTACCTGGCGGCCGCCTCGCGGTCGATGTCATAGTCAAAGTAATACCCGCCGACCACCCTCTCGGCGTAAGCGGAGAGGGTACCCGGGACCTTCCTGACCGCCGACTCGATCTCTTTTCCCAGGGCTGCGAGAGTGTTAAGATCGTTGCCCATTACCTTGATGCCCACCGGTGTTTTAATGCCCGTGGCAAGCATATCTATTCTCGTCTTGATAGGCATCGTCCACGCATTCGTAAGGCCGGGGAAATGGATGGCGTTGTTCATCTCGTTGACCAGTTCCTCCTGGGTGACAGGTCGCTCGACAGGCCATATCTTCGAGAGAGGATTGCGGAGCATTTCCGGCCAGCCGGAGAAGAACCTCTTTACCGGCACCTTTCTCCACTGGTCCTGTGGCTTCAGTCTTATGGTTGTCTCGATCATAGACAGGGGGGCCGGATCGGTCGCGGTGTCGGCACGACCGATCTTTCCGAAGACAGATTCCACTTCCGGGAATGACTTTATTATCTTGTCGGTCTGCTGGAGCAGGGACCTCGCCGTCGTAATCGAGATGCCGGGCAGCGTAGTCGGCATATAGAGGAGGTCTCCTTCATTAAGGGGCGGCATGAACTCTCCTCCCAGCTTTTCGAGGGGGAAGACCGCGTCTATCTTTTCCGCTGCGGATTTCAGCGGCCCTTCGGGCAGTCTGCTTACCACCAGGGAGCGGAAGGGCAGAAGCGTCAGTACCACAACAACGGCGCCGGCGATAGTGGCAGCCTTGTGTTTGAGCACCCAGAGGATCGCCGGGCGATATATCCTGATAAGGAACCTGTTCACCGGGTTCCTTTCTTCCGGACTGACCGCCTGGGGCCAGAGGACGAGGAATACCACCGCACCAAGGATGACCGCCAGCAGCAGCCCGAAACCTCCCAGAAGGGTAAGAGGAAACAACCGGGAGAAAAGCCAGACGGCAAGGAACACTCCGAGACCCGCCGCTCCGGACACAATCCTCTGCTTTCTCCTTGACCAGGCTTCCGGCAGTAGGGTGGTCCGTATGAAATATCCCATCATGACCGGGACGAGCGTGACGGAGAGAAGTGCCGCCGCCGCCATGGAATATGTCTTCGTAAAGGCAAGGGGCTTGAACAATCTCCCTTCCTGGGCCTGCAGGGAAAATATGGGGAGGAAGGAGCAGGTAATTATAAGCAAAGAGAAAAAGAGCGCCGGACCCACCTGCTTTGCCGACAGGGTGATGACAGCCCAGTGGTCCTTCACGCCCGCATGCTTCTCCAGGTGCTTATGAGCATTCTCTATCATTACTATTGCGGCGTCGATCATGGCCCCTATTGCGATGGCGATGCCCCCGAGAGACATGATGTTCGCATTCAGTCCCTGGAGGTGCATGACAACAAAAGCCATGAGGATTCCGAGGGGAAGAGTAAAGATGGCCACAAAGGCGGACCTGAAATGCAGAAGGAAGATTATGCAGACAAGGGCAACAACCACAGACTCCTCTATCAGCTTCTGGTTAAGCGTATGCACGGCCCTTCCGATGAGGCCTGAACGGTCGTATACAGGCACTACCCGGACTCCCGGGGGCAGACCCGCCTCAAGACTCTTCAGCTTCTCCTTTACCCTCTGTATCGTAGCCAGCGCATTTTCTCCGTAGCGCATGATCACGATGCCGCCTACCACCTCTCCCTGCCCGTTCAGCTCTGACAGCCCCCGGCGCAGTTCAGGTCCCAGATGCACGGTCGCCACGTCCCGTATCAGGATCGGGGTCCCGGTCTTGTCTACGCCCAGGGGTATGTCCTCTATGTCCCGGATGGACTTGATGTACCCCAGACCCCTGACCATATACTCGGTTTCCGCCATCTCCACTGTCTTGCCCCCTACATCCATGTTGGAGCGCTGGATCGCCGACTTCACCTTGGACAACGGGATATTGTAGGCAAGAAGCTTGTTCGGGTCTATCTCCACCTGGTACTGCTTGACAAACCCGCCGACGGATGCGACTTCCGAGACCCCCTCTACCGAGGTCAGCTCATACCGCAGATACCAGTCCTGGATCGACCGGAGCTGCGAGAGGTCATGCTGGCCGGTCTTGTCCACCAGCGCATATTCGTAAATCCAGCCGACCCCGGTGGCGTCCGGACCGAGAGAGGGCGTCACCCCCTTCGGAAGGCGGCCGGAAACGTAATTCAGATATTCAAGGACACGGCTCCTCGCCCAGTAGAGGTCAGTGCCGTCTTCGAAGATAATGTAGACGAAGGAAAGACCGAAATAGGAATAGCCCCTGACCACCTTGGCCCCCGGGACCGCAAGCATCGCCGTCGTCAGGGGATATGTGACCTGCTGCTCCACCACTTCGGGCGCCTGGCCGGGGTAATTCGTAAACACTATCACCTGGACATCCGAAAGATCCGGAATCGCATCCAGAGGCGTCTTCGAAAGCGCATAAATACCGGCCAGTATCACAAAAAAAGTCGCAAGGATAATGATGAATCTGTTCCTGACGGAGTATTCTATTACCTTCTCGATCATCAGTACTTGATCTCATTCCCGCAGATCAGCATGTCCTTGCCCAGGAAAGGGTTCTGGACGGAAGTGCCCTTTTGGAGCCATGACTCTTTTTGCATCGGGCAATAGAATATCTTGATGTCCGACGCCTGGGCCTCCTTCCTTCCCGGACCTTTTACATATGCAACCATGGCCCGGCTCAGAACCGCGAAGGAATCTTTGGCCTTCGTCATGTCGCCCGAAAGCAGGCCCGGGAGTGCCCGGTTGATCGCAGCAGTCACCTCCTTCAGGGTGCCTCTTGCATCGGCCGCCTTGAGTTTGTCCGTCGCGCCGGAAAGTGTCTCCGCATATGTTTTCACCTCCGCAGGCGAGTCGGCCACGAGAGAGTCGTGAATCTTCATATATGCGTCGATAACCCCTGACATCATCTGTTTGCGGTTTTCCGCCGCCGTCCCGCCGGCTTCGGGTGCCCCTCTTCCGGCCGCGTTCATTTCACCTGCAGTGGCCTTCGAGGACTGAACGCCGGCTCCTCCCGCGGCTTTTTGAGCCCCCGGTGCCTTCGCCTCGATCATCCTGTTAATCGCCTCCTTCAGATTGCTCTCGGAGTCGATAAGGAACTGCCCCGAGGTAACGATCTTCTCTCCTTCCGTGAGGCCGGATTTTATCTCTACCACCCCATGGCCTTCCGACCCGAGAACCACATCTTTGGGCAGGAACTTTCCCTCCCCGAGATAAGTGATCACGATGTTGTGGGTGCCCGTCCTTATGACGGCATCGGAAGGCACCTGAAGCACGTTTTCGGCCACTTTTGTCGTTATCGCCACATTAACATACATATCCGGCTTCAATCTGAACCCCGGATTCCTGAAATCTATTCTTATCTGCACCGTCCTGCTGGCGGCGGAAAGATAGGGGTATATAAACGAAATGCGGCCCTTATACACAACACCAGGCTCATACGGAAGAGTGATCTCAGCTTCCTGACCGGTGCGGACAAACGGTAGTTCATATTCATAAATGGAGCCTATCACCCAGACGTTTGAAATATCCGCGATGGTATAAAGCTCCATGCCGGGGGTCACTTTCATCCCGGCCAGCACCTTCTTGTCGATCACAATCCCGTGGGTCGGGGACCTCAGGATCATCGCCTTCTGGATCGTTCCGCGCTTTTCCAGTGCATCTATCTGAGACGGGGCGATATCCATAAAGAGGAGCCTGCGGCGTGTCGCATCAACAAGGGCCTTACCACCTCTGGCAACATCCTTAAAAGCAGATTCCGCCGTCTGCTGCTCATACCTCAGCGCCTGGAGATATTCCTCCTGGGTCGCTACGAGTTCCGGAGAATAGATCGAGAGAAGGTTTTCCCCTTTGTAGACCTCGGCCCCCGTGGTGTCCACAAAGAGATCTTCCACCCATCCTGAGACCTTGGTGTGAATGTGCTGGACGGTCCCTTCGTTGTAAGTCACCTGCCCCACCGTGCGGACGGTAGCGATAAGCGGACCCCGCGTCACCTCCGCTGTCCTGACACCTATGTTCTGGACCGTAACCGGATCGATCCTTACCACTCCTTCAGAGCTTTCGCCGCCTTCACCCTCATATACGGGCACCAGGTCCATCCCCATGGGGGACTTGCCCGGCTTGTCCCTGATATAGGTCGGGTCCATCGGGGCCACCCAGTATTTGATCTTTCTTTTTTCCCCGGCCTTACCTCCGGCGGCATTCTCTTTTGCAGTCGTCCCTGGTGCCTGGGTCTTCTTTTGTCCGGGAGACACGAGCCATACGACCGCGACCAGGAGGACCAGAATTATAGAGACATATTTGACTGTTTTCTTCTTGCTCATGACGATTTCCTCTGGTTAATGAACACGCTTATCCGCCAACGCCGGAACCCCAAGAATATTTTCACCGCAGAGACGCAGAGTTCGCAGAGATACAATTAATTTTGTTTTCCGGTGAGAGGCCTGAAAACAAAAAAGCTCAGGATGGCAGTTTATATATTTCCGCCCTCGCAATATATAATTTGCACTCTCTGCGTCCTTTGCGTCTCTGCGGTGAACAGTATTTTTTTCGTCTTTCTTGTGCAGCATTTCACTCTCTAAGGGACTAACCATCCTGTTCAGAAAAGCCCCTTCCCGACGGTCGCTTCAATGTCGGATATCTTGTTCTCGTAATCGGTCACCGCCCGATAGTATTCAATTTCATAATTATAGAGGGTCACCTGGTTATTAACGAGTGTTATGAAGTCCACCTTGTTTACCTGATATCCCGAGATGGCAGATTCAAGGGCAGCCCTGCTCTGGGGCAGCAAGCCCGTCTTGAACAGTTCGATCTTTTTCTGATATTTCCCGATTTGGGCGACCGCGTCCCTTATCCTGAAAAAAAGAGTATTCTTCATTGTGTTGTACTGTTCGATCGCCTGACGGATGTTAGCCCTCTCTTCCGCCACTTTCTTGTCCTCCTTGGTTTTGTGCCAGAGAGGCACCGTAACCATCACAAAGCCGGAGACAAAGTCAGGCCTCTCATCACGCTGCCCGTAACTCACACCCACATCGAAATCCGGATTGTAATTCTTCTCGGCCAATCTCAGGGCCAGCCGGCTCCGCTCGATGCGGTGTCTCGCGCCGATAAGAACCGGCCGGTCCGCCTCCGCGATCTTCTGAAGCTCATCCTGCGTAAACACAAAGCCCCGATGCTTCATCCCCTCGATGTCGATCCCCTCGATCTCCCTGAAGGGAGTATCGACAGGCCGGTTAAGAAGCGTATTCAAATGGGCTGCCATGCTCTCCTTTTTCTGCGCCAGAGTAATCAACGCGTCCGTCATCTTGGAGAGCTCGACCTGGGCCTTCAGAACATCCTGTTGAATGCCCTCGCCGACGGCATATTTTGTCTCCGTGGTCTTCACAAATTCTCTGAGGAGGTCCCTGTTTTCCTTCGTTACATCGATCGTCTTGTCGATCAGGAGCAGGTTCCGGAATGCGTCCTTCACCTGCATGACCAGCTCGTTTTTATTCTCCTCATAATCTTCCCTGACGATTTCAGTTTCTTTTCTGGCTATATCTCCCTTGAGCGGCAGTTTGCCCGGGAAAGGGATCTTCTGGGAAATTGAGATCTGCTTCTGGGTCATCGGCTCCTGTGTAAAGCTGAAACTGTTTGTGGGAATGGCAAGAAGGGCAAAGCCGACTTTCGGGTTGTCAAGCGATTCTTCCTGGGAAGGCCTCTGGCTAAAGGCATCTTCCCTGTCCTCAAGTGCCTTCAGTTCCGGGTTGTTGGCAAGGGCCTCATTTACGAGCCTTTCCAGAACGGCATCGCCGCCGTCAGTCCCCGCGGCCCTGGAAGGGAGGGGCAGAAGCACCAGAAAAAAAACCGCGATGAGCAAGGTACAAAACCCCTTTATATGAACAAATGTGCTCCCGTTACCCCCTGGCATTGTCTTTTCCATATAGGTCGTTGTCCCCGAATTTTACCATAAAACAGGCATGTTATGAAGCTGGATGGAAAGACAATCGGCTATTCTGCCCTGAATTCGAATGTCCCTGTGTGGATACTGCCGTCCGGCCCCTTTATCCTTACCTGCATCGTCCACTCGCCAGGCATGGTCGGTTTAATGACTGCGTTATATGCGTCACCATTCCGCGTGGCTCCGGCAGTATAGTTCATCGCCGGCATGGACTGCATGAAATAGTAAAGTTCGGGATCGACATCGTTCACAGCGCCCGCGTCTTTTCTTATTTCGAGGGCTACCCTGTTGGGCCCGATTACTGCCGGGGTATGGTCCATCCTCATGCTCACATCATATGGTCCGACCTTCTTGCCGACACTGTAATCCCTGGCGTACGCGATGCCCGCCGCAAGGAGCAGGAACGCTGCACACATCAAAAACTTCTTCATAGCGCCTCCTGGTAACCACCTCTATATTTATATCTTCTTTTTCCTGACCACCTGTATAATCTTTTGGCAGGTGCAGGAAATCCGACATTTCACTTTACATTACTTTTATGAAGAAATTTTGAACCATGTCACAGTCTTCTCGGTGCCTCATGAAAGAACCCGGCTGAACAGGTTCCGGAGATGTAACAACATCGCGATCCGGTCCACTATATTCATAAACTTCAGCGGAAAGGTTGTGGGTCGTGGCACAAGGCGGGATGGAGGCCCCGCGCGGTTTCTTTTGCCGATATTCCTGCAGTGTGTATGAAGAAAATAAGGAGGCAAAAGCCTCGGAGCACAGCGAGAATGAGGGAGGGGCCTCTTTCCCGCCGTACGTTCATGGATAGATAATCCTGACTAAGGCCTGGAGCACGATTATTCCCTTCATTTGTGAGCGTCACTCCTATCCGTCGCCGCAGCCGGCCGGCTCAGAGTTGAACTCTTCTCAGTCTCAACGCGTTTGCAACAACCGAAACCGAACTGAAGCTCATTGCAGCGGCTGCGATCATCGGGCTCAGCAGGATCCCGAAAAAGGGGTAGAGCACCCCGGCTGCCAGCGGCACCCCCACCGAATTATAGGCAAAGGCCCAAAAAAGGTTCTGTTTGATATTGCGCATCGCGGCCCTGCTCAGCCTTCGTGCCCGGACTATGCCCCGCAGGTCTCCTCTTACGAGCGTAACGCCGGCGCTCTCCATGGCCACGTCGGTCCCTGTTCCCATCGCGATGCCGACCTGTGCCTGAGCCAGGGCCGGGGCGTCGTTGATCCCGTCTCCGGCCATTGCGACGATCCTTCCTTCGGACTGGAGGCGTTTGACGATATCGGCCTTCTGGTTCGGCAACACCTCTGCGATCACCTCATCGATGCCGAGTTTCTTTGATACCGCCTCGGCTGTAGTCCTGCTGTCTCCGGTAAGCATGACGATCCGGATACCTTCCCCATGAAGGGATTTAATGGCCTCTGCTGTCGTCTCCTTGACAGGGTCGGCGACTCCCAGGAGACCCGCCGCCTTTCCGTCGACGGCAACAAACATGACTGTCTGACCGTCACGCCTCATCGCCTCGGCCCTCGCGGAGAGGTCCCCCGGATCGATTCCCAGCTCTTCAAGGAGTGAAAGGTTGCCGAGGCCGACCTTCCTTCCGCCGACCAAACCCGTTACCCCGCGTCCGGTGAGAGACTGAAATGACTCGACCTTTGAAGGTGATATGTCCGTTTCCTCCGCCCCGGAGACTATCGCCGCCGCCAGAGGGTGCTCACTCCCAACCTCGATGCCCGCAGCAATCCTGAGCAACTCTTTCTCATCAAATCCGCTGGAGGGTACAACTTCGACAAGTTTCGGTTTCCCCTCGGTAAGCGTACCGGTTTTATCGGTAACAAGCGTATCGACAGTTTTCATCACCTCGATCGCCTCGGCGTTCCTGAAGAGAACCCCGCCAGAGGCGCCCTTTCCGGCTGCCACCATGATCGACATGGGTGTTGCAAGACCCATGGCGCAGGGACAGGCGATGATAAGCACCGCAACCGCATTTATGAGGGCGATGGTGAACTTCGGCTCCGGCCCAAGCCACATCCAGACAACAAAGGTTACCACTGCGATTGCAACCACGATCTGCACGAAATAGGCTGCCACCACATCAGCAAGTTTCTGTATCGGCGCCCGGCTCCTCTGCGCCTCGGCCACCATATGGACAATCTGGGCCAGAAGGGTTTCTGCACCGACCTTCTCGGCCTTCATGACGAGAGTGCCGGTCCCGTTTACAGTCGCACCGATTACCCTGTCGCCTTTTCCCTTCTCCACCGGAATCGGTTCGCCTGTTATCATGGCTTCATCCACCGAACTTGACCCCTCGATAACAGTACCGTCTACGGGGATCTTCTCTCCCGGCCTTACGCGGAGGAGGTCCCCGGGGGTAATATGTTCCAGCGGAACGTCCTCTTCATTGCCGTTACTTATGCGACGGGCGGTCTTGGGAGCGAGCCCCAGTAAGGCCCTGATCGCCGCCCCTGTCCTGCTCCGTGCCCTGAGTTCCAGCACCTGGCCAAGGAGCACCAGGGTGGTGATTACCGCAGCAGCCTCGAAGTATACACTGACCTCACCCCCTTCGGTCCGGAATGACGCTGGAAAGAGCCCCGGAAAAAGGGCTGCTATAAGGCTGTACACATATGCGACCCCAGTACCGAGGCCGATGAGGGTAAACATGTTGGGGTTCCAGGTAACGACAGACTGCCACCCGCGAACGAAAAAGGGCCATGCGCACCAGAGGACCACGGGAGTCGAGAGCACGAGTTCGGCCCACGTGAGAAATGATGCGGGGACCTTCCCAAGGACGGGCGGCAGTCCGGGGATAAAATGGCGCATCGCAATTAAAAAGACAGGCACTGTGAGCACAAGGCTGACCTTGAACCGCCGCGTCATGTCGATGAGTTCGGGATTCTCCTCTTCCTCGGCAGTCACTGTTTTAGGCTCAAGAGCCATGCCGCAGATCGGACAGGCGCCGGGTTTCGGCTGCCTGACATCGGGATGCATTGGGCAGGTGTAGTCAATTATCTTTTCAGGGCCGGCGCTCTGTTTGGCTTCCGCCTTTTCCGCGATGTAAGACTCGGGCTTTTTGTCGAAGTCCTCCTTGCAGGGCTTCGAGCAGAAATAATAGGTCTTGCCCTTGTACGTCGAAATACCGGCGGCTTCGCTGTCCTCGATCGTCATGTGACAAACCGGATCGACAACTTTCATCTTTCACCCGCCGCAATCAAGGCATATATTTCCATATTATTTTCTATTGAGTCATCCCCATACCGGAGAAGTCCTTTTGCATCTTCGTCATCCTGCCCTGCAACTTTTTCATCTCTATATAAGAAGCCTTGCCCCTCTTCATCATCTTCGACATTTCCATCATCTGGTGGGACATATCTCTCATCAATTCGGACGACCTTATCATCTGGTCCGGGGGCATATCCTTCATCATTCCTGACATCTTCCCCATCATGTCCGACATCCGGCCCGTCATTCCCATCATGTCGTTCATCATCTGCCCGTGCTCCATCATGCCCTTATGCTGCATCATCATCTGGCCATGCTCCATCATGCCGCCCTGCTGACCCTCCATCATGCCGTTTCCCGTCTGGGCAAAGCCATAAGTCACCGATAGTGCGAAAATCACTATAACTATAAGAAATATCTTCCTCATAATTGCACCTCCTCTGTTTCTTTGATTTAAAAGTGGGCCATTTCTGACTGCAGCCGCTTTACGGCAAGATCTTTCACCTGCTGCCACGGTAGTTCTTTGATTACCACACCCTGCCGGACCTTCGCTATTTCGCCGGGACCGGTCCTTTCACAATCATCTCTCTTTCTTGTAGTGCTGTCAAATGACCATTTCGTATCGATTTTTGTTTGAGGCAACAGGATGACAGGACTATTAAGTTCCCTTCTTTTCGTTTTGCTCTTTGACGGCTTATTGATACCAAAGTCATCGAAACTGTTCGCCATTTATTTTGAGCTTTTGCGAGCTTCTTTTTACGAATAGTAGGGGTAAGACAAAGATTTTTTTAAGTCGCTGACAGACAAACCCGTCATTAAGATCTTTTAATCTGATTTTCAACTTTTCTTCACATTTACCCTTTATACTCAAGCTGGCAGACAAATTCGAATCTGCTTTACAACTGAACCAGTAAGGAGAGGGAAAATGAAGAAATTTGCAGGAAAGATTCAGGTCCTTATTTTGACGGTAGTGGCGGTGTTCGCCTTTGTCGCCTATTCGGACGCCATGATGATAGGGGGAGGTGGCGCAACGATGGGCTCCGGCATGATGCAATTGCCCACATCCCAGCAGATGTTTACATATGGAGCAACGAGCGCACCTCTTACGGGCACCGATTTTACGACCACGATGCCCATAGGGGTCGGACCGGTCGCCATGGGCGGCAATACACTTGCGGTCCAGGTGGCAACAGGTGAGTTCGCGAGTCCCGTCGACATGTATTTTGCCCTCTACGCCCCCTCGATCGATCCCTTCAATATCTACATGCTGCGACCGGACGGATCACTTCAGCCCGCGTCGTCGGGCGTAACGCCGTGGATGTCAGGTGTAACCGGCGTAAACCAGGCGATGTTCGGGAACATCCCCACTTCGTCACTCCCCAAGGGGACATATACCATGGGCCTTATGGCAGCCCCGGCGGGTACCAATATGTCGACATACTACCTTTGGATGACCAACTTTACCATTCAATAATTTCGTTACC
>JBJKOV010000366.1:0-2415 GCA_046707105.1 Thermodesulfovibrionales bacterium
TGTGTTGGTGCGGTGAGCATCGTACTGGGCTCGGTTTTCGGGACGAGTCTTGGTTATGCGGTGGATGTGATCGGCAGCCTCGGCAAGGTGAAGAAGGCCGAGGAGGTGAAGGTCAGAAGCTGAGGGTTTTGGTTACCTCCCCTGGGCCCCTGCCTCATGCAGGGGCTCTTTTTTTTGCTGTTTAGCCCAGATTATTCATGAATGTGCGGCGGGACCGAGGCCCCTCTCTCATTCTCGCTGCGCTCCGAGACGTTTGCCTTCTTATTTCTCTGTACATACTGCAGGACTACCGGCAAAAGAAACCGCTCGGGACCTCAGTTCCGCCTTGCTCCGATGCCTGACGTTCGAAGTTTATGAATAAAGTGGCCTAAGTGCTTGATTTTATGGTACTTTTAGCTATAATGCCAGCAGGCGGATGTACTTTCCCTTCCTGATATATTGTAAAATAAACCGGGAATAGACAGCGTGCTGATAGCGGCGGATATAGGAAATTCTTCGATAAGCATAGGTTACTTTACCGGCGAAAGGCTCACTGTGCAAAAAATAGATTCACGCAGCCTTGTCGATGCGGATGAATGTGCCGCGCTGGTCCGTGATTTTATTGACCGGAATAGTTTAGAAAATGAAGAGATTAGCTGTATAATATCATCGGTGGTGCCGAGCCTTACAGGTATAGTAAAAGATGGGCTGGCGCAACAGTCCGGTGGAGAAGCTGCAGACATTCTGACCGTCGACAACAGACTTTACTCCGGGCTTGAATTAAAGGTGGAGGCACCCGACGAAGTAGGGGCGGACAGAATCGCAAACGCGGTCGCAGCCCGCAACCTTTATCCTCTTCCCGTAGCGGTCGTTGATTTCGGAACCGCCACGACGATAACGGTCGTCGATGCAGAATCTCATTACATCGGCGGTTCAATAATGCCCGGCCTGGGACTCATGAACGATACGCTGGAAGCGGGGACCTCAAAGCTGAAGAAGGCAGTATTGGAGGCCCCTTCAAGGGCTCTTGGCGCTAACACCGCCGGATGTATCCTGGCGGGTCTTTTTTTTGGAACAGCCGGCGGAACTGAAAGGATATTGGCCGAGATCGAAAGCGAAACGGGGTACGCGCTCACGGTAGTAGTCACAGGCGGGTACTGCCCTGCGATAGAAAGATTCATCAGAAGACCGCACTACGTGAATTCGCACCTGACTCTTCAGGGACTTAAGATGCTCCACGAGAAAAACAGGCGAAAATGAATTGATAGCGTGCCTGTTGCTAAATGTATGAGCGAGGTAGTGAGAATGAAGATCGAGAAAATCTTGTTCGCTACGGATTTTTCGGAAGGCTCAGCTGTTGCCCTTCCCTATGCGGTAGACATCGCCAGGCAATATGGCGCAAAGCTGTATCTTGTTCACGTCGTGTATGACATTACAAAGGCCACCGGCTGGTATGTCCCCCATGTGGCCGTAGGCGAAATATACGATGAAATCGAAAAAAGCGCGAGGGCCGAGATCGGGAAGATCGATTCTGTTGAATTGAAGGGTTTAAAGGATGTCGGGCAGGTTATACTAAAAGGTACTCCCTACGAGGAGATAGTCAAGTTTGCAGAGGATAATAAGGTGGATCTGATTGTACTTGGCACACACGGCCGGAAGGGCATAGACAGAGTCCTCTTCGGCAGTACGGCGGAACAGATCCTGCGCAACGCGCCCTGTCCCGTACTTTCTGTGAGGCTCCAGCCGGAGAAATGAGAGTTTATCTGTCCGAAAATGCATTTATAGACCTCTTGTTGAGTTCCGCCGAGGTATACAAGAGCGAGTGCCTGGGATATCTGCTGGGTTACAAACTTGAAGACAGGTTCATAGTGGAACACGCCTTCAGTTTTCAGACAGCCGACAGAAAGCCTAAGGGAGTCATGACGCATCACAGGAACCACAAGAAAATTGACCCCATCCTGGCCCGTTTCGACCGGCTCCAGATTATAGGTGACTACCATTCTCACACCCAGTTCGGGGCCGTCAAGGGACTTCCCTGCCCAAGCCCGGAAGATGTCAGCGGAATGATCAAAGGGCGCGTTTACCTTATAGTTGCAATAAACAACAACAGAAAGACGATGAAATGGGCTGAAAACAGGGACCGTACGATTTCAGGCTCAGTGGATCAATACTTCTTCAAGATCTCCGCATACTTCCTGAACAGCAAGTCTCTCAGGAAGGCAACCATACACTGTCCCTTCCCTCCGGGATTCTGATCCCGACCATTGGGAATATGAGAGGGCTCTGACACCACGGAAGTTTCTAAAGTGACATTCAAGAAGTTCATCATCTTTTCCATAACGGTTCATGCGGCCGTTCTGCTTTTCATTTATTTCATGCCGGCGCCGAAGCAGCAGAAGCCGCGCGAGCTGGTTGCCACACTTGTGACGCCTGAGG
>JBJKOV010000367.1:0-2745 GCA_046707105.1 Thermodesulfovibrionales bacterium
GCAATCAAAAAACCTGTTACCGGGAGGCCCTTTCACAGGGTGCCGACGTGGTCGTTATGCTCCACCCCGATTACCAGTATTCCCCTCGACTCATTACGGCTATGGCTTCCATGATCGTTTCGGGGCATTATGACGTAGTCCTCGCCTCCAGGATACTCGGGGGGACGGCGTTAGCAGGCGGAATGCCTGCCTATAAATACGTTGCCAACAGGTTCCTGACGCTCATCGAGAACCTTGCACTCGGTATAAAGCTCTCGGAATACCACACAGGGTACCGCGCTTTTCACAGAAGAGTGCTGGAAACACTGCCCCTTGAAGAAAATTCGGACGACTTCGTTTTCGACAACGAAATGCTCGCCCAGGCGGTCTATTTTGGCTTCAAGATAGGCGAGGTCAGTTGTCCCACCAAATACTTCAAGGATGCCTCTTCGATAAACTTCGGACGCAGCGTAAAATACGGGCTCGGCGTTCTTTCCACATCTGGCAAGTACGTGCTGCAAAAAACAGGGGTCAAGAATTTCAGAATATTCGTCTCGGCCGGCAAGAAATGAAAGGAGGAGGCGAACATGCAGGCGTCGCGTGACAATCTGATCCTGAAAATTTCGATAGCGCTGGGTATTTATTATATAGTCTTTGCTGCATATTCAATCTATGCCCAAATGTTTTACTTTGCGGATGGTGGAAATTTCTTTCTCCATATAATGGAAACACGCGACTTTGTGCGCCTGAATACTAATCGGATGTATGCCCATTATGCGACCCAGTTTCTTCCTGTAGGGGCCATAAACATGTTCGGCATAAGAAACCATATCGTCCTCTCATATTTGTATGGGCTAAATTTGTATTTGCCGTTCATCGTTGGGCTCACGATTTGTTATTCCATTGCGAAAAAAAGTAATCCTTATCTTATGGTGTTTCCTCTCTTGTCGGTTTTCGGTGTTTCCATGAACAGCATAATGCATCTGGCGGCCGGTCAGGCGCATGTTATTTCGATTGTCTTCTGGCCGATTCTTTTTTACATGACCCTAAAGGAAGAATACTCCCTCAAGGATTATATTATTTTTTTCACTCTGGTTTTAATATTCATGAAATCTTATGAATCGGCGATTTTCCTTGGACCTATCCTGGCTTTTATTTCATTTCCCAGAATCTTCCGGAAGGGTGGTCAACAGAGACTCTTTTGGGCGGTATCGACTGTCTTGTTTGTCGCAAGTGTCATAATCGCCCTGCGTGAAATTCTCCATCCTTTTGACCCGAGGAACAAAACGAATTTCATCATGTCAGTATTCGAACTCTACAGGCACTATCCTGCAGTCCTGTCCCTTTTTTATATTTTCGTCATCTCTGCCTTTTTTTTCCTCCCGGCATTGCTGGAAAGATATTTCTCTTACATTATGTTCTTTCTTGTGGGCCTTACTTTGCTGGTCTCGTTCAGTCCCCTGGTAGACCCGAACCTCATAAAGCCGGCCCTGCAGTATAATGCAAGGGTGTTGATGGCATATCTGATTCCGCCAATGGGGGTTCTGTTCTATTTCATCGCGCGTAATCGTATATCCGTTTCAGAAGACACCTGGAGGCGACTCGGGATATTGACCGCTATACTGATATTCGGTCAGCTTTCATGGTACACGATAACGGTGTCGCAATGGGACGGATTCCGGAAGGTTTTCAAAGAGGAGCTTTCCCAGCATCGCGGGCTCCTCATGTTTGAAGATTCTCTCCTGGCCCGCAACAGCGTTGGCAACCAATTGATCAAACCTTTTGTCGTAGGCTGGACGGTTCCGACGACGAGCGTTCTGTGGGCCGACGGGGGAAATGTTTCCACTATCATTACCGCCAATCAGGACTTTACCACCTGGCAACCTTTTGATCCGGGGAAGATGGACGAGCTTCCGGATGTGGAGCAGTACGGTTTTTCATATAAGACCTATCGGGAAAGCCCCCATGAATTGGACAGAAGCTATGCATTCAACGCGAAAGTGAATTTTTCTGCGGCGGGAAATTACCGAAGGTACGTAAAAGACGGGTGGTCATTTGCTGAGCCCGATCATGTCTGGACAGAAGGGAAGAAAGCCTTTTTGACCTTCAAAACAGCTCAGTCAGGTTTTGACCCCACCATCGACATAGAGGTATCGCCTTTTCTTGCGCCGCCTCGTATAACAAAACAGCGTGTAATATTATTCGTAAACGATGAAAAAGTGGGAGAGCACGAGATTACAGCTACCTCCAAAATACAATTTACTGTGCCGCGGGCACTCTGGGCGAAGAAACAACCGGCCGTCGTTGAATTCAGGCTCCCAGACGCGGCGGCTCCCAGTTCGCTGGGGGTCGGCAGCGATACGCGTCCCCTCTCCCTGGCCTTCAGATCGTTGACGATTCATTAAATGCTAAAACCCCTCGACAGCCCCACCTCTATGTCTTCAGTTTTTTAGATAGTGCACAGTATATGGATCAACCACATATTCCGGTGATTGCATTTCATTAGAATAATGAATTCTTCATGGTGGTCTCGAAATCCGCGCTTGCAGTCACAGAGGCGGCTTTTTTCAAAGCTAAGGAGCCTTTTCAGTAGGCAGGCTGGCGATGAAGTTGTGGGCCTCCCACAGCTGGAGCCTATAGGGAATATTTCGCTGTCTCTCGGAAAGTTCCCGGCATTTTATCCATAAGTTGTAATAAAGGAAATTATCCTTCTCCTCTTTCAGGTGATTGTTGATGTCCCAGATATTCTTATAGAAGGGTGCCAGC
>JBJKOV010000368.1:0-4522 GCA_046707105.1 Thermodesulfovibrionales bacterium
TTAAAAGAAGCTCTCTTCAATGATGGACCATCTGCCTATCCTCGAACAAACCCCCAAGATGGGCAAACCCCTACTGATCATCGCCGAAGAGGTCGAAGGCGAGGCGCTTGCGACATTCGTGGTCAACAAGCTGAGGGGTACGATCCAGGTATGCGCAGTGAAGGCACCTGGTTTTGGTGAATGGCGGAAGGCGATGCTCGAGGACATAGCCATTCTCACCGGGGGCACGGCAGTTTCCGAAGACCTCGGGATCAAACTGGAGAGCATCAAGCTCGACGACCTCGGCAGGGCCAAGAAGATAACCGTCGACAAGGAAAACACCACGATTGTCGAGGGTGCCGGCGAAGCAGCCAAGATACAGGGCAGGGTCAAACAGATCAAGGCACAGATAGACGAGTCAACATCCGACTATGACCGGGAAAAATTGCAGGAACGCCTCGCCAAGATCGTGGGTGGCGTTGCGGTCATCAATGTCGGGGCCGCGACCGAAACCGAAATGAAGGAGAAGAAGGCGAGGGTCGAAGACGCCCTGCATGCAACACGGGCAGCAGTGGAAGAAGGTGTGGTCCCCGGCGGAGGCGTTGCACTCATCAGGTGCGTCGCGGCACTCAACGATCTTAAACTTGAAAACCACGACCAGAAAGTGGGAGTGGAAATTATCAAGAGGTCACTGGAGGAGCCGATCCGCCAGATAGTTAACAACACCGGACTTGAGGGCTCAGTGATCGTCGAGAAAGTAAAGGCGTCAAAAGATGCCAACTACGGTTTCGACGCAGCCAGCGAGCAGTATGTAGACATGCTGAAGTCGGGGATTATAGACCCGACAAAGGTAACGAGGTATGCGCTTCAGAACGCAGCGTCCGTGGCTTCCCTCATGCTCACCACCTCGGTGATGATCGCCGATATTCCCGAAGAAAAAGCCGAAATGCCGGCCATGCCTCCCGGTGGCGGTATGGGCGGAATGTATTAAAAAAGTGAAGTAGAAAGGGCTCGGAGTGAGGTGGACATCTCCTCACTCCGAGCCCTCTATTTATCCTCACTCCTTACACCTTCCCTCTCGCTTTGCTCTGCCGTTTTCTTTACATTTCTACCCCCATCTGTCATTCTAAACGTATGAAAAAAAATATCTTAATCATCTCCGCCGCAGTAGTTTTGCTGGCCTGCGGCTATTCAGCTCTCGAGATGTTTGTACCTGCGCAGACGGTCAAGAATACAGAGATAGAGATCCCGAAGGGTGTAACATTCAGGCAGGCAGTGGATATACTGGCGGATGCAAAACTCATCAGGGACAGCAAGATCTTCATGGTCTGGGGACGGGTTGCCGGGGTTGACCGTAAAATCAGGGCCGGATACTATTCCATATGGGACAATATGAGCCCATACGACATCCTGGAGATACTCAAAAAAGGGCAGATAATCGAGTACGAGATAAGGATCGTGGAGGGCGATTCCCTGCCCGAAATAGCCGATGCCTTTGCGAAGGCCGGCATCACGACAAAAGGAGACTTCATTAAGCTCGCCTACGACCCGGATTTCCTTGCTGCCCATAATATCGGCGCACCAAGCCTTGAAGGCTACGTATTCCCGGATACCTACCGCATTCCGAAAGGCGTTCCTCTGCAGGATGCCGTGGGACTCATGGTCGACAGGATGCAGGAAAAATTTTCCGGGTTGAGGGCCAGGGCCGGAGAACTCGGGATGACCGAAAACGAAGCTCTGACCCTGGCATCGATAATCGAGAAGGAGGCGGCGGTGGATTCCGAAAGGCAGCTCATCTCTGCGGTGTACCATAATCGTCTCAGGAAGAAGATGCCTCTTCAGGCGGACCCTACAGCGGCATACGGGGTCAGGGGTCCCGGGGAAAGGATCACCAGAAGCGACCTTCAGCGAAAAACGCCTTACAATACTTATATTATAAAAGGCCTGCCTCCCGGCCCGATCGCCTCGCCGGGAATGAAATCGATCCACGCCGCGCTTTATCCCGCCGATGTTCCTTACCTTTATTTCGTATCGCAGGACGACCATGTCCATCAGTTCTCGACCACGCTGGCGGAGCACCAGAATGCCGTAAAACTGTACCGCGAAAGACAGGAGGAGATGCGAAAAAACGAGAAGGAGGGTGTTGCCGATCATGGCGCGTCGTAGGAAGACAAAAACAATTTATGTAGGCAATGTGCCCATAGGGGGAGGCGGTCCGGTCATCGTTCAATCGATGACAAAAACGGATACGCGGGATGTGGGATCGACTGTAAGGCAGATACGCGCCCTTGCGAAAGCGGGATGTGAAATCATCCGCGTAGCCGTACCCGACGGGCAGGCCGCGGAGGCCCTCGGCAGGATTAAACGGGCCGTACCCATTCCCGTCATAGCTGACATACATTTCGACTGGCGGCTCGCGCTCGAAGCGGTGAGACAGGGGGTGGACGGCCTGAGGCTCAACCCCGGCAATATAGGCGCCCGCTGGAAGGTCGCCGAGGTCGTGGCGGCGGCTGCCGGAGAAAATGTCCCCATTAGGGTGGGCGTCAATGCGGGTTCACTGGGAAGAAAACTTCTTGCAAAGTATGGCCATCCATGCCCGGAGGCCCTCGTGGAGAGCGCGGCGGAGCATATCTCGATACTCGAATCCCTGAATTTCCGCAATATAAAAGTCTCTCTCAAGGCATCGAACGTGCCGACCACGGTGGAGGCGTACAGACTCTTCTCCCGGAGGTTCAGGTATCCTCTTCATATAGGAATTTCAGAGGCCGGTCCCTCTTTCACCGGTATCATCAAGAGTTCGGCGGGACTCGGCATACTGTTGTCCGAAGGCATAGGTGACACCGCCAGGGTCTCCCTGTCGGCCAGTCCCGTGGAGGAAGTAAGAGTGGCTTACGAGATACTGAAGGCCCTGGACCTCAGGGAAAGAGGAGCCAGGATTATTTCCTGCCCGACTTGCGGCAGGTGCGAGATCGATATCCGGGGACTGGCATCCAGAGTGGAAAGCCGCCTCAGAGGGTTCGACAAACCGATAACCGTCGCCGTAATGGGTTGCGTAGTGAATGGGCCCGGTGAAGCCAGAGAAGCTGATGTCGGGATAGCCGGGGGGAAAGGATCAGGACTGCTTTTCAAGAGGGGGAAGATCGTCAGGAGCCTCCGGGAAGAAGAGCTTTTTGACACTCTGATGAAAGAGATAGGCGTCTAGGTCCTCCAGCCGGACGGTCTGCTGACGGACGATGAGTCGCCGGAAAGGGAATATGAAAAGATCACTGAAGAAAACCGTCGCTTCAACGATAAGCCTTTTTCTGTTTTCAATCCTGCTATACAGCTGTGCGTCGACAAGGGTCCAGGCGATGCATCCGTTAGAGTTGAAATCAATGCTTGGCAAAGCTGGCGTCGTCGTCATCGACGCCAGAAGAGACAAGGAATGGAACATGAGCGACGTCAAGATCAAGGGGGCGGTACGTGAAAATCCGGACGATGTCCCGTCATGGGCAGGCAAGTACCGGAAGGACAAGCTCATAGTGCTCTACTGTGCCTGACCGGACGAACGCACCAGTGCCAGTGTGGCACAGGAACTGATCGGACTGGGATTCAGGAAGGACCAGGTGGCGGTACTCAAAGGCGGCTGGAATGAGTGGCTTAAAGAAGGATATCCTCTCGAAAAGAAATGATCGTTAAAACGGGACCGGCGCGACGAATGGAGTGGTTATGATGGAAATAATCCGGATACCCCATATAGTTCAGGATACTTGCCGGAAACACTTTCTTAAAGGAAGATCAATAGGATTCGTCCCCACGATGGGAGCCCTCCACGAGGGTCATATGAGCCTGATAAAAAGGGCGAAAATGGAAAACGACATAACTGTAGCAAGCATATTTGTAAACCCCATCCAGTTCGGACCTTCCGAAGACTTTAAAAATTACCCCAGAAACATGGAGGAGGATGTAAGGAAGCTTCGGGAAGCTGAGGTAGATACCGCGTTTCTCCCTGACGGTCCCCTCATGTACCCCGGGGATTTTTGCACTTACGTCGGTGTCGGGGGCATATCCGAAAAGCTGTGCGGCGGGATGAGGCCGGGACACTTCAATGGCGTAGTCACCGTTGTCGCCAAACTTCTGAACATAACAAATCCCACCAGGGCCTACTTCGGACAAAAAGATTTTCAGCAGACGGTGATAATAAAAAAAATGGTGAAAGACCTCAATTTCGGCGTTGAGATCGTAGTCTGCCCTACGGTAAGGGAGCATGACGGTCTGGCGATGAGCTCCCGCAACCATTATCTGGACACAGAGCAGAGAAAAGCCGCAGCGGCCCTGTACAGGTCCCTGACAGCTGCTTCAGACACTCTGGTCGCTGGAGAAAGATCGCCAAAGGAAGTGAGGGGGCTGATGAACAAAATACTTTCGGAGGAACCCCTTATAACTCAGATCGATTATGCATCGGTGTATGATCCGGGTACGCTCGGGGAAGTCGATGAGATAAGAAATGAGGTCCTCCTGGCTGTTGCTGCAAGACTGGGGAAGGTCCGTCTGATCGACAACA
>JBJKOV010000369.1:0-3101 GCA_046707105.1 Thermodesulfovibrionales bacterium
TTCTGGTCGAGCTTATGCTCGCCCTGAACGAGGCAGGAAAGACACTGGTGATAGCGACCCACGATCTTTCACTGGTGGACGAACTGCATGCGAAGGTCGCCCTTCTCTCGGAAGAGCACAGGATCGAGAAAACCGGGGCGTGCGAGGACATACTGAGTGATGAGGACCTGCTGCTCAGGGTGAACCTCATTCACGAGCACGTCCACTACCACGGTGAGGCCGCCCATAAACACAGGCATTCTCATTATTTATTTCACCGGCACTAAAGACTCTCAGCCCGAATTAGTCATGAAAGTAGGGCGGGAGAGAGGCCCCTCCCTCATTCTCGCTGCGCTCCGGGGCTTTTGCCTCCTTATTTTCTCTATGCATACTGCAGGACTACCGGCAAAAGAAACCGCTCGGGACCTCCATCCCGTCTTGCGCCTGATCCTTGCGCCTGGAATTCATGAATAAGCGGATTAGCAGAGAAGCGTAGCGCCAAAGATCTCTCTTAAGAAAGGGGTCTGGGAGATCAGTTGTCGTCATTCCCGAGGTAGTAGTCGGGAATCCATTGTCTTTAAAACAAAACTTGGATTCCCGCCTGCGCGGGAATGGCAGCCAGGAAAACTTGAACATATGTAAATAAGGTACGGGGACATGACACTGGTTGACCGCTGAAGATACTGTTCCGGCCTTCCCCTTTCAGGATGAAAATGTTTAATATACTTTGACGATAGCCTTTGCACTGATTCACGACTGGTGAGGAGGAGATATGGACGATCTCGAAAAATTGAAACACCTGATAGAACACTGGGCCGAGCACAACGACGAACACGCAAAGACCTACCTGGAATGGTCTGAGAGAATAGGTGAGACGGGCAAAAAGGAGCTCTCCGGGGTCTTGAGAGAAATTTCCGAAGAGACGATAAAATTAGGGGAGCTTTTCAAAAAAGCGGGGAATCTTATCTGATATGTCTTTCGGCTTTGCAGGACCAGCTCTGATATGAGAGTTATCGGCAGGCAGCCTCTTTGGGAAGGCAGGTTTCTGAGGTCGGTCCTTATAAGATATTCCGACCACAGAACAGCCCCCGGCGCAACCGGGTCTGAGGAGGTAACGAGGGACTGGGAGGCCGTCGAGAGGGTCAACTGCGGCGGTATCGCCGCCATCGTGCCCCTCAAGAATGACGGGTCGGTGCTGCTCATACGTCAGTTCCGTCCGCCGGTCAACGGCTTTGTCGTAGAAATGCCGGCAGGGCTGGCCTCTGTCGGGGAACCGATTGAAGACGCCGCGCGGAGAGAGCTCACGGAGGAGACTGGTTATGCGGCCGGCAGGATGGATTTCCTCGCTGAGGGGCCGCTCTCATCGGGGCTTTCGTCCGAAATACTTACGGTGTTCCTGGCGACCGATCTCACCTTTACCGGGATAGCGGACAGAGACGAAACAGAGGATATCGAGGTATTGGAATTGCCTGTCAAAGGATTATTCTCCGAACTTTCGGAGATGCGAAGCAGGGGCGATCATGTGGATCTCAAGATATACGGGTTGATAGAACTGGCAAAGGAGTTCATGAGGTCCGGAAACGGAGTCTAGCTCTTGATTTCGATCCTTTTCACAAAGGGAAGGCCGCTGATGTCTCCGATCAGATCTTTCAGCGCCGAATCGTCCCTCGATGAGGCGGTAAATATGTATGTCCTCTCCTTGAGCATCAGTTCTATATGGTAGTCCATCTTCAGCAACTTGTACCCCTTGTCTCCGAACAGCGAACGGATGGCGTCTTCGTCCCCCGACTCATCCGTAATCAATGTCACATGCTTGTAAATCGTCCGCGGGATGCGTTCCTCGATGATGCGGAGCACCCATAATGAAAAAACCGTGATGACGAATCCGACAATTCCCGCAGCGTACTGCCCGGCCCCGATCGCCAGACCGATGGCCGAGACTATCCATATACAGGCCGCTGTGGTGAGCCCCTGTATCGAAAGTCCTGTTTTGAGGATCACTCCGGCGCCGAGGAAACCCACGCCAGTCATCGCCCCGGCTGCGATCCGCGTCGGGTCCACCACATACCCCGGGTGAGCAGGCGCATTCGCGTAATACCCCTCGGAAACTATCATTATGAGAACACAGGCAACGCAGACAAGGAGCTGGGTCCTGAAGCCGGCGGGTCTGCTGTGGGTCTGGCGTTCAAATCCTATGAACCCGCCGAGAAGAGTTCCGAGCAACAGCTTTAAGAGAATCTCATGGAGTCCAATCATACTGCATTATACCAAAGGGCGGGCTGTGCGGCTATATCGCTTTAAGCAAAGACGTCACGGGGTAATAAAGACCTTATAGAACTTCTTTTTACCGACTTTAATGAGATACTCTCTCCCCAGATCGAGAATCGTACCGGGATCGGTCACGACAGTGTCATCGAGTCTGACCCCCCCCTGCTTTATAAGACGCATTGCTTCACCCGTGCTCTTGGAAAGTCCTGTGTCCTTCATTACTTGAGGCAGCCAGTTAATATTGGAGCGACCGGAAATCGACAATTCTATTTTGGGAAGCTCAACGCTCAAGGAGCCAAAAGTTTTCTTTTCAATAATCGCCTCATATTCTCTATGCGACCTCTCCGCTTCTTCAGCCCCATGATATCTCGTAACAAGTTCCATAGCCAGTTCCTTTTTTGCGTCCCTGGGGTCTTTGGTCCCGTTATTGAGGCCCGTTCTGAGAGCAGCAAACTCTTCGAGAGAAATACGGCTCAGGAGCTCGTAATACCTCTCTATCAGCTTGTCGGGCACGCTCATGACCTTCTTGAACATGCCCGCCAGTTCACCGCTGACGAATTCTACGGCAGGCTCTGTTATCCCTATGTAATTGCCGAGGCTCTTGCTCATCTTGTTCACCCCGTCCAGCCCTTCGAGCAAAGGCATCATAAGCACTACCTGCTCCTCCATACCCATCTTCCTCTGCATGTTTCTGCCCATGAGAAGATTGAAAGTCTGGTCGGTCCCCCCCAGTTCCAGGTCGGCCTTCAGTGCCACGGAATCATAAGCCTGAAGCAGGGGATAATAAAATTCCATTATGCTGATATCCTTCTGCCCCCTGAACCTTTTCTTGAAGTCGTCTCTTTCGAGCATCC
>JBJKOV010000370.1:0-13604 GCA_046707105.1 Thermodesulfovibrionales bacterium
TGTAAGTCCGAGTCTTTCCGACTGAGGAAATGAATCTGTCATTTTGTATATCTTTAGAGTAAGGGTGTGACTCCTCTTAAACACTTCCATTTCTTCTATACTGTTAATCTTTGCCATGTTGTTATCCCGCCCACTGACACTAATCACTGACACTGACACTTATTTTGTCTCCTGCCCTCACAGTGCCGCCCCTGAGGACCCTGATAAAGATGCCCTCCTTCGGCATGACGCAGTCGCCAGCCTGATAATAAATGGCGCACCTGGAATGGCATTCCTTGCCGATCTGGCTGACCTCGCCCATGACTTCATCCCCGATGGTCAGCACCGTTCCGACGGGCAGGGACACAAGATCAAGTCCGCTGGTAGTTATGTTCTCGGCGAAGTCTCCGGGAGACACGTCAAGCCCCATGTCCCTCATTTTTTTTATGCTTTCGACGGCAAGAAGACTCACCTGTCTGTGCCATTCGGAAGATGCGTGGGCGTCACCTTCAATTCCGTATTCTTCCCGGAGGGTGACCGTGTCGACCGGCTTCTTCCTGACGCCCTTTCTGTCGCTTATATTAACGGAAACAACGGTACCGGTCATTGAAAACCCGCCTTCTCCCTTATGCAAGCCCGTGTAGTGTCATTCCCCGACCCTCACTGGGAATCTTTCTTCTTTTCAGAAGGATTCCCAGCGCGCTGAGCTTGAGGGAATGACAACCGTGAACAAAAGGTCGTGGCCGATAATAACACCAGTCGTTTATGAGACGCCATGCCAGTGTTTATATCGACAGGCCCTCTGCCTACGTTCCCATTTCCCAGCTGCTGAGATATTTCTTCTGGGCCGGAGTGAGGGTATCTATTTTTATTCCCATGGACTTCAGTTTCAGCCTCGATATATCGCTGTCGATCTTCTCTGGAACGCCGTAAACTTTCTTTTCCATTTTCCTGTAATTTTTTGCCATGTATTCGGCGCACAAAGCCTGGTTGGCGAAGCTCATATCCATGACCGCCGAGGGATGACCTTCTGCAGCGGCGAGATTGATCAGGCGTCCTTCGCCGAGAAGATAAATTCTCTTGCCGTTTTTCAGCGTGTACTCTTCAACAAAATCTCTGATCTGTCTTCTGGATTTTGCCATCTTCCCCAGGGCCTCGATAGAAATTTCGACGTTGAAATGTCCGGAATTGCAGAAAATGGCGCCGTCCTTCATCAGACGGAAACAGTCCCCGAATATGACATCGATGTCGCCCGTAGCGGAGACGAATATGTCCCCGAGCCTTGCGGCTTCCCTCATGGGCATTACTTCGAAGCCGTCCATCGTTGCTTCCAGCGCCCGGAGGGGGTTTACCTCGGTTACTATTGCACGCGCGCCCATGCCTTTTGCCCTCATCGCGATACCCTTGCTGCACCAGCCATAGCCGGCGACCACGAATACCGAACCTGCTATCAGCCTGTTGGTCGCCCTCAGGATGCCGTCGATAGTGGACTGGCCGGTGCCGTAGCGGTTATCGAAGAGGTATTTGGTGTAGGCATCGTTCACTGCGATTATAGGATATTCGAGGACGCCTTTTTCGGCCATTGCCCTCAGCCTGATTACGCCGGTGGTGGTCTCTTCAGTCCCCCCTATCAGGTCTTTCAGGAGTTTCTTTTCCTTTGTGTGAATCGTGGAGACCAGGTCGGCTCCGTCATCCATTGTGATATTGGGCTTTGCGGAGAGGGCGGCCATTATATGTTTATAGTATGTCTTGTGGTCTTCTCCTTTTATGGCGAAAACCGGGATTCCGGAGTTCCTGACCAGGGATGCCGCGACGTCGTCCTGGGTGCTCAGCGGGTTGGAAGCGCAGAGATAGGCATCGGCGCCGCCGGCCTTGAGCGTCTCCATCAGGTTTCCGGTTTCGGTCGTCACATGAAGGCAGGCCGCAAGCTTCAGGCCTTTAAGGGGTTTTTCCCTGGTGAACCTCTCCTTTATGCTCTTAAGTACCGGCATCTCCCTGGCGGCCCATTCGATTCGCAGTAGGCCCTTCGCGGCCAGTTTGATATCTTTGACGTCGTGTTTGATCATGATTCCTCCTTATTTAGTGTCAGAGTTCAGTGACAGTGTCAGCAATAAAGCACTCTCATTCAGCAGATCGGTGCGTCCCGCGCCTTCGCTTTCTGAACTGACACTGACACTTACACTGACACTGTTTACTATTACAGTCCGGCTTCCCTTCTCAGTGCAGCGGCCTTGTCCGTCTTTTCCCACGTGAAGTCCGGATCATTCTTTCCGAAGTGGCCATAGGCGGCTGTTTTGCGGAATATGGGACGTCTGAGATTCAGGCTTTCGATAATCCCTTTAGGTGTCAGATCGAAGTTCTTCCTTATGAGGGGGACTATCTTTTCCTCTTCTATTTTCCCCGTCCCGAAGGTGTCGACAAGGATCGAAACGGGATCCGGAACGCCTATTGCGTATGCAAGCTGGACCTCCGCCCTTTCTGCGATGCCGGAGGCCACAACATTCTTGGCGATATATCTCGAAATGTAGGCGCCCGAACGGTCGACCTTTGTTGGGTCTTTGCCGGAGAAGCAGCCTCCCCCATGGCTTCCCACGCCGCCGTAGCTGTCTACTATTATCTTTCTGCCCGTGAGGCCTGTGTCTCCCATCGGTCCGCCTACGACAAAACGGCCAGTGGGGTTTATATAATATTTGACGGACTCCTCATCGAGAAGTTCCTGCGGCAAAACAGGTTTAACAACTTTTTCGATTATGTCCTCCTTGAGGTCCTTCAGGTGGACATCGGGGCTGTGCTGCGAGGAAACCACAACAGTGTCTATCCTGAAGGGCTTTCCGTCACGGTATTCGATTGTAACCTGCGACTTGCCGTCCGGCCTCAGATAAGGGAGGATATCCTGCTTCCTCATCTCCGACAGACGTATCGCTATTTTGTGGGCCAGCATGATCGGCAGGGGCATTAACTCCTCGGTCTCGTTGCAGGCGAACCCGAACATCAGTCCCTGGTCTCCGGCCCCCCCGGTGTCAACGCCCATGGCGATGTCCGACGACTGCTGGTCGATCGACGTGATGACCGAGCAGGTTTCATAGTCGAAGCCGTATTTAGCGCGGGTATATCCTATGTCTCTTATCGTCTGTCTCACTATGTCGGGTATATGGACATAGCACGTGGTGGAAATCTCTCCTGAAACAAAAGCCAGGCCTGTCGTAACCAATGTTTCACAGGCGACCCTTGCTACAGGGTCCTGCCCTATTATTGCGTCCAAAATGGCATCAGATATCTGGTCGGCAATTTTGTCGGGATGGCCTTCTGTCACCGATTCCGATGTAAAAAAGTAGTCCTTTTTTGCCATAGGGATTCTCCTTTGATTATAAACTGAACTATTAGTGTACCTTTTTTACCTCAAAAAAAAAAGACAGAGGTGCGATTGTTCTGGTAAAATTCACTCAAAAGGAGGAGATATGAAGAAAATTCTTGTTGCTCACGACGGCTCCAAACCATCTGAGAAGGCCCTGAGAAAGGCATTTGAGATAGCGGGCAAATTCGGCTCGTCGGTGACTGTTGTCTCTGTCATACCCGAATTTTACCTCGTTGACCTTTTGGAGGCCGACAGGGTTAAGATCGTGAGAACGCTCGAAGATGAGGCAAAAAAGATGCTGGGGAAGATCAAGGACAGACATAAGGGACAGCTCCGCCTTAAGACCGTGCTGAAAAGCGGCAACCCAGCGGAAGTGGTCCTCGAAGAGGCCGGGAAGATGAAGGCGAGCCTGATCATTACCGGCTCTCACGGACGCCACGGAGCCCAGAAATTCCTGCTCGGGAGCGTTTCTTCAAAAATCGTAGACCACGCCGACTGTTCGGTCCTCGTGGTGAAATAACATCCGCATTGATTTTTTGCCATTATCGGGGTGTTTGCGTCATTCCCGCGAAGGCGGGAATCCATGTTTTTCAGAGTCTAAAGTGGACCCCCGCCTTCGCGAGGGTGACGGATTTTTCCCGAAATTGAATTTGAGATAGGTTCGTATAGCCTGAGTTGCTTCCTACGTTTACTTCTGCATTCTAACTTCTGACTTTGGTCTGCGGCATGCCCTATTTGTTGATGAACTCCCGCAGGGCGTCTTCGAATCTGGCCGGTTTGAAGCCGAAATTTTTTTCGACGGCATCGACATCGCAGATATTATCCATTTCGAGAAGCCTCAACTGGTCCAATGTTACAGGCGGAGAGCCTAGTATATTTTCGAGCAGGGAGGCTGAAAATTTCATTATTCCCATGGGTATATTCAGGACCGTCTTCTTACGCCCGAGGGCCTCTGACATTATTTCCACCATTCTGCTGTATGTGAGTTGCTCGGGACCCCCGATTTCGTAAGTTGAAAGGTATTTCGCCGGGGCCTCGATCACTTCGCCTATGCACCTCAGCCAGTCTTTGATGTAGACGGGCTGAAATCTTGCGTTGCCTTTGCCGGGGACGGGCAGGACAGGGGAGAGTTTGATCATGTCAACCATCTTCTTGGTAAAACCGTCCCAAGGGCCTATTATGAGCGACGGCCTGAAAATAGTAAACCGGAGTCCGCTCTGTTTAACGATCTCCTCCGCTTCGGCCTTGGTTTTGAGGTAGCCCGACCAGGAGCTTTTATCCGCACCGAGCGCCGACTGGTAGAAGAAATGTCCGACGCCTGCCCGCTTCGCCTCCCCGACGAGGTTGGATGTGCCCTGGGTGTGGACGGACCGGAAGGTCGACTTTCCGCTTTCCTGGATAATTCCGACGAGATGAATCACGAGGTCGCCTGCCCCGAGAACTCCTTTAAGTGTATCAGGATCTGTTATATCGCCTGTTACTGTCTCAATTCCCCTTGCCGCGAGGCGGTCTCCCGCTTTAGCGGAACGGACCAGGCATTTGAGGCGGTGATTTTTTGCCGAAAGATCGTCGATCAGGTGGCCGCCAACGAAACCGGTCGCTCCTGCGATAAATATCATGATTTCCCCCTCCTTCTTACCACAGAGACACTGAGTCACAGAGACAGGATCGGTTTAAGATGGTCTCTTGTCTCGCCCGGTTACTCCGCGTCTCAGTATCTCTCCTGTCATTCTCCAACCACTTCATCCGTAAACTTCATACGTAACGCTCTGGAACAAGGCGGGATAGAGGTCCCGAGCGGTTTCTTTTGCCGATGGTCCTGCAGTATGTATAGGAAAAATAAGGAGGCAAAAGCCTCGGAGCGCAGCGAGAATGAGAGAGGGGCCTCTGTCCTGCCGCCCATTCATGAGTAATCCCGGCTCAGTGATTGTGATGTTCGGGTCCCCGTCAGCTCCGAGAGCTTCATGTAAGACGCCCGTTCGATTTCCTTATGTATATTATTGCCGTGGGCGTCCATAGTTACTATTGCGGGAAACTCCTTTACTTCAAAAAGCCACATGGCTTCGGTAGGTCCGAACTCCTCCAACTTCCAGACGCCATGAGTCCTGATTATCCTGTCCGAGAGAAAGGCTGCAGCGCCGCCGATTGTGTGAAAATATACGCAGGAATGCTCTTTAAGTGCCCGCAGGGTTTTTTCTCCCATACCGCCTTTGCCCATAATCCCTCTTACTCCGTACTCTCTGATGACCGACGGCGTATATGTCTCAACGCGCATGCTTGTCGTCGGCCCGGCGGACACTGCCTGAAATTCGCCATCGAGCTTTTTCATGACGGGTCCGCAGTGGTAGATAACGGATCCGGACAGATCAAAAGGCATGTCTTCTCTGGGCGGCCTTTTTTCGAAGAGGTACTTGTGAACCCTGTCCCTGCCGGTCACGACACGGCCTGTAATCGATACGGCATCGCCGGCGTTGAGAGCGGCCACATCCTCGCTGGACAGCGGAAGCGAAACCGGCTTTACCATATCAGTCTGCCCCGTCTGGTTGCCCAGCAGCCCATCGACACGTCGACAAAGTAGGACGCAGGATGACGGTGGTTGACGCCTATCTTCACCCCGAGGGCTGTGGTCCCGCCCCCGAGCCCCTGGGGGCCTATGCCAAGTTCGTTTGCCTCTCTCAGGATTCTCTTTTCAAGTTCGGACAGCAGGCCGACCCTGTTTTCGTCATTAAGCTTTCGCATGAGTTGTTCTTTTGCAAGTACGGTGACCTGGTCCTTTGCCGCTCCGACGCCGACGCCTATAACATAAGGTGGACAACCTCTTCCCTGGGCCTTCTGCACGGCGTCCAGTACACATTTGCGGATGCCGTCGAGATCACGTTGGGCGTTCAAATCGTCAAAAGGTAATTTGTATATCTGACCCACATTTTCGCATCCCCCGCCTTTCAGCATAAGGTCGATAGTGAGGGTATTGCCTGCCGTCTCTTCCATGTAAATAATCGGAAACCCCGCCCCTGTGTTATCTCCCGAATTCTCGTCGGTGAGAACGTCGACTGCATTCGGTCTCAGCGGGACTTTTATCGTGGCGATCCGGGTCGCGTCCATGATGGTCTCCCTCAGGTCGCGCTGACTCAAGCCGGCCGGTATCTTGACGTAAAAGACAGGCACCCCGGTGTCCTGACATATCGGCCGCATTGTTTCCCTTGACAGTCTGACATTCTCCAGCATGACCGTCAGGCATGATACAGCGGGGGAACCTTCACTTTCCCGGGAGAGAGCGGCCTTCAACCCCTCTTCTATATCCGGCGGAAGAGATGTGGCAACTTTCTTGTAGAGTTCTACGACACCGTCACGAAGTTTCAGCAAGTCTCATCCTCATTTCCTTGAGGTAGTCGATATGCCTGAGTTCCTGTCCCATCATCTCCTTGAATACGACCGCGGCATTGCTGTCGGGCGCATCTTCGGACATTTTCCGGTAGAGGTTGTAGGCCTTGCCTTCCATTTCCAGCGCCCATGTCAGGGCGCCCAGATCATCTATGAAATTATGCTCCTCCAGTTTCGATTCAAGGTCCTTCAGCGGAATGCCTCCCTCGGCGACCGGGGCTTCGGCGCTCTTTTTGAACCTTTCGAACCCCTCAATGTCCCGGTCGTCCTGGACAGCGAGGTAAAGGAACTGAATGTAATCCATGTGCTGCTCTTCCCATGAGGAAAGGTCACTGAAGGTCTGTTTTGCCTCCGGATCCAGAGCTTTCACGGCAGCCTCGGAATAAAAATCATGCGTCCCCTTTTCCATGAGAAAAGCCTCGATAAGAGACTGAAGCAGATCTTCCTTTCCTGTCACCATAATCACCACTCCTTTTTTCGTTCTTATTCGCGGCCCCGTTTCAAAGATATTAATATGATACAACAGAATAGAGGCAATAGGCGAGAGGTTAGTCTGAAGCGGCTAGTGTAGTGCGGCCAACGCTTCTTTACATGAATACAGGGACAGCCAACGTCCCGCTGCAAGTGCATAAATGGCCGTCATTGCGGCTTGTCCGCAATCCTTCTGAAAGATTCCAGACAAGCTGGAATGACAATCATGAGTAAAGAGATTTAAGCCGGACTTCGCCTGGAGTCGCACCGGCCGGCGGGCATGAGCCCGATGATCCACGATTCCTGGAGGGACTTTCTAAATTAAATATTTACAAAAACTTCTATTTGTGCTATTTTGGCTAGTATGAATATTTTTGTTGATGAGAATTCTACGCGAAACAATATTGTCCTGCTTCTGAAAAAAAACGGCAGCATGTCGATAGACGAACTCAGCAAGCGCATTGATATCACGCCTATGGGCATAAGGCAGCACCTTCTTGCTCTGGAAAAAAAGGACCTGGTGACGTATACCGTAAGAAAGCGGGGCATAGGCCGTCCAGGTTTTATTTACATGCTTACGGATGCTGCAAATGAGCTGTTCCCGAAGACATACGATGAATTTGCCCTTGGAATTCTCCGGGACATTACCAAGTACGAGGGAGCCGCGAAAATCGACCAGATATTCGGCTGGCGAAGAAACAGGATGCTGGAGTTGAAGAAGGGGGTGCTTGCAGGCAGTGAGAATATCGACGACACCCTGCATCATTTCAAAGAGCTTCTTGAAGCAGACGGACACCTTGTCGATCTGAGCAGGAACAACGGGCATTACCATCTGAAACAGTATCATTGTCCGATCAGCAAGGTTGCGCGTGAGTTCGGTGAAGCCTGCAAACACGAACTCCAGCTTTACAGGGAGCTGATCGGAAAGAATGTGATAAGGGAGCAGTCGGTATCGGAAGGTGCTCCGGCCTGTCTTTATTTAATCCCGGCGGACTGATTCACCTTACCCGCGAAATCTTTTCAGTGTGTCGATGAGCATTCCGATCTGATCTTCTGTATGGGAGGCGCTCACGGCCAGCCTGATCCTCGGGTCCCGGACGGAGGGCGGCCTGATGGCCGGCGCGTATATTCCGTTTTGTGACAGAAACTCCGCCAGCTTTAGTGTTTCAGTTATATCTCCCGCCCGTATGGGGACAATGGGCGTTTCACTCCCCATCGTGTTATAATCCACGCTCCTGAGGCCCATGATAAGCAGTTGTCTGTTGGCCCAGAGCCTCTTCAACGGCTCCGCATCTTTTTTCAGCAGGTCGAGCGCGGCAAGAGATGCCGAGATAACACAGGCCGGAAGGGCGGTGGAGAAGATGAAGCTTCTGGCGGAGTTTGTCAGCCATTCGGTGATGACTTCGCTGCCGGCGGCAAAGGCCCCGAAGGAGCCCAGGGCCTTTGAGAATGTCCCCATCTGTACCACCCCGGGTTCCGGCTTGATATTAAAGTGCGAAAGCGCGCCGCGGCCTTCTCCGAGGACGCCGGTGCCGTGGGCATCGTCGAGGTAAAGGACTGCGTCATATCTCCTGCAGATTTCGTGGATTTCCCCGAGCGGGGCTATGTCCCCGTCCATACTGAATACGGAGTCGGTGATGACCAACCTCCTTCTTGCCGGCTCCCTGCGCATAAGTGTCTCCAGGTGATGCACGTCTTTATGCCGGAAAACGACGGTTTTTGCCCTGCTGAGCCTGCAGCCGTCGATTATGCTTGCGTGGTTTAATTCGTCGCTGAAGATCACGTCGCCCGATGACCCCAGCGCGGGGATTATGCCGGTGTTGGCGGCATAGCCTGAGTTGAACAGGAGGGCCGATTCGGCAGCCTTGAATTCCGCGATCTGCTGTTCCAGTTCCCGGTGGAGGTCGGTCCCCCCGGCAAGGAGTCGCGAGGACCCCGCGCCGAAGCCGTATCTCTCCGCTGCAACTTTCAGCGACTCCACGATCTCGGGACGGCCCGCGAAGCCGAGGTAATCGTTTGACGAAAAGTTTACATATTCCCTTCCGCCGAAGCGTATGGCCGGGCCCTGGGCGGATGTCCGCGAAATTAGACGGCGGATAAGGTTCTTCTTCTTAAGGTCTTCCAGTTCCTTTTCGAACACAACTGAATATTATCACAAACCTTGCCGATACTGGCAAAGGGCATTGTAAATCATCTTGCAGGCCGACAAGCTGACAAGCCCTCAAGCAGGGCTCCAATGATCCTAAAAAAAGCGTTGAGCCACAATAAGCACATAGAACACAAAAAAATCAAAAACCTATGTTAGTGAAATACTTCTCCCATTTGGTGAGCATTTTCCCCTTTCAACCTCTTGTTTTTTCTATGTGATTTTTGTGCCTTCTGTGGCCATTTGCCGTTTTTTGGGATGATTCAGTGTTCGCTTTTTACGGTATCTGCGATATGCTCTTTGCTCCCTTCCGGGGGCGTACAAAAGAAAGGGACGGCTTTCAGCCATCCCCTCAGTGAGTGTCATATAACGTGATCAGGTTATTTCTTGGTCTGTTTCTTGGTAGCCTTTGTTGCGGTTTTCTTGGTGGTGCCGCATGCTCCGCCTTTGGATTTGCAGGCCATGGCCGACCTCCTTTTTGGGATTTTTTTCAACATATCACAGTCCTGGCCTGTTGTCAAGAATCAGACAGTGTGCGACATCAGCGTGAGTTGCCGGCAACCCTACCTCAATATCACCACAAGAACATAGACGAGGTACAGGCATCCGGGAAAAAGCATTGTAAAAGGAGAAATCTTCTTCCCCCGGAGGAGCGTTGCCAGTATGACCAGAGACGATGTTATCGCTATCAGAGCCGAAAAAAGCGCCATACCCGTTATTTGCCATTCGGTGAAAAGCAACCCGACGGAGACGGGGAAAACCGACTGGAAAACCATCGCACCCGTTATATTACCCAGCGCCAGACTGTCTTTGCCCTTCCACGTCCATGTTACACTGTTGAATTTTTCCGGGAGTTCAGTAGCCACCGGAGCCAGAAGGAGCGCAAAAAGGAGGGGGTTCATCCCGAGCCTCACAGCCACATGCGCGAGGCTTTCGACAAAGGTATGCGCGCCTTGTATCATGAGGGCAAGAGATGCTGCTACCTGTAGCAGGACCAGGGCGAGAGGGGGCGTTTCCAACCGTACAGACGGCTTCACTCTCTCTATCAGTCTCCAGAGATACATCGTCTCCGTATGTTCAAGCTCGGCGCTCTCATCCCGGAACGTCAGGTATGCATAAAAGAGATAACCGCAGACCAGGGATATGGACAGGGGAACCAGGGACTTTTTACCGAGTAAATGCGGAAGGAGGACTGCGAGCGAATACATCGCGAGGAAGAAGGTCAGGTCCCGCTTCATTGAGCCCGGCTCGACGTTCAGCACGAATTTCCGTCTTTTGCGGAGGCCGGAGACGAGGGCTGTCAGCCCCACGAGAAATAAGGCGAGGGTCGAGAGCATGAAGGGGGCGCCGAGGATAGCCCCGACACCTATATCAGATGCCGATTCCCCTCCATAGAAAAAAATGGCCACAACAGGGAGGATCGTCTCGGGAAGGGCCGTGCCTACGGCCGCCAAAATACTCCCGACTACAGCCTGTGAAAAAGAAAAATGCCGGCCTAACGCCTCTATCCCGTTGGTAAAGAATTCGGCAGCCAGAAGGATCAGAACGAGCCCCAGGAAAAGTAGCGAAACCTGAGCCGGCATTAATGTACAATCAGGACGGGACAGGGGGAAGACTTCAGGACGGCCTCTGTCGTGCTGCCGACGAGGATGCTCTGCAGGTAGGACAGCCCCCTTGCTCCCATGACGATCAGGTCACACCGCTTTTCTTCTGCGATGGAAGATATTATCTTTGAAGGAGACCCTTGGTGTATTTCTCCCTCCCCCTCGATTCCGTGGTCTCTGCAGACGGTCCCCAGTCTGGATCCGGCCTCCTCACGCATTACCCGGTCGAATTTCTCCCTCTCCTCTTCTCCCAGTTTTTTCCATACACCCCATTTCTCCTTTATCAGATAGGAAGGGATAACATGGACCAGGTGGAGCCTGGCCCGGAAAAGGGACGTGAGTCTTTTGGCCGTCGAAACGGCCTTTACCGAATTTTCAGAAAAATCAACGGGACAGAGCACATTCCGGACCGCCACCGAGCCGAGAGCAGCGCCTTGCGCGGCCTTGCCCCTGACCACGAGCATCGGTATGCGCAGTGTCTTTATAAGCCGTTCCGAACTGCTCGGCCTGAGCGCGTGGGAACTATATCCGATAACCAGGAGCCCGGGAGACGTCTCTTCGATAATTTCCCTGAATGATTCATGAAGACGGCCCAATACAATCCGGTATTCGGCCATGCCCCCGGCCTTTTCCAGACGGGACTTCCATCCCCTCATCTGCTCTTCTTCTCTGGCCTTTTCCTCCTCTATGTATGATGCGAGGTAAGAGGGCGGTGTGAGGAGATAATCTATGACATAGAGAAGTCTTATACGCGCACTGGTGGCAGCTGCAAAACAGGCGGCATAGGAAACCACATTTTCAGTGTAAGGTCCAAGATCGATTCCGGCGACGATGCAGTCAGGCGCCGTCACTTCTTTAGGGTCTTGCCGAGCCTTTTTTCAACCGACTTCACCTTCTGGTCGATCCTGCCAGGTCTTCCCTTTCGATCGTCTATTGAGATGGTCGTGATGACCCTTTCTTCTTCTTTCATGACGGTCACGTGACATTTTCTGATCAGTTTGAATAATTCGTCCCACTCTCCCTCCACGACTGTGCCCATGGGATTTACCTTATAGGGAAGCCCGCTTGCGTCGACAATCTCTAAGACCTCCGCAACCCTGTCACCCAGGCTGCTGCCGGAACCGATCGGAACTATGCTGAACTCTGCTAGCATAACGTCTCCATTTCTGTTATTCCCGTTATGATGCACCGGATTAACCGTTCAGTTGCCGGCCGGCTTTATGTCGGCCCCTCTGTCCTTCCCCGGCAGGGACGCTGGTTTGGCCCTCTTGCGAGAGGAAATGGTTTCACGCGCAACTCAACATGCAAGTATAGAATCAGATTAGCAGAAAAAGGAGAAAAATTAAAGGGACAAACCTGTTGTTTGCCCCTTTAATTTAAAATGGGGGAGTGAAACTATTATTTTTTGACAGCGTCTTTCAGCGCCTTGCCCGCCGTAAATTTCGGAGTTTTAGCGGCCGGGATGTTGATTGTCTGTCCAGTCTGCGGATTGCGTCCTTTTCTGGCTTTCCTTTTCGTCACCGAAAAAGTACCGAACCCCACGATGGTAACTTTCTGTCCCTTCTTCAGCGCCGCCTTGACAGCATCAAGAGTGGAATCGAACGCCCTTGTTGCGTCCGCCTTGCTGAGGCCCGCCCCGGAAGCGATTTTTTCGATAAGTTCCGTCTTTGTCATATTTTCCCTCCTTTCATAAAGTCATTATTATCCAAATAATAGACGTGATTAACATATCAAGAACTCTTCGTCTTGTCAAGTCCCAAAAAATCAAGCAAAGAAATTGCTGCTGAAGGGAAAACCTCCGATCCTCTCATGCCGGCTTCCGGGATTTCATTAAGCACGCCGGATCGGATATAATCAAACTCGGTCATTTCTAAGATTGCCAGCGAAAGGGCTTTTTTCCCGTGTATGAAGTGGAGATAAAGATACTCGAAATAGACAGAGTCAAGACCGAGAGCATGCTTCTAGCTGCGGGCGCAAGAAAGATATTTGATGACCAGATTTGCGCGATATACTACGATTTCGGCGACAGCTCGATAAGGGAAGGCGGGGGGACCCTCAGGCTGAGGAGAGAGGGCGGCAGGGCGGTGCTCACGTTTAAGAGGCATGTGGAAGACAAAAATGCCAAGGTGAGAGAGGAACAGGAGGTGGTCGTGTCAGACTTTCTGACGACGAGGTCCATACTCGAAGCGATCGGGCTTTCGGTCCGGATCGAAATGAGCAAACACAGGACCACCTACGAACTCGGCGGAACGCATTTCGAGTTCGATAAATACAAGGATACATACGCATATATTCCGGAATTTCTTGAGATAGAGAGTGCGGACATCGAGACCGCCTACCGGCAGGCTGAAACGCTCGGTTTCAGCAGGGAGGAGTGCAGGCCATGGGATGCGGTTCAGGTCGCGGCCTATTATTCGGCGCGCACCGGGGAGAAATAACTCTGATCCTGTAACAGTGAGGGACCCGAAAAAGCCTGTATATGACGGCTTTAATCGATTCCACCCACTGAAAACGGAGAAATGACGCAACTGTAAGGACAAGATGACTTCACGGAAACGAACGAAGGAATTGCCTGGTGGAAGATTATAAGAAGATCTATCGTCTCGTCTCGCCTTACTGGCGGCGGGTCGCGCTTGCCGGCTTAATAAGCCTGATCGTTTCCGGGCTG
>JBJKOV010000371.1:0-3806 GCA_046707105.1 Thermodesulfovibrionales bacterium
TCCAGCTGGCAAAAAAGGGGATGGCGGACACAATTTCCATGGAATTGGAGGGTCAAAAGGTAGTGGTCGGCGAAATGCTGAAAACCTTGATCGAAGATTTTGGAGTGAAGTTCTACGTATGCCACGCTTTCATGCCCTCTTACGGAATGACAAAGGACGATCTTATTGATAATGTCGAGGTCAAGTCCAGCTCTTACCTTGGAGAGTTGTTCCTGGACGGCCGCACGCCTTTCTCCGTTAATATCTGATCACCTGGCCCCCCTTTCTTTGCGGGGGGCCATCCGTTTCTTATTTTGGAACTCCTCAGAACCTGTTCCATCCGTGATGATCTGCGGGCCAAAATGCTCTTTATGCTTCTCAGGTTAACCCTGACGTTGCAAAAACATGATTCTTTGGCAAAGTCATGTAATCTGTCATTTCCCGACCCTCACGGGAATCCCTCACGGAAGAAAGATTCCCGACTTTCGAAGGCATTCGGGATTGAGGGAATGACATTGTGGTGTCAGCCGGATATGCAAAATACTTCTTTTCTGAAAATTATTGGTTGAGAATAGGCCAATGGTACGGTAAGATGGAAGAGGCGCAGAAATAATTTTGCCAGAGGAACCCCATGCCTGTTCCGCCGCAAATAGCTATAGAAAAAACCGGGATTGACAGGATCATCGATGAAGACTTCAGTCTGACCAGACTGATTTATTCCTATATTGCCTGCGCAACATTCTGGCTGGTGTTCGGGACCACGATAGGGGAGTATCTCGGGATAAGGTTCGATTTCCCGGACTTCGGGGTGCGTCGCTGGCTGTCCTTCGGAAGGCTGCGCCCCGTCCACACAAACACGGTCTTTTGGGGCTGGACCTCCCTGGCCATGATAGCACTGGCGATATATGTAGTCCCCCGGACAAGCCAGAAGAAGCTGCACAGTGCCGGTCTGGCATGGACAAGCCTTTTCCTGATCAACCTTTCCGTTATTTCCGGGGTCGTACTGCTGATCTCGGGAGTAAACAACGGCGGCCAGGAATACCGCGAATTCATATGGCCGTCCATGGGCCTTTTCATGCTCGCCCTGGTCATACTCGCCTACGATCTCTACCGTACGGTCGCCGGCAGGAATATAGATGAGATCTACATTTCCAACTGGTACATTCTGGCGGCGTTTCTCTGGACTATCGTTGTGTCGGCCACCGCTTACCTCCCCTGGTATCAGCATGGACTTGGGGAGACAGTAATCCAGGGATACTACATGCACATGGGGGTAGGTATGTGGTTTACCCCCATGGTCCTCGGCCTCACCTACTATTTTCTGCCGAAGCTTCTCAACAAGCCTATATATTCTTACTCGCTGGGTGTGCTCGCCTTCTGGACCCAGATGGTCTTCTACTCCCTGATAGGCGCCCATCATTTTGTCTTCAGCCCAATCCCATGGTGGCTTCAGACGGTCGCAATCATCTTCAGTGTAGGCATGTTCATACCGCTGATCGCAGGCACGGGAAACTTTCTTCTCACAATGCGCGGCAGCGAAAGAACGATTGCCAGAAGTTATTCCCTGCCTTTCATTCTGGTCGGCGTCATCTTTTACTTCTTTGCCTCGGGGCAGGGCACTTTCGAGGCTATTCGTTCTCTGAATAAACTGTGGCATTTTACAAACTACACCATCTCGCATTCGCATCTGACAATGTACGGATTTGTCTCGTTTCTGATCTGGGGGGGCATTTACGGTCTGCTCCCCGGGCTGACCGGCAAGGACCCCGACCGGATTCTGGTGGGCGTTCACTTCTGGTTCGCCCTCACGGGTCTCCTTATATACGGGGTCTCGCTGGTTGTGGGAGGGACCGCCCAGGGGCAGAGCTGGTTGTCGGGGGCCCCCTTCATCGATTCCGTAAGGCTGATGTCATCCTACTGGCTGGGCAGGGCGGTCGGGGGCAGTCTGATGCTGCTGTCCCATATAATATTCGCCTATAACGTTTGGAAAATGAAGCCGGCGATGAGGCCGGAAAAAGCTGTGGAGCCCTCCGGTGGACCTGCATGAACCTTGATTTTCACAAAAACCACCGTCTTCTTTACGGGGTCATCTTCTTCGGGTTCATATTCCTTACGGCCATCATCGCCGTAGGTCCGGCCCTATGGGTGCAGGACCACAATGAACCCCTTCCCGGGTCGAGACCCCTGACCCCGCAGGAACAGAGAGGCCTTCACATCTACGTAGCGGAAGGATGCCTTTATTGTCATACCCAGCAGGTGAGACCGCTTGAAGTGGACAAGCCTTTCGGCAGACCATCGACGCCGGGTGACTATGCCCGCCTGGGGCCGCAGGACCTGTGGCGGATGACGCCGGAGATGCTCGGCACGGAGCGGAACGGCCCGGACCTCAGCGATGTGGGCGACCGCCAGCCGAGTGAAACATGGAATTACATCCATCTGTACAACCCCCGCGCCGTGGTGAAGGATTCTGTCATGCAGGCCTACCGCTGGCTCTTCCGGGTGAAACGCAGTCCCGGACCGGACGATACGGTTGTTCCGGTCCCCCCCGAATACGCACCCACGGGCGGCAGAGTCGTTGCCACAGAAGAAACGAAAGACCTCGTGGCGTACCTGATGTCTCTCAAGCAGGTACCCATTCCGGGAGGCGTGGCAGCGGCGTCTCCGGCTCCTGCTTCCGCACGTCCTCCCGCCGCGTCCGCGCAGGGGGCTGCGCTCTATGGCACCCGATGTGCGGGCTGTCACCAGTCAACCGGGGAGGGAATACCCGGCGTTTTCCCTCCCCTTAAAGGAGACCCTGTTGTAACTGCCGGAGATCCGACCCGTCACATCATGATTGTGCTTGCCGGTCTTCGGGGAAAAACGATCGGCGGCGTGAAATATGCGGCCGCAATGCCGGCCCAGGAACATGCGATGACCGACGCTGAAATAGCCGCCGTCATAAACCATGAACGCACCAGCTGGGGCAACAACGCCCCCACCGTTACGGAACGGGAAGTGGCAAAGCTCCGGGCAGGAGAAGACAAAGAAGGTGGAGGGGACCATCATTGATCGGGAATACCGCGCTTTCACGGGTGATCATTCAGGTACCGCAGAAGTTCTCCCAATCGCCGCATGGACGAACGCTGGCGCCTACTGGAATCTGGGACCATATCATCGTGCTGGCCTCGGTTATTGTGGTGCTGATCTCTCTTTACCTCTGTATAAGGTTTTTCCTTCTTCCCAAAGAAAAAGACGGAAAACACATCAAATACAGAATTCTTGATGATGATATTCCCTCCGGGACAGGGGATAAAGATGAACGATAAAGAAAACAGGGTGGAGGTCTATCTCGACGACAATACCGAGCCTCTCGCAGTCTTCAGCCCCCCCGACAGTTTTCAACTCGACACCACGGGTCTCGAAGACGGGCCCCATATTCTCCGCATTACTGCGACAGACCGGACCAGCCGCCGTGGCGTGCGCAAGATCGCCTTTAAAGTCCGCAACGGCCCGGGAATCGCCGTGGACGGATTAAACGAAAACGACATCGTCGAAGGGAAGATCAACGTCCTCATCAATGCTTACGGAGGGGCCTACGAGGAAATGTGGGAACCGACAAGGGCCGAAACCCCCAAGCCGATACCGACGTGGGCCTGGGTCCCCTTTATACTCGTCGTAGCGTGGGCAATATATTACGGAATCAGCCAGTGGAAACCCGGCCCTCTCTACGCAAACACCCCCACATACGGCACGATGGCTGCAGTGGGAAAGAGCGGGGAAACCTCAGAAGAGCGGGGAGAGGAACTTTACCGCACCAGTTGCGCCAGCTGCCACCAGGAGAACGGCCA
>JBJKOV010000372.1:0-1807 GCA_046707105.1 Thermodesulfovibrionales bacterium
CTCTATGCTTATATCGAATCATGTTATAAATCCTTATACAACTTAACACACCCAATGGCACCTTTTGACGTTGATTCGCCATTTAAGATAGTTCAAAATGCAATAAGATACTGTAAATATACAAGTGTGGAAGAAACAGAAATTATAAAAATATTAGGCTAACAAACGGGTCAACACGGACTCGCTGAAGCTCGCCGGTTACCCTACACGTTGGGCGCAAAATGAGGAACGTGATAATGATGCTTAGACCATCGATCTGGAATGCTTGGCTCCTCTCTATCCCTTTTTTCGCCATTGGTATGCTTTTCATGGGCATGAAGAAGGACATAGCCAAGAGAATGTCAGATATGACAGGATATACCGCAAAAGAGAAGTCCTTTTGTTTTGGTTCAACGTGAATTGGAGAATCCCGCCGTTTGAGTTAGATTACCTGAACGGAGGAATTCACCATGCGCAAACAGCGAAACAACTACACAGCTCAGGAAAAGGTTCAAATTCTCAAGCGACACCTTGTCGACCGAGTCCCGGTTTCTGATCTGTGCGATGAATATAACCTGCAACCGACCGTCTTATACCGTTGGCAAAAAGAGTTTTTCGAAAACGGAGATTCCGTTTTCGAGCGAAAAAACGCCAAGAACAAAAAGCCGGAACAAAAACGCATAGAACAACTCGAAGCCAAGCTGCAGGCCAAGAATGAAGTGCTCTCCGAACTAATGGAGGAGCATGTTCAATTAAAAAAAGATCTTGGGGTACTCTGAAAGCGTCTTGGGTCCCCCATGATATTCGCGATGCCGTAATTGACTTTACCAGGTCCTGGGCCGAGAAGACCGGCATCGCCGTGACGCAATTTATTGGTTGGCTGGGTATTGGCTCCAGCAAGTATTACAATTGGCAAGAACGCTACGGCAAGGTCAATGAACATAATGGCTTTATCCCGCGTGACTTCTGGCTTGAAGCTGAGGAAAAACAGGCCATTATCGATTTTTATCACCAGCATCCGCTGGAGGGCTACCGTCGCCTAACCTTCATGATGCTCGACCGAGATATTGTTGCCGTCAGCCCCAGCAGTGTGTACCGTGTTTTGCGTTCTGCAGGGCTTTTGCGACGCTGGAACGGCAAGCCCAGCAAGAAAGGAACCGGTTTTGTTCAACCCCTGAAGCCTCATGAACATTGGCACATAGATGTAGCGTACGTCAACTTGTGCGGCACCTTTTACTACCTATGCAGTCTTTTGGATGGTTACAGCCGCTCCATCGTCCACTGGGAACTGCGCGAAAAAATGACTGAGGGAGATGTTGAGATCATTGTCCAACGTGCCCGGGAAGCCTTCCCACAGGCCAGGCCCAGGATCATTTCCGATAATGGTCCCCAGTTTATTGCCAAGGACTTTAAGGAATATATCCGGCTTGCCGGCATGACCCATGTCCGGACATCGCCCTTTTATCCGCAGAGTAATGGCAAGTTGGAGCGGTATCATAAGACCATCAAGGTCGAGTGTATCCGCCCCAAGGTGGCGCTGTCTCTTGAGGAATCGCGTCAGCAGATAACCGAGTATGTCCGCTATTACAATGAGGAGCGCTTACACAGCGCCATCGGCTATATTGCCCCAAAGGATAAATTGGCTGGTCGAGATACCCAGATTTTCAAAGATCGAGATCAGAAACTTGAAACAGCAAGAACACTAAGAAAGCAAAAACGACAGCAAGGAAAACACACCCTCGGGTACGGGCAAGGCCCGGTCACCGGGGACACTGTTAACTCGCTAACTCAACAGGGCCTATTCTCCATTTCCAACTGAAGCAAAACA
>JBJKOV010000373.1:0-6860 GCA_046707105.1 Thermodesulfovibrionales bacterium
TTCGATATGCACTCAACTCCAACACCTTGTTCAACCCTGCTCCTTTTTCCGCGCTAATTTACTTTGATTACAAAATCGTAATATTATCTGCCGATATTATGAAGAAATTATGAAGAGAATGTGAAGCAACTCGGGATAGGCGATGCTTCTCGGGATTTCGGCCTGCTCTTTTCTGACCGGCATATACCAGAGGATACCGTCAATGAACATAAGGATTCCCGCCAGGACAAGGAGTATGTCGATTACGGTAAAAAGTCCCACGCCGAAATAGACCAGCAGACCGAGGCCTATGCTCAGGAAGGAAAAACCGGTGCGGATGAAGGCAAGGCCCGTCCTTGCGCGAGCGTATATAGTACGGTAACAGGCCGCGATCGTTCTCTGAGCGGCCAAAACATTCCTTTCGCGCGCGAACATCGTCCGTACTTTGCTCGATGGCGACGGCTCGAGGATCGTGCAGTGGTCGGCCAGAAAGTCACTCATCCTCGAGAGCATAGTCCCCTTCGTCTCGGGACGGACCCCCGTGTCCTCGATGAAATGATAGTTTTCCAGGAATATAAGCGTAGCGGCAGTTACTTCCACGATGGTCTGATTGCCGGGAGGGCTTATCCGCGATTTTCTTACTTTCAGATAGACCGGAAGACCGTATGAGCAGATGGCCAGCCCCAGGATCAGCACCCCTATATATATGTGTGGTGAATTGCTGACGTTCTTGTTTTTCAACAGGGTGTTGGCTATTGCCGCGGTCCCGAGCCCCCAGCGGAGAAAGGCAAGCCCGGTTCGCGCATTGGCAAGATCGGTCCTGTAGCAGGCCAGTCTGGTCCTCCACTGGGCCATGGTGGTCCGCCAGAAGGCGAGCCCGGTCCTTTCCGTGCCGATCAGCAGGCCCGGTTTGGCATGAAGGAAATCCTGGATAAACCAGCGAATGTCCTCCTCCAGTGCGGCTCTGAATTCATATTTTTCGGCGTTGAGATACCTTCTTGCCTCTTCTCTCACCGCCGGGCTTTCCGGGTTATTGGCCGCGACCACAACCGTACCGTCCTCGCATCTTATCACCGGCATCCAGAGGCTGCCGGAAAGCACCTGCGCGTCGAGGCCCTCCAACAGCTCCGGAGGAATCGGAAGGCGTTCATCGTACTCGATAAAGGGACAGTCATAATGCATCGAAAGGGCCTGAATAAGAAGATATTTGGGTACTCCGTACTCTGTCAGGAGTATTCTCTCCAGGCTGACGCCCCTGGCCCGTGATGTGGTTTCAGCTTCCTGCAGCCGCTCAGGGCTTATGACTCCCCATTCCGTTAATACTTCGAATTCCAAATCTTTCTCCAGGTCAGATATCGTCATCACTGAAGACAGCCTTTCCCCACCGGCGCGCCGGCTTGCCGTAATCAGGTACTACTATTTCCATGTCCCCGTAACAATACGGGTACTGGGCCCTGATTCTCTCGGCCGGGACCGCCCAATAGAAGCCGTCAACAACCAGTGTAAGCCCCCCGACTATAAGTGCGGTATTGAATATTGTCCAGCCTACCGCGGATATTCCGAAAAAAACCATCAGGCCCGCCCCCACAGCGGTAATACTGATACCAGTCCGGATAAAAGCCAGGCCTGTCCTGGCCCTGGCCATTACGGTGCGCAGCCGGGCCATTACACACCGTCTTTCGGCAAGTAAAGTCCTCTCCAGGGCAAGGCCCGTGGTGGCCCAGATACCGGGGAAATGCGAGGAGTGTACCGGCGGGCAGGCGCTGTCCTTCCTCGGTCCTGTCCGCTTGTGTCTGAGAGGGATGACAAAGTCCCATATGTTTTCCTTCAGGTTCATACGGCGGACGGCCCTGAAGCTTTCTATCCCGGCGCTGCGTCCCCCGAAATACCAGTAAAGACCTTCCGTCGACATCAATACTCCGGCGGCTATCAGTGCCAGATCGAATACGGTCCAGCTGCTGGTATGAAAATGTCTGATCAACCCTATTCCGAGCCCGGCGAAGGCTATCCCGGTCCGGGTAAAGGCAAGTCCGGTCCTGGCCCTGGCGAGGACCGTCCTGTGGCCTGCCAGGGCAGTCCTTTCCTCGGCGAAATCAGACCTGTCGCAGGCGATGAACCTGCGTCTCATTACCGGGGAAAGGAGGTCCCATCCGGCCCTCAGTTTTTCAGCACCTTCTACTATTCCGGTCCGCCTGAAAACGGGGTGGCCGTCCTCGAGTGAAACCGTCAGGGCGCTTGTAGCTCCTGTCGGTTCCGTCGAAGAACTGTCTATGGGGCTACCGCCCGCGGCCCGCGAAGGGATATACCATTTAGTGCCGTCAAATATCATTACCATACCGGCCAGAATGAACGGTGCCTCCAGAACTGACCAGAGACCTGCTCCGAAGACCCTCAGGAAGGTAAGAGAAATCGCGATGAAGGCCAGACCTGTCCGCACAAAGGCCAGCCCGGTCCTCCCCTTGGCAAAAAGAGTACGGTAATGCGCGAAGGTGGAACGCCTGTAGGCGAGAAATACCCTGACAAGGGCTAGGGGAGTCCTGCCCCCTCCGAAAGGAAAGCCCGGGTTCACATCGAAATTGTTTTCGACGATCCGGGTAAGGTCTGAGGGAAGTGCTACGCGAAAGCTGATTTTTTCAACTCCGAGAGTCTCTTGTATGTCTGCGGTCACCTGCGGGTCGCCGGGATCATATGCAACGACCTCTGCGGCATTCCCCGCAACAGATAGAGGGAACCAGAGCGCCCGCCTCTGTTTTTCGATCTGCAGCCTCATGGTAATCAGGTAGGGGGCCATAAGGCTTTCATCGTATTCTGCGAAAGGGCAGTTGTAATAGGCGGAAAGGCAGAAGAGGATTTCGTGTTTGGGGATTCCTTTTGCGAGAAGCAGTTCCTCCGGATATTTCCCCGACGACTCAGAAGCCGCCATTACTTCACTCAGCTCATCTTCAGTGAGTAAGCTCTTTTTAAAAAGCCTTTCGAATTTCTTTTTCAGCATGATGTCTTGCAGAACCCCCCGGATTTGCGACAAACACTGGCATAGTTTACTGTTTTTGGGGCTTATTAGGCAAGGGAGGGGAGGGCGCGTCAGCGCCGGGAAGGGGGCACGAGCCGGAATATACCAGCCCCGTTGAGCCGTCGATGCTTATCAGTGCACCGTCAGTCACTGTATAAGTCCCGATTGTCGCGTACAAGTCACCCTTGTCGTCGGTCCTGATGACCATGTCCGAACAGCCCACGACTGCCGTCAGGTCGAACTTCTGGGCCAGGATGGAGGCGTGGGATGTGGCACCGCCGGCGGAGGTGAGAATCCCGTCGATTTCAGGCATGAGGGAGACATCGTCCGTGCTGGCAGATTTCCTTAACAGGAGAAGCGGCATATTCCGCTCCTCACGCTTTTTTCTTATGAGTTCGGGAGAAGAGGTGAAGGTCGCGATGCCGCTCAGGGCGCCGCCGTGAACCCCTGCTCCCCTTCCTACTATGGATTCCTCCATCCTGCAGACATCCAGGAACCTTTTTGTGAAACCCCGGTGGAATTCCATCCGGCGAGTCTGAAGCACATATATCAGCCGCTTTCCGTCCGGCCTTCTCACATAAGTGGCTTCAACCTCCTGGGGAAGACCCCTCATCGCCTCTTCGACCCGCCCTGCAAGGTCACGGTGAAGTGAGAACAGTTCAGGGTCGGCTTCTTCGAGGCTCTCCTGCCCGGCCAATGCCTGCTGCTTTGCCAGCGGGCGGTTGGTGAGTCTGCCGTATACAAGATCGTCTCCGGTCGCCCTCTCCCGTGTGTCGCCGAATACGCCTCTTTCCAGTGTAGATGGATTCCTGGTGAAAAAAACCGAGGCACCGGCTCCGCTGTCGTTTCCGGGGACCATCTGCATCAGGGTTACAGAAGTGCCCCAATGTTCGGAGACCTGCAGGGCCCTCCTGAACTGTCCGGCCCTCAGGGAATGCCATGACCCGTAAACGGCTTTCACCGCCTCTTTCAGTTGGTCATACACGTTCCCCGGCACAGCCAGGCCGTTCCTTTTCAATTCCTGCAGGTAAAGACCGGCGAGGTTTTTCATCTCTTCGGCCTTCAGATCCTCAGCCGTTTTGATGTCCCTCTCCCCGAGAAAATGATCGTCGATGCCTTCGAATACCTCTGCATCCAGACCATGGACGACCGTCCCGTAGTGAAACAGGAACCGCCTGTAAGAATCCCAGGCCGGCCATGCACTGCCCGTGGCGGCGATATAGGCATCGATAGTTTTGCCGTTCATTCCGCAATAAAGTATGGATGAGAGGATGCCGGGCATGGATATGTACGAACCGCTCCTTACAGACAGGAAGAGCGGTTTTTCCCCGCCGCCGAAAAAGGCCCCCGTCTTCTCTTCCATCTTTTCCACGGCCCTTTTCAGGGCCGCTGCGAAACCGGTGCTTTCCGTGTATTCCCCGTAATTGTCGGCGCCTCTGGACAGAAAAACCACCCCCGGAGGAACAGGCAGTCCCTGATTCCGGAGGTATACAAGGTTCTTGGCCTTCGTTCCTATAAGGGGCGCCAGCTTCATCGCATCGTTGTCTCCCAGTTCATCCAGGGCAAGGAATTCCAACTTTGATTCACCCGATGCCCCGGGATCGAATATCCGGCTGACTCCGGGCTCAGTTTGGGGACTGAAAACGGTCAGGAGCCCGTCGAGTATTTTGTCCAGCTCGACCGGACCGGCCATGCTTCCGAGGATATCCCTCATGATGATGTTGGCCGCCTTGCTGCCGAAATCTGCCGACTTCGTATCAATACCCCTCAAGCGCCCGGGCAGGTCCTCCTTCGGGAAGGCCTCCAGGATTGCGGTCAGCGGCGCGTAAAATGTGCGGTGGAAGTGTTCCACAATCCAGGTCAGTTCCTTCCGCCACAGCCTCAGCATGTTGGAAATCTGGGATGTGTACAGCCTGTTTGTCCTGAATATGGTGAGCAGTTCATCCACCTGGAAGTTGCCGAGACCGAAGAGATGGAACAGTTCGTTCACATTTGCGAGGCTGTTGATCCAGCTGTCCGAATCCCGCTCCCCGAAATCTCCCTTTTCCTCTGAAATAGCCGAAGCGATTTTTTCGAAGATGACGCGAACCCTCTCCTCATTCCTCAGAAGTTCCCCCATGGCATTGAATTTTGGTTCATTATATGAGCCAATGACCGATGGTATACCGAAGGCTATATGCCTCTTGAAGTAGAGCGACTCCTCCGGCCGTGTTTTCCCGGGAGCCACGATTACACCTTTCAGTGCCTTTATCCTTTCGATGTAACGCTGGAGTCTCTCGTATATGTCCCCTTCTTCCACGTCTCCGGCCGCAGGAGAATATTTTTTCGAGACCTCCTGGTAAAGCCGGCAGAGGAGAAGAACCTTCGACCTTATCTCGTCCGATGTGTCCGATACGTCCAGCCTGCTCCTGATTTCTTCCTCTCTGATTCCCAGGAGCCTTTCGGGATACAGCTTCCCTTCTTCCAGCAGGCCGATGGATTCAAAAAGGGGACGGACCGCGGAGGCATACCGCGAGAGAAGCCCTTTGTCCAGTCTCTGAAGCACGTCTTCGGGTACGGCGCCTCTGAGAAGCGAGGGGTCTTCTGCGGCCCAGCATTCCATGATCTGCCCGATGAGGCGGACGTTGTAATTGCTGGCATTGACATGGACCTGCTTCCTCAGGAAATAAAGGACCGCATCGTTGCCCCAGGAGTCTATCTCTGTTGTGTAATCCCGTATTCTGCCGGTGGCGCCCACATCATTGAAATAGACCGGCAGCCTCTGAAGCAGCAGATGGTTGAGCAGGAAATTGTTTTCGAAGCCGCCTGAATTCAGATATGCCGAAATCTCACGCTGGAAAAGGCTATCGTCCGGGATGAAGACACCGCTTACAAAGAGGTTGCAGATCACATGCACCAGCAGGTCCCGAAGTCGTGTGCTGTCCAGAGCGATAATCCTCATAAACTTGCGAAGCCTTTCAATGTGCAGGGGGTTGGCGATCTCTGCCCACGTGTCGCTGGAAAAACCGGAAACCCGCGGCGCTGGTATGATGATCTTCTTAAGAGCGTCCGTGTATGCATGCAGAAGATCTTCATCCCCGGCATCAAGCAGAGCTTGCGCCATCCCCTGGTCCAGAACCGGGGCGTCTCCCTGCATCAGACCGCCGCTTGCCATCCGGCGCAGAAAGGACTCGCAGATCCCGGTCAGTCCCATTCCGACCAGCTGCCGTATGAATCCCGGTGTTTCGGCTGCCGCCCTGAGGGCGGCGTTGGGAAATGACATCCTGAAATCTTCAAAGGTCTGCAGTACCGCCTCCGCGATCGTATCTGCGGATTCAGGCCGCAGGTTCCTTTCGATCAGGACAAAAAAATTATTTACCATATCCTTCTCATCGGGAATTGCCCGGTTCAGGGGGCTGATCTCCGCCAGAAGTTCCAGGTGCCGCCCCTCAGCCAGGAGAGATTCCATCCCGGAGACGCTGCGCATCAGATCTTTTCTCTTCCCTTCCCCGTAACCTGAGAGTATGTCGTAGTCGCCGTCCGGCAGGACGCTCTTCAGCGTGTTGAGAACCTTACTTCCTATCACAGGGACCTTGGCGATTTTTTCCCCCATCGCGGAAACGAGCATTCTCAGGGCAAACCCGATATCCATATCGGGAAATTTTTCATGGATCGATTTCAGCACCCTTTGCGAGTGGTTGGGCCTGAGGCCAAGGTTGACCACTGAGTCCTTCATTTCCCCGAGCCAGGCTGCCGCCAGGCTGCGCAGCCTGGCGTTGTCCTCTTCCTTTTCGAAGGGAAGTTCGATCAGAGAGAGGAAGTTGGAGAGGGATTTCTCACTTTCCAGCTTTTCACAGGCCAGACGGGAATACCGGGCCAGTATCGGATAGCT
>JBJKOV010000374.1:0-1960 GCA_046707105.1 Thermodesulfovibrionales bacterium
TGTTCGCGGGTTATCGTAGTCGGCGCTATTTATGATCAGTTCGTCCCGAGGCTCAAAGAGGCGATTGAAAGCATTAGAATGGGCCGTCCCGAAGATCCGGCAAGCTTTATGGGGCCTGTAGTGGACAGTGCCGCCCGGAAAAAGGTGGAAGAATACATCGAGTTGGGAAGACGGGAGGGAGTTGCCATTTTTGTTGGGGAGGGGGGAGGAAAGGGATTATACGTCGGTCCTGCGCTTTTTGGGGGGATCAGCCCTGATTCAAGACTGGCACAGGAAGAGATTTTCGGCCCTGTTATTGTACTGCTGAGGGCGCGGGACCTGGATGAGGCATTGCAGATAGCGAACGGCACTGCATATGCCCTTACGGGCGGACTGTTCTCAAGAAGTCCGGGCAACATTGTGAAAGTGCGCAGCGATTTCAGGGTCGGCAACCTGTATATTAACAGAAAGATTACAGGGGCACTTGTGGGAAGGCAGCCCTTCGGAGGCTTTGGCATGTCGGGTGTCGGATCGAAGGCGGGAGGCCCGGATTACCTGCTCCAATTCATGAACCCCCGAAGCATTTCGGAAAATACCATGCGGAGAGGATTTAGCCCGGATTATTCATGAACGGACGGCGGAACAGAGGCCGCTCTCTCTTTCTCGCTGCGCTCCGAGGCTTTTGCCTCCTCATTTTCTCTATACACACTGGAGGACTACCGGCAAAAGAAACCGCTCGGGACCTCCATCCCGCCTTGCGCCAAATCCTTGCTTCTGGAATTTATGAATAATGTGGGTTAGCCGGAGCTGTGGCAGTGAGATTATGTTGGACTGCCAATAACTTATGCTTGATAACCTCTAGTAGGACATGCAGACGCCGGGCATGCTCTTTACTGCTGGAGCGGATTTCTGGTGAGGGCCTGGTAGAGGTCGGCGTCTCTTCCGTAGATGTCCCTCCGAAACTCCACGGAACCGTCCTTGTCGACCCATGCAGTCACATAGACTACGTAGACGTACAGCGGCTGCGGCAAACGGACCTCCTGTGTTTCACCATCTTCTATGGCTGCCACAATATTTTCTGCTGTCCATTGAGGGTCGGCTTTCAACAAGTATTGGGCAAGCTCAAGCGGCTTTTCTATCCGGATGCACCCGTGACTGAAGGTGCGCACATTCTCTGAAAAAAGGTTCCTGGCGGGTGTATCGTGAAGGTATACATTGAATTTGTTCGGGAACATGAATTTGATGCGGCCAAGGGGGTTGAGAGGCCCGGGTTCCTGGCGAAATCTGAAATTCAGGTTCCTGGCGCTGATCGAACCCCATTTTACACTGGCCGGGTCGACTTCTTCCTCGTTGTCACCCCAGCCCCTAAGGATAGTAATATGTTCCTTTTTGAGATAAAGAGGGTCCTTCTTCACCTTCGGAAGTATCTCCTTCGTGGCAATACTGTCCGGAATGTTCCAGACCGGGTTGAGTACCAGGTAGGTCATCTTTCCCTTGAAGACAGGAGTATCCAGGTAAGGTTTTCCGACCACCACTTTCATGGAGAGTACTACATTACCCTTTTCGACGACATTGAGCTCAAAGCGCGCAATGTTGACGATCAGATAAAGGTCGCCCCGGTCTCCGTCGCTCCAACGCATACGTTCCAGATTGACAACCAGCTGTTTTACCCGCTCGCCTATAGGGAGATTCAGCCCTTCAATCGTGGAAGGTCCAACAATACCGTCGGCCTTCAGGCCGTGCCTCTTCTGAAATCTTATTGCCGCCTCCTGCATGCTCGCGTCAAACAGGTCTCCCGAACCGTCGGACTGCCTGTCGACGAGGTCACCAAGAAAGATCAACCTTTCCCTTATCCCAGGAATCCTTGCCGACCTCATTCCCTTCTTGAGGAGCCGCCCACCCGGAATGGGCGGCTGATCATCTTTCTTCGCCATTTCCCTGTATCTGGCAAGGGCCGTCCTTAGTGCGGAATATTCCGGCG
>JBJKOV010000375.1:0-1558 GCA_046707105.1 Thermodesulfovibrionales bacterium
CGACAAAGGTCCTCGGGCATGACGGGACAAAAACGGCCGGGGCGACAATTCATCGCCGACAACACCGTCTAGATCGCTGTCATTCCCGAGGCAGTAATCGGGAATCCATTTTTTCTGATATATCCTACTCGTATTGTCTCCCCTGCCTTTATTGCTCCCACCATATGGGTTCGCCAGAGCCTCTGCGAGGCAGTCTTATCCCGAACTTCTTCATCCGGTATCTCAGGGTTTCATAGCTGATATCCAGAATCCTGGCCGCCTGCGCCATGTTGCCCTTTGCCTCCGCCAGCGCCTGACGAACCTGGTTTCTTTCAGCATCCTCCGGGAGAGGCAGCGGCATTCCCAGCCTCTTAAGAATCTGCTCCGGACTGATGATAGCCGCCTCTTCCAGGAGGCAGACCCTCGCAAAGAGGCCTTTCAACTCCCTCACATTCCCCGGCCATTCATAGTCTCTGAGGACATCTATAGCCTCCCCGGACATTCGAAGACCGGGCTTCTGAAACTCATTCTTGTAGAGAGAAAAGAAGTGATCAGCAAGAAGGGGGATATCCTCTTTTCTCTCCCTGAGCGGCGGCATCCTGAGGCTGAAGATATTGAGATAAAACAAGTCGTTACGGAACTTTCCTTCACTTCTCAACCGGGCAAGGTCCCTGCTCGTTGTCCCTATCACCATTACATCGAAGGGTATCTCTTCCGAACCGCCTATCCTCCTCACGCTTTTCGTTTCGAGTACCTCAGCCAGTTTTCCCTGGAGGGACGCATCCAGGTCCCCTATCTCTTCGAACACCACCGTCCCGCCGTCGGCCTCTTCAAAAAGGCCCTTTTTCTCCCCGGGCAGATCGGCGAAAACGCCTCTTTCGAAACCGAAGATCTCCCTTTCAAGAAGCTCGGGGGGCAGAGAGCCGCATTGGATGGAAAGGATTTTCGACTGTTTTCTCCTCCCGGAAAAGTGTATGGACCTTGCAACCAGCTCTTTGCCGGTGCCGCTTTCCCCGCTTATCAGTACAGTGAAATCGGTAAGCGAGACCTGTTCGATAAACCGGTACACCTCCCTCATCTCCCTGCTTTCGCCGATTAAAGTCCCGGGCCTGTAAGTTATGTCGATGAATTTCCTGAGGTGAATATTCTCTTCGCGCAGTCTCCTTTTTTCGAAGAGGTTTCTCAGCTGAAGGGAAAGTTCGTCCGTGGTAAAAGGTTTGATGATATAGTCATATGCGCCCCGTTTCATCGCCTCAACGGCCGTATCCACCCTCCCATAAGCGGTCATTATGATCACATCCGTATCGAGAATGCCGGCCTTAACGATGCGGAGAACATCCAGGCCGTCCATGGAAGGCATGCTGAGGTCGGTCACCACCACGTCAGGACCGTCCTCTCTGATGGACCGTACAGCTTCCGCAGGGTCGGTAAAGCCGGAGACCTCATAATCCTGTTCAAAATACCTCACAAGCAGGCTGCAGAAGACCTCGTCGTCGTCTATGAATATCAGCTTTCCTCTCAATCAAACCTCCAAAAAACAGCATGTCCGTCATTCCCGAGGTAGTAGTCGGGAATCCAT
>JBJKOV010000376.1:0-4734 GCA_046707105.1 Thermodesulfovibrionales bacterium
GTCGCCTGCGTCGGGGCCTGCAGTATCGCCCCCGTCCTCATAATTAACAAGAAAGTTTATGGGAACATGTCCCCCGAGAAGGCATCGAACGCACTTAAGGCATTCGGCGAAAGCGGAGAAGGACGGATGTCATGACAATCGCTAATGCTGAGACAGGACATATGGATAAGAAACCCCCGGTAAAAGATCTGGTTATCAGGGTCTGTGTTGGAACAGGCGGGCTTGCCGCAGGAAGCGGTGAGGTCATTGACAGGTTTATCGAGGAGCTCGGCAAGCAGAGTCTTAGAGGGGAAATCGAGAAGAAATGCGTCAACAAGACCGGCTGCCGGGGGTTCTGCGCGAGGGACGTATTGGTAGACGTGATCCTCGGTGGAGATATCTCAACGTATCAATTCATAAAGCCAGATATGGTCAGTCGCATCGTGGAAGATCATATTATCAATGGCTCCCCGATCAGGGAGTGGCTCGTCGGTCCCGACTATTATGTGTTCCACGATAAACAGACAAAGGTACTCCTGAAACAATGCGGCCAGATAGACCCCGAAGATATTAGCGCATACACAGCGATAGGCGGATATGAGGGTGCAAGGAAAGCGCTTGCCCTCACACCCTTTGAAGTTATCGAAGAGGTAAAGGCCTCCGGCCTTCGGGGAAGAGGGGGCGCCGGCTTTTTCACGGGCCTCAAGTGGGAATTCTGCAGCGCATCCAAGGGGACGCCCAAGTACATAATCTGCAACGCCGATGAAGGCGACCCGGGAGCCTTCATGGACCGGTCCGTCATAGAGGGCAATCCCCATTCGGTCCTTGAGGGAATGATGATCGCCGGGTATGCGATTGGCGCCAACCATGGTTTTATATACATACGGGCTGAATATCCCCTGGCCATATCGCGCCTGGAGACCGCAATCGAGCAGGCGGCCGAAAAGGGTTTCATCGGGAATAATATCCTGGGCACCGGGTTTGATTTTGACATAAAAATAAAAAAAGGCGCCGGCGCGTTTATATGCGGCGAAGAAACCGCCCTGATAGCCTCAATTGAAGGCAAGAGAGGACTGCCCCGTACAAAGCCGCCGTTCCCGGCCCACAAAGGCCTCTGGGGCAAGCCCACCGTTATTAACAATGTTGAAACCCTTGCAAACCTGCCGGCCATTCTGACCAGAGGCTCTGCGTGGTACGCATCCATCGGGTCGGAGCAGAACAAGGGGACGAAGGTCTTCGCCCTTACAGGCAAGATAAAGAACACCGGCCTCATAGAGGTGCCGATGGGCATATCCCTGAAAGAGATCATATATGAGATCGGCGGCGGCATGGAGAGGAACCGCACGTTCAAGGCTGTGCAGACGGGGGGACCGTCAGGGGGATGCATCCCGGCTTCCCACATAGACATGCCTGTCGACTACGAGTCGCTTATAAGGATCGGCTCGATGATGGGTTCGGGCGGAATGGTTGTCATGGACGACACAACCTGTATGGTCGACATGGCGCGTTTTTTCCTTTCTTTCACACAAAACGAATCCTGCGGCAAGTGCACGCCCTGCAGACTTGGAACTAAGAGGATGCTCGAAATTTTGACGAGGATAACCGAGGGCAAGGGCAGGGAGAGCGACATAGAGCTTCTTATTGAAATCGGCACCGACATCAAACTCTCTTCCCTCTGCGGACTGGGAATGTCGGCGCCAAACCCTGTGCTATCTACCATCCATTTTTTCCGTGATGAGTACGAGGCACATATCGGGGAAGGCATCTGTCCCGCAAATGTGTGCAAGGCACTCAGGCAGTATGTCATCAGTGCGGAGCGGTGCAAGAAGTGCGGCAAATGCTTCAAGGCGTGTCCCGCGGGCGCCATAGCATGGAAACCGAAGCAGACGGCTACGTTGGATAAGACGAAGTGTATAAAATGCGGAGCCTGTTATGAGGCATGTCCGTTCAGCTCAATCACGTAAATGAAGACGGGGGGCATATGATCGATACGGAACGTTTGAAAAAAGTTTTGTTATTCAAAGAATTCACGCAGGAAGAGCTCGAAAAGATCTCGCATATACTCAGGGAAGCCCATTATCCGAAGGGCACTCTGATATGGGAGGAAGGCAGTTCGGAGCAGTGGCTGCAGATCATCGATTACGGAAAGGTGAAGGTAACGAGGCTGACCCAGGAAGGCCACCCGCAGGTACTCGCAATACTGAAGGCCGACAAGTTCTTCGGCGAGCTGTCGATCCTGGACGGCCGGGCGCACTCCGCGTCCATGGAGGCGCTGGAAGACACGAAGGTGTTAATTCTTGGGAAGACCGACATGGACAGGCTTCTTAAGGAAGCCCCCCTGATTGCCTTTAAAATCGTCCGCGAGATGACCATAGCGATCTCCGAGATTCTGAGAGAGATGAACAACAAATTCATCAAGATGGTGGATTACATATGGGAATAAAACGAATGATGCTCTTATGGAGGTCGATTTGAAAGACACCCGGGTGAGGATAGTCATAAACGGGGAAGAGGTTGCCTGCAGCCATGAGGAAACGGTGCTTGCAGTCGCACAGAGGGCCGGGATCTACATACCTACGCTCTGCCATGACGATCGCCTTGAGCCGTACGGCGGATGCCGCCTCTGCCTTGTTGAGATCGAGGGGGCCAGCAGACCCCAGCCTGCCTGCACTACTCACGTGACGGACGGCATGGAGGTAAGGACGGAAAGCAAAACGCTGAGAAGGATACGAAAGAACCTTGTCTCCCTGCTTCTGTCCAATCATCCAAATGATTGCATGACGTGCGAAAACGCCGGGGGCTGCACACTCCAGGAGCTGGCATACGAGTACGGCGTAGACGGCAGCCGCTTTGCCGGGGAAAGATGGGACCTGCCGATAAGGGAGGACAACCCCTTCATAACGTATGAGCCCAACAAGTGCGTTCTGTGCGGACGATGCACAAGAATATGCAACGAAGTGGTAATGGCAGGCACGATCAATCTTGTCGGAAAGGGTTTTGATTCAATGCCGGATACCGCATTCAAAAAACCCCGGTCTCTGGATAACTGCGAATTCTGCGGGCAATGCGTATCGACTTGTCCCACCGGCGCCCTGACAGATAAAGCGGCCAGGTGCAAAGGACGTTCAACCCAATTGAAGAAGGTCAGGACGACCTGCTCCTACTGCGGAACTGGTTGCAATTTTTATCTCAATGTACGCGACGGCAAGGTCGTCAAGGTTACATCTGCTTATGACGCGCCTGTAAACAGGGGCAACCTCTGCATCAAGGGTCGCTACGGCTATGATTTCATTCACAGCCCCGACAGAATAAGGACTCCGCTCATCAAGAAAGACGGGGTTTTTCACGAGGCGACCTGGGACGAGGCTCTCGACCTGGTGGCATCGAAGTTTAAAGGGCTCGTCGAAAAATACGGGCCGGAAAAGGTGGGCGGCTTTTCGTCCTCCCGGTGTACAAACGAAGAAAACTATCTCCTTTCAAAGTGGGTGAGATGCGCAATAGGGTCCAACAACGTGGACAATTGCGCGCGTGTCTGACACGCCCCCACTGTGGCCGGTCTGGCCACCAGTTTGGGAGCAGGTGCTGCCACGAATTCATTGAGCCAGATGCCTGACATTGATACCCTCTTTCTGTTCGGGTCGAACCCGACCGAGGCACATCCGATTGTATCAATCTGGCTAAAGAAGGCCCTTCGGAAGGGCGCAAGGCTTGTTGTCGGCGATCCGAGAAAGACCTGGATGGCCAAGAGGGCAGACGTCTGGCTGAACCTGAAGCCGGGAAGAAACATAGCGATGCTCAACGGCCTCATAAACGTAATTATTCAGAATGGATGGGAAAACAGGGAATTCATAGAAAAAAGAACCGAAGGCTTCGAGGAACTAAAGGCCAAGGTTGCTGAATATGACCTGGACCGCGTTTCGAAGCTCACCGGCGTTTCAAAGGAACGTATCGTCGAGGCGGCCCGTCTTTATTCACAGGCGGGCAAGGCCATGATCGTCTATGGACTGGGGGTTGTGGAGCACAGAACGGGCACGGAAAACGCAATGGCCATCGCAAACCTGGCGCTTGTCTGCGGACAGATCGGCAGGCCCTCTACGGGTATCATGGCTCTGCGGGGACAAAATAACGTCCAGGGCGCCTCGGACCTCGGACCTCTCCCGGCCACCTTCCCCGGTTATCAGCCGGTTGCCGACGACAAGGTGCGCGAGAAGTTCGAGAAGGCGTGGAACGTAAAAATAAGCACTAAGGCGGGACTCAAATCGGTGGAGATGCTCGATGAGTGCAGGCGAGGGAATTTCAAGGGGCTCTTCATCCTGGGCGAAGACCCGGCACAGACAGACCCGGACCTCAACCATGTTCGGGCGGCACTCGAAGCGGTCGAGTTTCTCGTGGTGCAGGAAATCTTTCCGACGGAGACGACCCGGTTTGCAGATGTCATACTCCCGGGCGCGAGCTTTGCCGAAAAGGACGGTACCTTTACAAACGGAGAACGCAGGGTTCAGCGCATAAGAAAGGCGATAGAGCCGCTTGCGAAAAAGGCTGACTGGCAGGTTATCTGCGAGATTTCGACCAGGATGGGCTACCCTATGCACTACAGCCATCCCTCGGAGATAATGGACGAGATTGCAAGCCTTGTGCCGATATACGGCGGGATACACTACGACCGACTCGGGAAGGATGGCATCCAGTGGCCATGCCCTACGAGAGACCATCCCGGTACCACAACTCTGTACAGCGATCTCTTCTCGCGGCCGG
>JBJKOV010000377.1:0-1469 GCA_046707105.1 Thermodesulfovibrionales bacterium
AGAGCAACGACGAGGACAACCGGCATGAGAAAAGGCGCATAGAGCGTAGAGTTAAAGAACACGAACCGCAGACGGTGAAATAACCCCACCCCACCCCTTTTCCCAACGGGGCGAGGGAATTTTCCCCTCCAGTGAGGGGAGGGTGTTGCTCTATGCCCTATGCGCTATGCTCTATGCATCTTTATAATTTCATTTGAAATTTTCATAGCTTACTGATATAATCTAAATATTCATTCTGGCTTTTTTCGATAAAGAGTGGGCAATCCCACTCTTTTGTTTTATATATGCAGGAAGAGGTTACAAATAAGATTACCGGGCTCGCGGAATCCGTGGCGTCAGGATACGGCGTGCGGGTGGTTGACGTCGAGTTGGCCGGAAGTTTGAAGAAACCGACGGTGAGAGTGTTCATAGACAAAGAGGGAGGTGTAACCCTTGAGGACTGCGAAAGGGTGAGCAGGGCGTTGTCCGCTGTCTTCGATGTCGAGGACCCGATACATTCGCCTTACGTGCTTGAGGTTTCCTCCCCCGGCATGGACAGACCGTTGAAGAGATTGAGGGATTTCGATGAAAATGTGGGCAAGCTTGCAAGGGTTGTTACCACAGAGAGCATAAATGAGCAGAACTTTTTCATAGGAAGGATAGCTAGCGTGGAGAACGGGGACATTACATTGCTGCTGGAGGGTGATAAGGAGATCAAGGTCCCTTTCGATCAGATATCGAAGGCTAGACTGGAGATAGAATTCTGATGTCCAAAGATCTGTGTTTTGTTATAGACCAGATAAGCCGGGAAAAAGGCATATCCCGGGAGACGCTTATTGAGGCGCTGGAATCCGCTCTCCTGTCCGCCATGCGGAAGAAATACGGGGGCAGGACCAATATCAATCTGGAGTTAGACCGGCAGAAGTGCGACTTGAGAGTCTACGAAACCAGAAAGGTCGTCGCCGAGGTCGCAAATGCGGACGAGGAGATTTCGCTGGCGGATGCCGGGAAGATAGCGCCCGGGACAAAAGAAGGCGATACTCTGGATATTCCGCTTGATCTTCAGGACCTGGGCAGGATAGCCGCCCAGACGGCAAAACAGGTGATATTCCAGCGGGTGAGAGAAGCCGAAAGGGACGTCATTTACAACGAATTCAAGGACAGGGTCGGCCAGATTGTCAGCGGGACGATTATGCGCAGAGAAAAAGGCCTTTACTACCTCAACCTTGGCAAGACCGAGGCCCTTCTTCCGATTAAGGAGACGCTTCCGAACGAGAACCTTAAGAGGGGGGACGTTGTCAAGGCGATCATCGAAGATGTGAGAATTTCGACGAAAGGCCCGGCAATTATGGTCTCCAGGACGAGCCCGCAATTTGTGGCCGGGTTGTTCAAGATGGAAGTGCCTGAAATAAACGAAGGACTTGTCCAGGTAAAGCATATAGTCAGAGAACCGGGGGAGCGGACCAAACTCGCCGTTCTTTCGAAGGACA
>JBJKOV010000378.1:0-2353 GCA_046707105.1 Thermodesulfovibrionales bacterium
CAGACTCTGGCTTTGCGATACGGCGCACAGCAGGCTTGTCTCTTTCGAGATCGCCGACGGCGGAGTCGTTGAGACGAAAAGGACCATCCCGATTGCGGGGATGAACAAGGAAGATTTTACCTCTCCGTCTGCAAAGATAAAGGACCCCGCCGCAGACCTCAAAAGGCTCGGAGTTATGTGGTCACGGATTAAGGAGGACCTTCTCTGCACCAGACCTCTCGCCGCAGCCTGGGACCGCGACGGGAACCTGTGGGTGTCAACGAGCGACGGCTCCATGTCCATCACCGGCCTGAAAGTCTTCGGCCCTGACGGCAAGAAACTGAAGGATATTCATCTTGCCGACGGTGCAATGCCGCTCGTTCTGGCGCGGTCCCGCGACAATATCCTCGTTGCAGACAGCGGGCTTTTTGATGTATTGTCCTTCAGCCCCGGCTCGGACAACCCTGCCGGCTTTGGGGACGGCAGCTTCCGGGGCGAGTTGCTCCGTCTGAGGAGCGAACTGCGAAAGTACGAGGCGATTAAGGGCTGGGCGGGGGCAAGCATCTGGCTCCTGGCGGCCGGGGCGATGACCCTTGTAGTGGTTCTGCTCTTTAAGCGGTTCAGCGGCCGCGGGATTGCCTCCAAAACGACAACCAGTGCGGCTCGGCCGCCGGGAAAGGCGGCCCCGAAGCCTTCCGCGACCGCCTTGTCAGAAAACGAAAAGAGGTACCGCATAGAGTTTACAGGGAGCGCCGGCGAATACTTCAGAATATGGATCGTCAATGCCTTCCTCACGATAGTGACGCTGGGCATTTATGCGGCATGGGCAAAAGTAAGAACACGAAAGTATTTTTACAGAAATACCCTTCTCGACGGCCACGCTTTCGATTACACCGCCGAGCCGAAGGCGCTCCTTAAAGGATATCTTATCGTAGGCGGGGGGATTGCGCTTTACTATCTCGCACGCTTTCTGAACCCCGCCTACGCAATTGTCATTGTCCTTCTTTTCTCCCTTGTCCTCCCTTTTCTGATCTATAAGTCGCTGCGCTTCTTCACCCGCAATTCCGCCTACCGGAACGTCAGGTTCCGTTTTCTGGGGACCGTTCAGGACAGCTACCGCTCCTACCTTTTATATCCGCTTCTCATTCCTTTCACTTTAGGTCTCATCGTCCCTTACTGGGCCTACCTCAAGAAGAAGTACTTCTTCCATAATGTCGCCTTCGGCACTACATGCAATAATTACAAAGGCACCCACGGTCCATTCTACAATACGTATATCCCGGCCGCCCTGACCGCGGCAGGGGTTATGTTTCTCTGGACGATGGTAATCGGCATTCTCTTTGCGGGGGTCATCGGCTTCTCCCTTCCGGGCAAAGGCTCGCTTCCAGCCGTCATCCTTTCGGCAATCCTGCCGATGTACGGGTTTTTCATCCTCGTCGGCACCTTCCTCCAGCAGTACCTCTACGCATGGACGACGAATTACTGCCTCGATCAGTCCGAACTGGGAAATATCAGGTTCGAAAGCTCTCTTAACGCGATGAGGCTCTTCTGGATCCGGGTGTCCAATATACTGCTGATCATCCTGTCATGCGGCCTTCTCATCCCCTGGGCAAAGGTCCGGAGGATGCGCTACATTGCCGAAAGCATCTCCCTGGTTTCCGTACAGGACCTCAATTCCTTCACCGCAGCGGTCGAGCCGCCGGAAAGTTATTACGGCGAGGCGGCCACCGACTTCTTCGCTTTCGAGATAGGCCTGTGATCGAATTCGAGGGCACCTACCTGGACGGCCGTAACTCCCTGGCAAGGCCGGCAAGGTTCAGTTGTTACGGTGCTGTCCTTCGGATAGAATACGGCGACAGTCTCATCCGCGAGGTGCGCCTTGCCGATTGCAGAATCGATCCGCCTCTTGGGAGGACGATCCGCGCGATAAGGCTTCCCGACGCGGCCGTCTGCGAATCGGCCGACATGGCCGCCCTCTCGGCAGTTGAAAAAATGATGCCTCATAACCGCGGGCTCCGGCTTGTTTCCCTTATCGAAGGGAGCTGGAAGGCGGTACTTCTTTCACTTGCGGGAATAGTCGCCTGCGTCTGGCTCTTTCACGCCTATGCCATACCCTTTCTCGCCGAGAGGATAGCCAGGTCGCTGCCCCCGGTCGTAGCCGACGAGATAAGCACTCAGGCGCTGAAGGTCATGGACCGGAGGTTTCTGCAGCCCTCGCGACTCGCACCGGAGAAAGCAGCGCGCATAAGAAACACTTTTTCCTCTCTCGTAAAAGATGTCGGTCCCGGGGGATTTCGCTTCAGCCTCGATTTCAGGAGGAGTCCGTTTATGGGACCCAATGCGTTCGCTCTGCCCTCCGGCCGGATCGTGATGA
>JBJKOV010000379.1:0-3249 GCA_046707105.1 Thermodesulfovibrionales bacterium
AAGGAAGAAATACGGCCTTAAGGGCGCCAGGAAACGCTTCCAGTTCTCTAAGAGATAGTTTCTGCCCGTTATACGGGTTCGGCATCAGGAGAAAGGGCTCGTTCTTTGGACGAGCCCTTTATTTTTAGACATACCCGCCGCCATGACAAGTTTTTCGGGGCGGCAGGCGAACCGGGGAGATATTTTCTAACATGCAGAAAGTAGCAATATGCGGCGGCAGCGGATATACGGGGATCGAACTCCTGCGTATCCTGGCACGCCATAAGCGTGTCAGGATTGCGGCCATAACCTCCGAAAAATCCGCGGGAAAAAAATTGACGGATGTCTTCCCGCACCTTCGCGGTTACGGGGATTTGACGTACGAGCCGCTGAACAAGGAAAAACTGCTTGGCAAGGCCGACATTTTTTTCCTCGCCCTGCCCCACGGGGCCTCGCAGGAGGCGGTGAACTTCTTCTTCCGAAACGGGAAAAAAGTCATCGATCTGTCCGCAGACTACCGCCTTCACGACCCGGTTGTTTATGAACGGTGGTACGGTGCGCCGCATGAATTCAGGCCCGCGCTCAGGAAGGCGGTTTACGGCCTGCCCGAACTTTACAGGAAGAAGATAAAACGGGCCTCTCTTGTGGCAAACCCGGGCTGCTACCCGACAAGCGCCATCCTGGGACTTATGCCCGCAATAAGGAACCGGCTGATCGACATGTCGTCCATTGTGATCGACTCGAAGTCGGGGACGAGCGGGGCCGGCAGAAAAGCCGATCTGGCGGTCTCATACTGCGAAGTGAACGAAGGCTTCAGGGCTTACGGCATAGGCACGCACCGGCATACACCTGAAATCGAACAGGAGCTTTCCCTGTTGGCAGGCAAACAGCTCACGGTCAATTTCACGCCGCATCTTCTGCCCGTCGACAGGGGCATACTGACAACAATCTATGCCCGCCTGGCAAAGGATACATCTCCTGAAACAATCGGGAAATTATTTCGCGGTGCATACAGGAATGAGCATTTCGTGCGGGTGCTCGAAAATGGGGCGTTCCCGAACGTCAAGAATGTGCGCGGGACGAATTACTGCGACATCGGCTTTAAGTTCGTGGAGCGGACAAATACTCTCATCGTCGTAAGTGCGATCGACAACCTGGTCAAGGGTGCTTCGGGTCAGGCGGTGCAGAACATGAATATCATGATGGGGTTTGCCGAAACCGAGGCGCTGGAAGATACCGCTCTTTTTCCCTGATGCGGGGAGCCCTCCGCGGGGTGAAGGCCCTCCACGACCGAATGAATAAACCGTTGAAAATTTCACCGGTAAGAATTATCTTAATAGCATGATAAAAAAAGGCGTAACACCAAAAGGTTTTTCCTTCTCAACAGTCGGCGCCGCGATCAAGAAACCGGGTCGGAAGGACCTGGCCCTGATTGTGTCGGAGGTCCCGGCCGTGACTGCGGGATGCTTCACCACTAATTCAGTAAAGGCGGCTCCCGTCAGGCTCTGCATGAAGAGAATCAGGTCCGGCGAGGGTCAGGCCATAGTGGTCAACAGCGGCAACGCAAATGCATGCACGGGACAGCAGGGGATGAGGGACGCCGGGGCGATCGTCGCTTCCGTAGCAAAAGATCTCGGGATACCGCAGTCCCTGGTTTATATCTGCTCGACGGGAGTGATAGGAACCCAGCTTCCGATGGACAGAATAATCAATGCCCTGCCGGTCCTTACGGGGAGCAGGGGGAGTTCGTCTATCGGCGACGTTGCAGAAGCTATCATGACTACCGATACGTTTCCGAAGATTCTCCACAAAAAAATAAAGGTCGGAGGGAAAACAGGTGTGATGTCCGGGATATGCAAAGGCGCCGGCATGATTGCGCCAAACATGGCGACCCTGCTCTGTTTTCTGTTCACCGATATAGCTGTCGAACAGGGGACCCTCGACTCACTGCTGAAAGAGGCTGTGAGGAGATCATTCAACCGTATAACCATAGATGGCGACATGTCGACAAATGACACTGCACTCATGATGGCAAACGGACTGCTCGGCAATGCCCCCATCACCCGGAAGTCCGAATACTTTGAGCCGTTCAGAAAAGCCCTGCATGACGTCACTTATGGACTGGCCAGGCTGCTTGTCAGCGACGGGGAAGGCGCGACCAAGGCCGTCCAGGTCAATGTGAGGGGAGCAAAGACCGTCCGTGACGCTGAAAAAGCGGCCTTTGCCGTTGCGAATTCAAACCTTGTAAAGACGGCGATCTACGGCAATGACGCCAACTGGGGCCGGATCATGGCGGCGGTGGGATATTCGGGAATCAGGTTCAGGGAAGAAAAAACCGATATCTTCTTCAACAACGTAAAGGTGGTCAGGAACGGCCTGTCAAGCGGCAAGGACAGGGAGGCGACCGAAGCCCTGAAGTCAAAAGAGATAAGGATCACCGTCGACCTCCACGCAGGAGACTCCTCGGCAGAAGTCCTCACCTGCGACTTTACCGAGGATTACGTGAAGATCAACGCGGAATACAGAACCTAGCAGTGCCGTCTCAGGATATCTGAAACCCGTCGAGAATTCCGTACAGGGCAGACACCGCCGGGGAATCCGACGGCAGGCCGACGATAGCCTTCCCCTGCAGATCGTATTCAAAAATATTTCGGTCCTGCGGAACAAGGCCGGCGACCTCGATGCCCAACTCCCCCGCAAACCCGCTCAGCTCCTGCCCCTCCCCTCCGGACACCCTGTTTATGACAAGCGCGTGCCTGCCGACGTCGAGGTCGAGTTCCTTCACAAGCCCCTCGATCCTGTGGGCCGTTCTGATACCGCGCACCGTGGGATCGCTGATGATCATCAGCAGGTCCACCTTGTGGGTCGTGCGCCTGCTGAGATGCTCCATCCCGGCCTCATTGTCGATGACGACGTAGGAATAGGTTTCAGAAAGCTTGTCGGTATATTTTCTGATGATATTGTTCGCCGCGCAGTAACATCCCGGACCCTCCGGTCTTCCCATAACCATCAGGTCGAACCCCTTTGACTCGATTACCGACTGCTGGACCTGGTAATCGAAAAGCTGTTCCATGGACATGCCGCCGGGCCTCTCGGAGCCGCTCCTGATGGTCTGCAGGGACTCCTCCCTGAGGCGTCCTATGGTCGCATGCACGTCCACTCCCAGGGCCTCGTTCAGGCAGGAGTTGCTGTCCGCGTCAACGGCCAGTACGGCCCCTTTCCTTTTTTCCATGAGATATTTGATAGTAAGCGCGGCAACGCTCGTCTTCC
>JBJKOV010000380.1:0-35281 GCA_046707105.1 Thermodesulfovibrionales bacterium
GAACAACGGGCAGCACCGGCGGAGGCGTCCTGCCCTCTATCTCGTCGATATCAGTATGGCATACGCCGCAGGCCGAAACCTTTACCAGGATTTCCCCACGGGCCGGAACGGGGTCCGGCAGTTCAACGGCCTTAAGAGGTGCCGCGCCCTTCTTAAGGTCCCCAATTTTCCCTAATACCATCGCTTTCATTCATATTCTCCCTGATTACCATGATATCAGGTTTACCCATCCATTCAAGGGGTCGCAGGACAGAACATCCGGGCCAACAATACTGGAATATGTAAGTTCCTCCAAATCTGTGCTATATTTATTTATTAACAGTCTCATAATAATATTCACAGATTTCATAGTCTTATTCGTCATGCCCGAGGACCTTAATCGGGCATCCATTCTCGGTTAGATTGGATTCCCGCCTTCGCGGGAATGACGACCAAAACGTACAGACTATTATGAAACTGTTAATAAATCTGAGCAAAAGAGGCGGGTGAGCGGAAAAAGATCCATATCCTGCGCGACTCCGCAGAGTACCTCCTGGTTGCCTGATACGTTATGCCTGCGGCTTCCGTAATCAGAATAGATTCTCTCGCCCATTCAGGCAAGCTTCAAATTTGAGGCATCCAAAGGAGGAAGACATGGAAGTAATCGAAGCGATACGGACGAGAAGGAGCGTCAGGCGGTTTCTTGACAAACCCGTAGAAGAGACGAAGATTCAGGCCATTCTTGAGGCGGTCCGCATGTCGCCTTCGTGGGCAAATCTTCAATGCTGGAGCTTTGTGGTGGTGAAAGATAAAACGGCGAGGGAAAGGATCAGCGAACTGTCTTACGTGGAGACTTTCTTTGCCCCTCGCGGCTATAAGACGAATCCTTCAAAGAAGGGCCTGGCAGAAGCGCCTGTGGTGATCGTCGCCTGTGCGGATCCGGAAAAGTCCGGGGTCATCTGGAGCCAGCACTATTACATGGCCGATCTCGGCATCGCCGCCCAGAGTCTGATGCTGGCTGCGCACGGTCTGGGACTGGGAACGGTATTCGTCGGAGTTTTTGACGAGGTAAAAGTACGCGAGCTTCTTTTTATCCCGGCAAGTATTCGCGTCGTCGGGCTTTTTCCCGTAGGCTACCGGAAAGACGAAAAAGAGGCAGTCTCGGCGAGGAAGCCGCTTAACGAATGCGTTTTTTACGACAAGTGGCAGTGAGTGACAGAAGTTGTATTCACTTGCTCGGGGCTTCAGGGTGGCTATGGCTGATTTCACCGCTCTTTTTCCAGTCCCGGAAGGCCTCTTCGAAAGCGCCCTTGCGGTAAAATGCATTCCCCCGGTTATTGTATGCTTTAGCAAACAGCGGGTTCAGCTCAATGGCCTTCGTATACTCCTTTATAGCCTCGTCGTACTCTTTACTCCTGGCGAATATGTTCCCCATTTTATAGTAAATTCCGGCATCAGCCGGGTTCAGATCAAGTGCCATGGAATAGTCTTTGATCGCACTATCATATTCCCCTTTTTCATAGTAGGCAGTTCCCCTCCCGCTGAAAGACCCAGCGTTACGCCTGTCCGCCTCTATCGCCTTGGTGTATTCGCCGATCGCCTCATCGTATCGCCCATCCGCAATTAAGGCCTCTCCCCGCTTCATGTAGAAGGGCGCATCATGCCGGCCTTCGCCTGAATTTTCCGCTGACACTTCAGTTGGCGCGACTTTTTGTTCATTCTTCCTGGCAATGGTACGCAGTTCGCCTTTCGGGTCTGCACCGCCGGTCCCGTTTTTTGCTTCTGCCTTCCTGGCATATGCGAACTCCCTGTTGTAATAAGCTTTCTTATACTCGGGCCGGATCTCAAGGGCACTGGTATAATCCCTGATCGCGTCTCCGTATTTTCCCAATTTTGTATAGGCATTGCCCCTGTTGTTATAAGTCTCGAAATCTTTGGGATTAATCTCAAGGGCCCTGGTATAATCTTTCACCGCATCCTCAAACCGCCCCTTGGAGTAATATGCAAGACCGCGGTTGTAATAAGCCTCTGCAACCCCCGGACTGAGTTCAAGGGCTTTTGTATAATCCTTGATCGCCTTATCATACTGCCCCTTCCGGTAGTAAGCGTTGGCTCTGTCGTAATAGGCGACCGGATCATCAGGGCTGATTTCCAAGGCCCTCGTGTAATCCTGGATGGCGTCGTCATACCGCCCTTTTTCATAATATTTATTGGCCCGGTCGTTGTAATAACCGGCGTTTATACCGATAGCCGGGATTGCCCATAACAAGGCCAGCATCAACAAAACAGATATACTCTTCACGACCTTCACAGTGCCTCCGCATACATACCGGCCAATTTTTCAGTGATTATCGACCCACGAATTTTTATCCCTGCAAAGCAGAAAACCCCGGCTTTTCCTAACGCGCGGGGCCTCAGCCGGGATGTCGCCCAAAGAGGCGTCTTAAGGTAAACACAGGGTTGCCCGCGTGGCTCCATAAACTTATCAGAATATTCACTGTAAAAACAAGTTCACCGTCCCGGCGGGCAGATCTGCCCGTTCCAGGTGGCTCATTAAGGGGTCAATGAGCGAATGCGCCGGGCTTTAGTCTTGAGAAATTTATGGAAAGGTTGTAAATTAGAAGCGTTTGGTTAAGGCCTGATTTTTTGGGCCTGAGACAGGACAGGATGAAAGTGGGGCCGGTTTTGACATTCATGAAGAGACTTCTGATTGTATCCGTCGCTTTGTTGTTCGCCCTGAGTGCCGGCTGCGCGGCCTCAAAGGAATACAAGATGTCTTTGGACTTTTACAACAAGGGACAATACCAGAAGGCCCTTGACCATATACACGAGGCCCTGATCGATGATCCTGGTAATGAAGATTATTTACTGCTGAGAAACAGGATCTACCGTGAGAAATACAAATACAGGCGTATCTTCCTCGGCTTTGAGTAAAACCGACTTTCACCTGTTTCCCATCCGTGTGATAAAAATAATCAGCGTACCATGGCCCTCTATTAATCCGCCGTTCAAGGGTATAATATCTCATATTCTGCATCAGGAAGGGAGGTGCCCAGGATGGACATCAAATTGACAAGCCTTTCAAGCTGCGCTGGTTGAGCTTCAAAATTCAGTCCTTTGGACCTGTCCCACGTGCTGGGGCAGCTGCCTGTGATAACTGACAGTAACGTGCTGGTCGGCTCAGCCAACGCGGACGATGCGGGTGTTTACCGCATATCGGATGACACGGCGGTAGTTCTGACAACGGATTTTTTTACCCCCATAGTTGACGACCCATACTGGTTCGGAGCAATCGCCGCTGCAAACTCCCTGTCTGATGTCTGGGCGATGGGGGCAAAGCCTGTAACAGCGCTGAACGTCGCCATGTTTCCTAACGAGCCCGAATTTTTCCCTGTACTGCAGAGGATCATACAGGGAGGCATCGACAAAATGACCGAGGCCGGGGTGTCCGTCATCGGCGGGCATACGATAAGGGACAGGGAGCCGAAATTCGGATATACGGTAATGGGTGTGGTCCACCCTGACAAAGTCCTCCACAACGCAAAAGCCCGTCCGGGGGATGCCCTTATACTCACAAAAAAAATAGGCACGGGCATTATTTCCACCGGATTAAAGGCGGGAAAGTGCAATGAGGCCGTCATAGAGGAGTTCACCCTCTCGATGGCCACGCTGAACAAAAAGGCAGGGGAGATCATGGTGGAGGTCGGGGTAGACACTGCTACTGACGTAACAGGCTTCGGCCTGATCGGCCATCTCCTTGAAGTGCTTCGGGCGAGCGACTGCACAGCGCAGCTTTACTCGGGCCGGATATCTTTCTTTGAAGATGCCGTGAAACTGGCCGGGATGGGCATGATACCCGGGGGCACGAGAGAAAACCGGAGGACCTTCGAGCAATACGTAACATGGGGCGAAGACGTCTCAGAGAGCGAAAGGATCCTGATGAACGATGCCCAGACTTCCGGCGGCCTTCTCATCTTCGTCCCGGCAGCCTCCAGGGACAGGCTGACCGGGCTGTTGCAAAAGGAAGGTGTGCCTGCTGCGCACATCGGAGACGTTCTTGTTCGTGGCGCAAGGGACGGCAAGAGGATACTCGTCGACCGATAAGGTTTTAAACATTTACAGGGGGCACTTCCTTAACGAACATCAGTCCCGCCTTGCACAGGTCTTCGTTCAGGCTCTTCGTCCACCGCACAACAGCATTCCTGACCTGCCCTCTACCACGAGGAAAAGAGAAGTTTCAGGTTCTTCAACTCCTGTTTCAGATTGTCAGCTTCCTGTAGAACGGCCTCCCGGCAGGTCTTAACGTGAAGACCATCATCCGTTTCCGTTATCTTCACCGCCCCATCCCTGTCTGTCCTGAATATTTCAGAACCGGCCAATTTTTCGAGGACCCGCGGCCCGGGATGGCCGAAAGGGTTGTCCCTTCCCACGGAGATCACTGACACAGACGGAGAAACGAGGGAAAGGAATTCATCGTCCGCCGAAGTCCCGCTGCCATGGTGGGGAACCTTGATGACATCGCTCTTAAGCCATCCTTTAAGGTGTTCCAGATCTTTCTCGGCCTCCTCTTCTATATCTCCCGCAAAAAGGAATGAGCATTTTTTTCCCGCTACCCTCAGGACAAGTGAAGAGTTGTTATCCTCATCGTATTGGCTTCCGTCAAACGCATGAAATCCGCTGTGCGGATGGAGGACGGTAATTCCGTAACGGGCCGCCTCGACTTTATCCCCTCTTGCCAGTATACGATGTATAGCCTTCACGGCTTCGGGATATCTGATAAGTCCGTTGTCCCACACCTCTTTCACCGCAAACCGGCTCATCAGGTATTCGAATCCACCGGTATGGTCCGGATGTATATGAGTCAGCACAAGTGCGTCGATCGTCTTTCTGCCCCTGTACTTCAGAAAAGCCGCCGTCTCCCTGCCGGTCCTTCCCGTGTCTATCACGACAGTCTTCCTGTCGGGCAGTTCTATCACGGCCGAATCACCCTGGCCGACATCGAGAAAGGTGACGGTCAGCGTTCTTTGCCCCAGCGCGCTCACAAGGGCATAGAGCAGAAAAGGTATGAAAGGTACAATCAGGAGCTCTTTCCTTCTGCCCATGAGGAGATAAAGGAGAAAACCGGCGTAAAAAAATATGCAGAGCACAGGCGGAAAAGAAGGGACCGTCACCCCGGCAAAGGGAATTCGTGCAATCTGTTCCACCATCGCCACCAACAGTTTCGCCAGTTCTCCCACCACCGGGGCAAAGACGTAATTGCCTGTCGCCAGGAACGCAAACGCCGAAAAAAGGGAGAGTGGCACGAGAATGAAGCCGATGAGCGGCGCCACAAGAAGGTTCGAGAGAGGTGAAACGGTCGGAAGCAAATGAAAATGGTAGGCAGCCAGGGGAGCGGTCCCCAGGAAGGCCGCAAGGGTCAGCTTTGCCGAATTACCGAAAAAATGTAGAACCCGGGACTCAAAATCCTCGCCCTTTCCTTCATCCTCCTTCCTTTCCACGGAGAAACCTATAAACAGCACGGCTATGAAAGAGAACTGGAAAGAAAGGCTCAGTATCACAGCCGGGTCCCAAAGGACAAGGACGAAAGCCGCAAAAAAAAGAGAGTTCAGCCAGAAACCCTTTCTCCCGAGGAGAAGACCTGCAAGGAACAGGCTTATCATCACGAAAGATCTTACTGCCGGGACCTTCCCTCCCGACATTCCCAGGTACATCAGCATAAAAGGTATGCAGAGCAGCGCGGCCGCCTGCGACGGGGACAGGTACATCGTCAGCCTCTCCAGAACTCTGTACGGCAACCGGCGGATGAGAAAAAGGAAGACCCCGAAGAGGATGACCGAAAACAACCCAAAATGCGTGCCGGAGATGCTGAGAAGATGCGCCAGCCCCGTCACTGCGAACGCTTCTCTGGCATGATCGCTGAGGTATGACTTTTCGCCGGTGGTAACGGCTGAAACCAGCGCCCCTCCGTCACCGCCGAACCTGCGAGCTATGAAGAGATTCAGTTCATCCCTCCGCCTGTTCACCTCGTCCATGAACGAACGCTGGACGGTAACTCCCTCACGCAGACTAATGACTGTGCCGTAAAGACGGTCTCTTTTCCAGCCCCCCGGGTTCATTTCAGCCGTATCCCCGCCCGTTCTCAGGAGAAGTTCATACCGCCTATCGGGGGACGGCGCGATGTCCTGGAAGATATCGACTTCCCTTCCGGTCATTTCTTCTGCATCTTTGCCGGTTTCAGGGTCGACAGCCGACTCTATGGTGAGGGTCCGTAAAGCATTTCCGGATGCGGTAATTCTTTCGCCGGGAGAAAACGTCCCGGTAACTGTGAGGACCCTGTTCCGGATGCCTTCGGGGATATCTGACGGTGTAAACCTGAGGAGGGCATAAAGTGACCCCACAAGGACGATGGAGAGCAGGAAGATCTTCCTTTTAAAGTAGAGGCAAACTGCAGACGTGATCAGGATTAAGATGCTCGAAAGAGGGAAAAAACGGTAAAAATAAAACAGGGCGTCGCCGGCGAGGAATGACGCAAAGACCGGCATCAGGTCATCTTTTCTTTTACAACCTTTGATATATCAGTGCCGAGTTTTTTAATCGTCCTCAGGTCTTCTCCCTCGAGCATGACCCGTATCTTCGGCTCCGTCCCGGATGCTCTCACAAGCACCCTCCCCCTGCCGTTCAGCTTCTTTTCCGCTTTCCTGACAGCCTCTTCGATTTCCGGTATCGATGAAATGTCGCGCCTCTTCTCGACGTCGATATTCAGAAGTACCTGCGGGAAGAGCTTAATACCCGATGCCAGCTTTGAAAGTGGCATGCCGCTGTTCTTCATGATGTTCAGGACCTGGACGGCCGTAATAGGCCCGTCGCCTGTAGTGTTAAAATCCAGAAAGATGATATGTCCAGACTGTTCACCGCCGACATTGTGGCCCCCTTCGAGCATCCTTTCCACCACATACCTGTCGCCGACCTTCGTTCTCAGCAGCTTGATGCCGCGGCTTTCCAGAAACTTCTCCAGCCCCAGGTTGCTCATTACCGTAGCCACAACCGTATGCCCATTGAGCGTTCCTTCGGTTTTCATTGCGGCAGCGCACATGCCCATTATCTGGTCGCCGTCAACAACCCGCCCCCTCTCATCGACCATAAGCACACGGTCGGCATCGCCGTCGTGGGATATGCCGACATGAGCTTTATGTTCGCGCACCGCCCCGCGGAGACCATCCATAAATAAGGAACCGCAGTCGGAATTGATATTTACCCCGTCCGGCCTGTCGTTGATGGATATCACTTCGGCGCCGAGTTCCCTCAATAGCCACGGAGTGGTCTTGTAGGCGGCCCCGTTGGCGCAGTCGACCACAATCTTCAGCCCTTCGAGAGTCATTCCTTTCCGGAAAGTTGACTTGATGTATTCTATATACCGACCGGTAGCGTCATCGAGCCTGTGAGCCTTGCCCACCTCTTCTCCCTTGGGTCTGAACCTGTGAAGGGAGTCGTCCATCACCAGTTCCTCTATTCTTTTTTCGACCGAGTCAGGAAGCTTGAATCCGGTGTGGGAGAAGAATTTTATCCCGTTATCCTGATAAGGGTTGTGAGAAGCGGAAATGACGATACCTGCGTCGATCCTCAGCGTCCTGGTAAGAAAAGCTATGCCAGGCGTCGGCAGGGGACCGACGAGCGTTACGTTCATGCCCATTGAACATATCCCCGATGTGAGGGCGCTTTCAATCATATAGCCGGAAAGACGGGTATCTTTTCCGATCAGAACCATGTTTCTCCCGTGGTGCTCCTTCCTGAGCACGGTTGCCGCCGCCATGCCTACCCTGAGGACATTCTCCGGCGTCATCGGGTGCTGGTTGATCCTGCCGCGTATGCCGTCCGTGCCGAAAAGTTTCATCTCCTCCCTCCTGCAACCGCAATCGTAACCTTTACAGTGTCAACATTTATCTTGACGTTCGCACCAGCCCCGTCTATGCCGACCTCCTTCACCGTGGTAGCCGTCAATCCCGACAAGTCGATCACATCAGTCCTGAGTTCACGTATCCTTTTCACTTCGGTCTCCAAACCCCTTATGGTAACAGTCAGGGGCTGCACGTCGATGGATTTTATAATATATCCATCTGGAGGGATGCCTATGACCGTGGGCCTCACCTTGACGGATTTTGTTACCATCTCTTCTATGTCGAGCTTGACCGAGGAAGGGGCGACGTTCATTACCGACATTGCATAGGGAAGTCTGATGTCGTCCTTGTTTATGTAAAACGTTGCCTCTCCAGCCTTTGACTTGGCAAGGTCCACAGATACCCGGACGTCTGCGGGCTGCAGGCTTTTCATCAACCTTTCCTGTCCCCTCACGGTCACATTCACGGCCTTGGTACTGGCCGTGACAATCCCATACCCCGCAGGAACATTCTTGAATTCCAGGGGTACTTCGAGCGATATCTCGGACTGTCCTCTCGACGTAACGAAAAGCCACAGGAATACGGAAAGCAACAGGGCCGATATCTTGAGACTAAGGTTCCCGAAGAACAGGTTCCTCATTTCTTCCCCTTGCTCGCGGCGAACAGGTCGGTCATAATGTCTCTCAGCGTTCCCATATCCAGCTTCGTCTCCAGTCTTCCGTCCAGGCTCATCGATATGAACCCGGTCTCCTCGGAAACAATGACCGCTACGGCGTCCGTTTCCTCCGTTAGGCCGATGCCTGCCCGGTGTCTGGTGCCGAGAGACTTGCTCAGCTCCGAACTCAGTGTTATCGGCAGAAAACATCCGGCCGCAGCGACCCTGTTGCCCTTTATAATAACCGCTCCATCATGAATAGGGGAAGTGGGATGGAATATACTGAGCAGCAGTTCCTTGGAGACCCTGGCATCAAGAGGCGTCCCGACCTCCACAAAATCCTTCAGACTCGTATCACGCTCGATCACAATCAGCGCTCCTATCTTTCTGTTGGCCAGAGATACCACCGCCCTTACGATCTCCTCAAGCGACTTAAGTTCCTCCGCCTTGGTAAAAGTGAGGAACTGGGTTTCTCCCATGTGGGCAAGAGCCCTCCTTATCTCAGGCTGAAACAGCACTATTATGGCGATGACGATCTGTGACCAGAAACTCTGGACAAGCCAGTCGATTGTATAAAGCTCCAGGTAACGGGACGCCACTGATGCCAGGAGCAGAATTGCAAGCCCGATCAGCATTTGCGCGGCCTTGGTCCCTTTCACAATGAGCAGAAGACGGTACAGTATCACCGACATTAAGGTAATGTCGAGAATATCCAGGATCCATCTGTGATGCTGCAGAATTTCCATCATATTGGAACAGGAACCACTCCAGTGTATTATTATATAGTAACCTTTTTGAAATTTGAATAGCGGTGCGGGCCGTCCCGGCACGACATCTGCTATAATTTGGAAAAAAGCGCCACAGATGAAAAAGATGAATCCGCTTGACCTCTACAAGAAACTTCCCAGGAAAAACTGCGGCGAATGCAGGTTCAAGACCTGTATGCCCTTTGCACTTTCTGTAATAACCGGTGATGCCGTACTGTCGGAATGTCCCCTGCTGACTGAAGAAGAGAAAAAAATACTGGAAAGTTCCCTTTCCCTCTCGGACTGGAGGGAAGAACTGATAAGGAAACTGAGGGAAGAGGTAAAGGCGATGGATTTCGGTGAAATCGCCGATGGCATCGGTGCCGAAATAAAAGACGACAGCCTTTTCCTGACCTGTATGGGCAGGGAGTTTACCATATCGCATGATGGTCAGATAGCTACAAAAGACCATATGACGCCCTGGATAAAGATTCTTCTCCTCCATTACATCCGGACAAGGGGCAGGGGAGAATTAACTGGAAAGTGGGCGTCATTCGGGGAACTGAAAAGCGGCATGGTAAAGGCGTCGTCATTCGAGAGGGACTGCGAGGAACCCCTCAGGGAGATGTTCGACAGGGACTTCAGCAAGGTCGAAAAAACGCTGTTGCGAATGGGCGCGGAGCGGCGCGGGGACTTTCCTACCCGGAGCGCATGGTATATGCGTCTCCTTCCAAGGATCCCCGTGGTGGTCCTGTACTGGCCGGAGGAGGAGGAATTTCCTTCCAAAGTCAAGATACTCTTTGACTCCTCGGCCGACAGGTTCCTCGACGCGGAGTCAATGATATTTCTGGTAGAGGGCCTTGTAAGGAATATCGAAATGTCGCGTTAGGCGTACGGCCTGGCGGAGATATTGGACAGCAGCGGCTCCCAGCGGGTATAATGCACTCGTGAAAACCTGCGAAACCTGCGGACAACCAGCGCAACAGTGCGTCTGCTGCCTTGGATGAGGGCATGTCTGCCCCCTGGATTTGGGGGAGCTGTTCTGTCCGGTCTGCAAGCCGGAGCCCGGTGGACGAGCTGAATCGGTTGAGTGAAGGGCGGGCCGGTATTCAAGCTTCATTAGTGCCTGCAGCATACGGGCATCCTGATAACAACTTTACGGAGGTAAACCATGGCAGAAGAGCATTCATTCGATATCGTGAGCAAGGTAGACCTGCAGGAGGTCCTGAATGCCGTCCAGCAGGCGATGAAAGAGATACAGCAGCGCTTCGATTTCAGGGGCAGCAAGAGCGACATCGACCTGAACAAGGACAAGCACGAAATAACACTGGTATCTGATGACGAAGGTAAACTGAAAAGCGTTGTGGACATACTTCAGACAAAACTCATCAAGAGAGGCATATCTCTCAAGGCCTTGAGCTACGGCAAGATAGAGCAGGCGTCGGGCGGCACCGTACGGCAGATCGTGACCCTTCAGGAGGGGATCTCCGTCGACAAGGCGAAGGAGATCGTCAAGCTTATCAAGGACGCGAAGATGAAGGTCCAGGCGGAAATACAGAAGGACCAGGTGAGGGTCAGGGCAAAGAAAATAGACGACCTGCAGACTGCCATCGGCCTTATAAAGGACAAGGATTTCGGTATCCACATCGAGTTCATCAATTACAGGTAACCTATTCGTATGCCTGCCGGGAGGAAGAGCGATATGTGCTTAATCTCTTCGTGTCCTCTGCGCCTCCATTGCGGATAATCCTGACTGTGTGTGTTATTATTAATCCTCGATGTTTTTTGAAAACCTTACAGACGCAATAGAAAACACAAATCTCTTTCACCGTCAGGGTAAATAGAAAAGCGACAACGACATGAACCGTCTAAAGTCCTATTATTTCCCGGTCCTGATCGCTCTCTTTCTATTTATATCTTTCTACAGGCTGGCTTCGGTCACGCTTTTTGATGTGGACGAGGCGGTATTCGCCGAAGCGACAAAGGAAATGGTTAATGACGGCAACTGGATCACGCCGACTTACAATGGCGTGAACCGCTACGACAAGCCTATTCTCTTTTACTGGCACATGGCTGTCTCCTACAAGGCATTCGGAATAAACGAATTCGGGGCACGCTTCCCTTCGGCAGCCGCCGGTTTCCTGCTCTGCCTGGCGGTTTTCCTTTTCGGTCGGCGCGCAGGCAGTGCCTGGACCGGCATCTACGCCTCGACCGCCCTTGCCCTCTCCCTTTTTTACTTTGTTTATTCTCATGCTGCTGTCACCGATATGACGCTCACGCTCTTTATTACGCTTTCCCTTTTTTCCTTCTTCCTTTCCAGGGCCGGGAAGGCGGGGGGCGGGCCTGGAACCGATTGGTACCTGTATGGATTTTATCTGTTTTCTTCCCTCGCCTTCCTTACAAAAGGGCTGATAGGGATAGTTTTTCCCTTCACCATAGCAATGATCTACATGTATGCGAAGGAAAGAATGCCCGGAGTCAGACGGATTTTCAGTCTCAAGGGGTTTATCCTTTTCTTCATCGTCTCCGGTCCGTGGTACGGGGCGGAATTGGCGGTAAACGGAGAGGAATTTGTCCGGCTTTTCATCATAAAGCACCACTTCATGAGATATACCGAGGTAATATCCGGTCACAGGGGCCCGATTTTCTATTACATCCCTGTGCTGATAATCGGTCTGTTTCCGTGGATTGTTTTCTTGCCGGGGGGGATCAGAGACGCATTGAAGGGTTCCCGGAATACCTTTGCTGGTCCGGCTGTTTCGGCAGCGAAGAGCCTTGCGCAGAACGCATCGACAGACGGCCCTGACCGGTCCGCCATATTGCTGGCCTTTATTTGGTTGTCTTTCGTCTTCGTCTTTTTCTCCTTTTCGACAACAAAGCTTCCCAACTATATCCTTCCGGCCGTCCCAGCTGCCTGTCTCCTCATAGCCTCCGGTATATCGCAGCGGTGGGGCTCATGGAAGCGGTATGAATACGCAGTCCTGGCCTGTCTGTCCATACTGCTGGGAGCCGGCTTCATCATTTCCCGAAGATATCTTCAAAAGTCGGGGATCGACGGGACGGGATGGGTTCTTATTGTTGCCGCAATACTGATTGCGATAGCGGCAGCGGGCCTCTATATTGCCTTCAGAAAAAAGGAGTCTTACGGGGCCCTTGCCGCGTTCATGTTCGCCTTTCTGCTGGTCCTCTCCGTAAAGGCGCTGCCTTTGGCGAACGGTTATATGCAGAGCGCCCTCCACAAGTTCAGCTTATATGCAAAACAGACGCTCCCTGCAGGGGAAAGGGTGATCGTCTACCGGATAAACAACCCGAGCATCGTTTTCTATTCGGACCACGACGTAAAGGAGATCGAGGACCCCGCAGAATTGGCCCCTCTCCTCAAGGAAGGCCGGAGTTTACTGGTCATCGCAAAGACCAGGGACCTGGGAAGTCTGAAGGATGCGGACCTCACACTGAAGGAAGAAACCGGAAATTATGCGCTCCTTGAGGGCAAATAGACTTCTTTATGCTGCGCTGCTGATACTGCCGGCCCTGTACTTTGATAAGGCTGTTGTCCTGTGGGTCCGGGATTATCTGAAACCACATTTCGACCTGTATTGGCTGGATCCCGGGGCCAACCGATGGGTGGCATATGTTTCAAACGGCGCGACGCTTGTAGTCCTTTCCCTTCTCCTTTATCTGACCGGCAAGGTGGGGAGCAATAAGACCTTTTCCGACGCCGGAAAGTTCCTGCTTGCGGGATTTGCGGCTTCAGGGATTACTGTGCAGATAATCAAGCACCTCCTTGGGAGGGCAAGGCCCAGAATAACCTATGAAATATTGTTCACAGGTCCTTCCCTCGGGGGCGGATACGATTCCTTTCCTTCCGGTCACACAACTGCGGCGTTTTCTTTCGCTTTTATCATTTCCCTCTACTTCCCCAGGTACAGGTCCCTATTCTATCTTTTCGCCGTACTGATAGCATTGACCCGGGTCATCGGTCTCTCTCACTTCCCGTCCGACATCCTGGCCGGCGCCGTCGTCGGCGTGGCGGTCAGCAAGGTCATGCTCCTTAAGATGCCGGGCTTCAGGGCATCGATCCCGGTGTCCGGGGAAAAGTGAACTTCAAGAAAGCATTTTAACCACGGATCAACACGGACGGACCCGGATTCTTAAGAGCTTCGAAGATTTTTCATCACCCACCGGAAAGGTGGGGTCTTCTCAGACGAAGACACTCGTTTTTATCCGCGCTTATCCGTGTTCATCTGTGGTTGACACGGTTTATGGTATGAAAGCGAAACAAAGCCTATCGGGTGTCCAATTTCGACAGTGCATCTTTCCATTCCGCCTCTGTGTTGACGTTCTTCCATGCAGCAGCTACGGCCGCCGGGATCTGAGGTGTGGCGACTTTGGAATGACGGGCAATCGTCTGAAGCTTGAAGACCCTTTGCCGGGCCAGTTCCTCAATATATTCAAATATCATGGGTTCATAGCATGCCCCCGTCGTCTCTGCCGCGCTTTCAGCATCAACGCGCGGCAATACCGCCCATACGCCAGGCTTTCTCTGCTTCAACAGCCACTCCCAGGCACGGCTGCTCATCAGGGGCATGTCGACCGCCGAAATTATCCATGCGCTGTCGGGGTCCCACCTGAAGGCACTCAGCATGCCTGCAAGGGGACCGTCTATTCCCGGTACGTCGGGCAGACGGCGGGCCGACGTCAGTGTCCCGGGGACCTCTCCCGAACCGAGCAGTACCGCGCCGGAAGAAATCCGGGAAAGGACCGAGAAGGACCTTTCGATTAAAGACTCGGCCCCTATCCGGAGCAATGCCTTTGATCTGCCCATTCTGGCACTTTTCCCGCCTATGAGCAGACCGGCCCTCAAAGGACGCCGCGACTGAAACTCGCCGAGTTCGCTACGTATATAATCCAGGAGCTTCTTCATGTGCAGAGGGTCGTCTCTGTAAAGAACAAGCGCAGGCTTCTGTTCGCCCGGAATCCTCGATCTGACGGACTCGCCGGTCTCCAGCCAGACTCTCCTCATGCCTTGATGTGCCTTGAACCCTTCGACAAGGACAAGGTCCAGACCGCCAGGCAGACGACTCAGGACGTGGTCGATGTCCGCATTCCTGCGGGGGTGCCTGCAAAAAGTCTGTTCGTCATCACAGGCGAACACAAAATCAGCGCCAGCCCTGTAAAAACGGGAGGTGTCTTTTCCCTCCGTATCCGGAGACAGCTTATGGTGTGCCGTGTGCTTCACCACTCCGACAGACAGACCTTCCCTCCTGAGATGAACCAGCGCCTTCTCTATTAAGGTTGTTTTTCCCGTCCCTGAATATCCGCCGATGCCTAGGATGCACGCGCGTGTCATACTCCGCCCCTGCCTTTACCCTGAGATGCCTGTCTCGCTGTTCCCGTCATATTTAAGTATAAACCTTAACCAGGCAAAGCCGGAACCAAAATACCTTTCACCGCAGAGCTCTGCGGCGAACTGTTACAGCGACATCATGGAAGAGGTTCGTCTCCCCGCACAGGTATATCCTCAAGGGAAGTCGAATGGGCCACACGGTCGGGGACGACAAGTCCGCTCTCTTCGGAGCCGTCACACGAGAAACGATGGGAGTCTTCTTCCCAAGCGCTCCGCATGACTTCTCACTCTTTTGCGGCTCCCTTCCTTTGAGGTCCGTGGCCGCTTCCGGAGTCCCGGGCAATGAGCGACCCATGTTGAGAAGAATTTTAAAGTGAAAAGCCTGTTAAGTAAAGGAGCGGAAACGCTACGCGTCGGCCTGTTGACAATTAGATCAACTTTTGTTTATATATAATCAGCGAAAGGAGCTCCACCGTGATGAAAGACTTAGCCTCATATGTGGTATACAATCTGATGCACCTGGCCAGGGGAACAGGGATGGCTGAAGCCCTCGAATTCTTTGTTTACGAGACGATAAAGATATTTCTCCTTCTTGTCGTGATTATCTTCGCCGTGTCGCTGATCCGGAGTTATTTCTCCCCCGAGCGGACGAAAAGACTCCTATCTCATAAAAAAGTCTTTATAGGTAATATTCTTGCCGCGCTCCTGGGAGTCGTAACCCCTTTTTGTTCCTGCTCCGCCGTGCCTCTCTTCATCGGCTTTGTGGAAGCCGGGGTCCCGCTGGGGATAACTTTCTCTTTTCTGATTTCCTCGCCTATGGTAAACGAGGTGGCCGTGGTCCTCTTGTGGGGGCTTTTCGGATGGAAGGTCGCGGCAATCTATATCGGCGCGGGTTTGATCGTCGCAGTTTCAGCCGGGTCGGTCATGGGCAAGATGCACCTTGAAAAGTGGGTCGAGGAGTATGTTTATCAGGTTCGCGCCGGCGACGCATCAGAGAATAAAGATCAGGCATTCGGGGAGCGTCTGTCGTATGCCAGGTGGAACACCATGGACATCCTCAGGAGGGTATGGCTGTTCATCGTTATTGCCATCGGGATAGGAGGCTTCATCCACGGATACGTTCCTCAGGATTTCCTGACCGCTTTCGCGGGAAAGGGTAATGTCTTTGCCGTACCGACGGCGGTGCTGCTGGGGGTGCCGCTTTATTCAAACGCGGCCGGCATCATCCCTGTCGTTTATGCACTGATGGAAAAAGGCCTGAGCATGGGGACGGTCCTGGCCTTCATGATGGCTGTCACCGCTCTCTCGCTGCCTGAGATGATTATACTTCGAAAGGTATTGAAAAAACCGCTTCTAGCGGTATTCGCCGGGATAATGACTGTGACGATAATAGCCGTAGGCTACCTCTTCAACGCTATCTTATGATGGGGAAAAACATAAAAAAATGCTGCTTCACCGCAGAGACACAGAGATCGCAGAGGTCCGGTTAATTTTGTTTTCCGGTGAGAGGCCGGAAAACAAAAAAGCTCATTATGGCTGTTTATATATTTCTGCCCTCTCAGCAGAAATATATAACTTACACTACCTGCGCCCTCTGCGCCTCTGCGGTGAATATATTTTTGCTTCGTCTCTGCCGTGTTGAGAGAGATTATCAGACAGGAAAGGAGAATTGGAAATGGAGATTAAAGTATTGGGGCCGGGCTGCCCTAACTGCCGCAAGATGAAGGAGTTGGTGAAAACTGCCGTAAAGGAACTCGGCACCGATGCGACGATAGAGAAGGTATCCGACATTGCGGAGATCATGAGGTACACTATGTCCACTCCGGGCCTGGTGGTCAACGGCAAACTGAAACATTCCGGGAAGCCGATTCCCGGTCTCGACAGGATAAAAAAGCTGATCGGGGAAGAGGCGTGACATGCTGGACCTGCTGAGCATATTCAAGGCCCTCTCCGATGAAACCCGCTTAAGAATATTGAAGCTTCTGGAACACGGCGAACTCTGTGTATGCGATATCGTGGCGGCGCTCGACATGATCCAGCCCAAGGTATCCTTTCATCTGAGTACGCTCAAAGGGGCCGGGCTCCTCAGGGACAGGAGACAGGGCAGGTGGACGCATTATCGCCTCGATGATTCCGACCTGTTCAGGCGGATGCTCGTTCTCTCGGTGATGGAACGGATACCGGAGGACTCGGTTGCGGCTGACAGGAAGAGACTCGATGCCTTCCTGGACGGCAAGGAGGCGACGGCGGAGGTTATCGGTATGCCGTCAAATAAAAGATGCTGCGGGAGGTAAATAGTGCTTAAAGTAATGTTTCTCTGCACGGGCAACTCATGCCGTTCTCAGATGGCCGAAGGTTTCGCCCGCGAATTTGGAAAGGGGCTCATCGAGCCTTACAGCGCAGGACTCATGGCAGCGGGCGTTAACCCGAGGGCCGTCGAGGTCATGAAGGAGAAAGGGATCGATATGTCGGGGCAGCTGTCCAAGGAAATCGACGAAAAACTCCTTGGAGAGATGGATGTAATAGTGACGCTATGCGGCAATGCCGAGGAGTCCTGTCCCGTGACGCCCCCTTCGATAAGGCGCATCCACTGGCCGATAAAAGACCCAGTGGGGACTATCGGCACGGAGGAGGAGATCCTGAAGGAATTCAGGAGGGCGAGAGACGAAATAGAAGAAAGAATTCATGCCTTGATAGAAGACCTGGGAGCCGGAGGGACTTCATCGTGACTCTGGCGGCATCGAGGAGACTCTCCTTTGTCGACAGGTATCTCACCCTCTGGATATTTGCCGCAATGGCTTTCGGCGTGGGTCTCGGATATTATATCCCCGGTACCGAGGAATTCATAGACAGCTTCCAGGTCGGTACCACAAACATCCCGATAGCCATCGGACTTATCCTGATGATGTACCCTCCCCTGGCGAAGGTAAAATACGAGGAGTTGGGCGAGGTATTCATGAACAGGAAAGTTCTCGGCCTGTCCCTTGTGCAGAATTGGGTTATAGGACCGGTGCTCATGTTTCTCCTGGCGATCATTTTTCTTCACAACTATCCGGAATATATGGTGGGCCTTATTATGATCGGACTTGCCCGCTGCATCGCAATGGTGATTGTCTGGAACGACCTGGCTTGCGGCGACCCGGAATATGCGGCCGGTCTTGTGGCTTTTAACTCGATATTCCAGGTCCTTTTCTTTTCGCTGTACGCATATATATTCATAACCGTCCTGCCCGAATGGTTCGGACTCAAGGGAGCGGTTGTCAATGTCACTATTGGCCAGATTGCGAAAAGCGTCTTCATATATCTCGGAATTCCCTTTCTCGCCGGGATGATGACCCGCTTCAGCATGCTTAAGATCAAGGGGCGCGAGTGGTACGAGAAGGTATTCATCCCGAAGATAAGTCCCATTACTCTTATCTTCCTGCTTTTCACCATCGTCGTCATGTTCTCGCTTAAGGGCAACTACATCGTCAGGCTGCCGCTGGACGTGGTCCGGGTAGCAATCCCGCTTCTTGTCTACTTTGTGGTCATGTTCTTCGTCTCGTTTTATATGGGCAAGAAGATCGGCGCCGATTATCCGAAGACGGCCACGATCTCCTTTACAGCGGCGAGCAACAATTTCGAGCTTGCCATCGCCGTGGCTGTCTCCGTTTTCGGCATAAATTCCGGAGCGGCCTTCGCCGCAGTTATAGGACCTCTGGTTGAAGTGCCCGTCCTTATGGGACTGGTGAATGTGGCACTCTATTTTCAGAAGAGGTATTTCAGCGTCGAATACTGCAGGGTCAAAAAAACGGAACCATTGTGAGACATTGCAGAAGATTTTTCTCTATGGAGGTTTTATGAAAAAGGCAGTTACATTTTTTGTTGCAATAATGACTTTTGTTCTGATTTCCGGTTACGCCGATGCAAATGAGATTGATAACGTGCTGAACAATGCAAAGAAAGAAGGCAGGGTTGTCATGCTTGAACTCGGATCTGTTGGATGCGGACCGTGTGAACAGATGAAAGCGGTGATGGCAAAGTTGAGAGCAAATTATGGAGAAAAACTCGACGTTATCTTCGTCGACGTCAGGAAGGATAGTGATACGGGCGCAAGATTCAGGGTCTTCGTAATTCCCACCCAGGTTTTTCTTGACAGGAACGGCAGGGAGTTTCACCGGCATATAGGCTATTACTCTTACGGTGAGATTGTGCCGGTTCTTAAGAAAGCGGGGATATAACGCGGTGTCGTCCGGCTCAGGAACAAGCGGGGTGAAAACAATTCTCTGCGCGGACATCGGTGGAAGGCCCGCCTGCCTTGATACTTTACCTGAAAATGAGGGAGGGGATACAGAGTGGCGGAACTGAAGTTTATAAAGCCTGCGGTTCACGAAAGAGAACCGGCCTGTTGCGGGCAGGAGAAGAACGGACATCAGACACAGGATGTGGCGTCTGGCAAAGCCTGTCTTCCGGCCGGCATAGAAAACCGGCCGGCCTGGGTAGTTGGAACTTTCATGACGGATGCAGGTGTTATCCCCGTGGTATCAACGGATTTCGGGGCGTCCGATTACTGGGAACACGTAAAGTGCAGGACCAGTTCATTCAGAAACGACTATGCTGTTACTCCGGGACTCTATGCCGTAGGTACGCCCGGCAGAAATTCGGACGTCCTCGTGAGCGCCAATTACAAACTCAGCTTTGATTCCCTCAGAAAGGAGTTGAAGGGTATAAACGCCTGGGTCCTCGTATTGGACACCAAAGGCATAAATGTATGGTGCGCGGCGGGTAAAGGCGCATTCGGAACAGAAGAACTGATGCGGCGTATGTCTGCCACGAAACTGGACAGGGTAATTGATCACAGAAAAATAATCGTTCCCCAGCTCGGTGCCCCGGGGATCAGCGCCCACAAGGTCAAGAAAGCCTCGGGGTTCACGGTCCTCTATGGACCGGTTCGTGCCAGTGATATCCGCTCCTTTATCGCTGCAGATTATGCGGCAACCAGTGAAATGAGGACGGTGAAGTTTTCTTTTGTCGAAAGGCTTGTCCTGACCCCCATGGAAATCAACCCTGCAATGAAGAAGTACTATCCACTGTTTGCACTGATTACCCTGGCGATATTCGGTCTTCAGCCGTCAGGCATTTTTTTCAGAGATGCCTTTATCGGGGGCCTGCCCTTTCTCCTGCTCGGTCTGTTATCCATATTGACCGGGGCCTTCCTGACACCTCTTCTTCTCCCATTCATACCATCTCGTTCCTTTGCTGTGAAGGGATGGATAACTGGGATTCTCGGCGTCTTTCTGGCTGCAAGGTTTATGGGAGATCCGGGGCGGTTCAATGCGGTACTTCTTCTGTTCAGTTATCTGTTTTTTCCCCTGGCTAGTTCATATATCGCACTCCAGTTTACGGGTTCGACACCCTTTACAGGGATGTCCGGCGTCAGGAAGGAGCTGAAGCTTGCCATCCCTCTTTATATATCGGGTGCGGCCTTTTCCGTGATTCTTTTGGCTGTTTACAAGCTCGCTGAATGGAGGGTCATATGAAATATCTTCTGAATACGGCAAGTCTTGAGTTCTTTCCCGACCGTTGCGCCGGCTGCGGAATGTGCATCGAGGTATGCCCGCACGGGGTCTTTACCATGGAAAACGGGAAGGCGCTCGTTGTGGACAGGGACCGGTGCATGGAATGCGGTGCCTGCGCCGGCAATTGCGCCTTTGATGCGCTCAAGGTGGACAAGGGGGTCGGCTGCGCCGCGGCCATTATAAACGGCATGATAAGCGGCGGACAGCCTTCCTGCGACTGCAGCGGAAAGGACAAGAAGGGCGATTGCTGCTGATATGGAAACCATTCTCGGCAACATCCAGCATATCATCCGGGACCAGCACGGACTGGCTTTTATGGCAGTATTTATTGGCGGGCTCGTATCCGCAGCAAGTCCGTGTGTCCTTGCCGCCATCCCTTTGGTAATCGGATATGTCGGCGGCTACTCGGAGGGAAACAAAAAAAAGGCGGTACTTTTTTCTCTCGCGTTTGTTTTCGGGCTCTCGCTCACCTTTACCATTCTCGGGGCTGCCGCTTCAATTGCGGGGCAGTTTCTCGGATTCATGGGCCGATGGCTTTATCTGGGGCTGGCGCTCATAGCTGTACTGATGGGGCTTCAGCTCATGGGTTTCATTTCAATCCCCCTGCCTTTTCAGAAAACAAGGTCGGTCAGGACAAAAGGACTTCCCGGGGCATTCCTGCTCGGCATGCTGACCGGAACAGTCTCGTCTCCATGTGCAACACCGGTTCTGGCGGTCATCCTGGCCTATGTTTCGACTCAAGGCGATATGGCATACGGCGGATCACTCCTCTTTGTCTATGCCCTGGGGCACTGCGCATTGATATTCGTGGCAGGTCTGTCCATTGGGCTCACCGAGAGCATTGTTAACTCAAGAGGAGCAAAGAACATCTCTCTTTATTCAAGGAAGCTGAGCGGCGCCTTGCTGGTCGTAATGGGCATCTATTTTGGAATGACGAATTTATGAGAAACCGCACATGAAAAGATTTTCAGTCGTTTGTAAATGTTGGTGGCACGGGGGATAACGGCCGCAGGCCTCTGAAAAGCGCGCGATGTGATCGGATTTTCCGGGACGATGTGTGCGGAAAGAAAATTAAAAGGAGGACTTGCGATGAAAGAATTCAAAGAATATCTTGACGTGGCCTGGGAGTTCCACGGGCACAGGTGCCCCGCGATGCCGATGGGACTGAGGGCCGGGCTTGCGGCGATGCGTTCTCTCGGCGTTGAGAGGTCCAAAGACAAAGAGCTGTTCGTAGAAGCCGAGACAGGAAAAGGACATGCGGCGGGCTGTTTCCTCGATGGGATCATGACCGCTACCGGCTGCACTTATGGAAAAGCGAACATTCAGAAGCTCTATTACAACAAGATGGCCTTCACTCTTTTCGATACGAAGACGGGCAGAGCAGTGCGCGTTACCCTCAAACCCGACTTCTTCGAAAAGGCCCTGAACTCTCCTTTTGTCCAGGAAAGAAAAAAGGGCGTGCCTCCGCAGGACATAGAGGCTGCGATCACTGACCCCCTTGTCGAGCGGATTCTGGGCCTTCCCGAATCGGAATTCCTGAGTATCAGCGATGTTTTTCAGAAGGACATAAAGAAAGGGCCGCCGACATTCAACGTCCAACGCTGCGCGAAATGCGGGGAGGCGGTATTTGCCGACAAGTTGACCATTACTACCGACGGGCGAATGCTCTGCATCCCCTGCGCTGAAAAAGAGAAGCCAACGCCGGCATTACGGCGAGCTGAATGATCATTGCCATTACCTCAGGTGTGATCCTTGTCCTGGCCTTCATCTTCTCGATGATCGGACTGGGCGGGTCGATGCTGTATGTGCCTTTTTTTCACTGGGTTGGCTTTGATTTCAAAACAGAGGCGATACCCACCGGACTTCTCCTTAACGGGATTACCGCGGTGTCGGCGGCCGTTGTTTATTTCAGGGCGAAGATGGTCGATGTAAGGGGGTCCGTTCCGCTTATTCTGTCTTCATTCCTTGGCGCTCCTTTGGGTGCCTATCTCACAAAGATGGTTCCCACAAGGATGCTGATCCTGCTTTTCGCCGTATCCATGCTCTTTGCCGGCGGGAGAATGCTCCTCACCGCGACCCGCCCCGAAAAGGTGGAGATGATGGGGCCCCGGAGGCGCTTTCTCCTTATGGGATCAGGCGGTTTTATGATCGGAATGATCGCCGGTCTCCTCGGCATCGGGGGCGGATTCCTGTTCGTGCCCATGATGATGGCCATGGGATACCCTACAAAAAGAGCTGCCGCCACGAGTTCTTTTGTGGTGATTTTTTCGTCATTTTCCGGATTTGCCGGTCATCTGGCCGAGGGGCATTTCAACTGGGCCCTTATGATTTCCACAATGGTCTGCGTGATCGTCGGGGCCCAGATCGGCGCAAAGGTGATGAAAGAGAAGATGAAGGCGAAATGGATAAAGCAGATGTTCGCCGTGGTTCTGCTGGGCGTAGCTGTGAAGTTGCTTCTTAAATTGTATAGCTGAACGCAAAGGAGATCCGGCGAAGCCGGCCACATATCCCGGATAGAGGTTACCGGGTACGGCAAGGGAACAGACCACGGCAGTTAACAAAGGCCGGCGTCCACATTCTTCCCCTCACGATGCACCTTCCCTTTGTTGCTTTTATCCCGACAAAATAGCAAAGACAAAGAGATGCAGTTGTCTGCATATAGTTGGCTGAAGCCCTGGCTAGTTTAGATGTGCCGAAACTGTTAAGTGTTTCCAGCGCAAGATTTTTATGTATTTTTCCGTTCGGACTCTGGACAAATATATCATGACTAAATCATGCGTAGTTCAAAAAAAAGGTTGGCCTCGTTATCTATTTATTTGCCTGAATCTATTTTGTCGAGGCAATTTTGCAAAGCATTGAGCATGTCGCCCGATAATTTCTGAATACTGTCCATCCTTTGCATTGCCTTCAGTAAAAGGGCGTGCAGATCATCCTCTGTAACGGAAGTATCCATAACTTCCAGCGTCCCCTTCACAGCTAATATATTTTCGTCGAGCTGATTTGATATTTCATCGAGTTTATTATCGCTCTCCCTCATAGTCTCCTCCTTTTCTTCAATAACCCAACTATCAAGCCCTGGTATCTCCCTTACATGAGTCGTTGATCTTCGATGATTGTCAGAACGTCTTCGTCAGTAAGATCATACCAGTTCCTGTACGCATCGGCGACAGCAAAAGAAGAACTGCTCCTCACATTGAGGCAAATGACTTCATCGGTTTCCGTCAGGATTTCTTTGATCGTCCTCTCAGGCCCTGTAGGGACAGCCGCAATAAGCCGGGAAGGCGTTTTCTTTTTTATGTACTTAAGAGCAACGAGCATCGTATAGCCTGATGCTAGTCCGTCGTCAACGACAATGACGCTTCTGTCCCTGCATGATGGAAAGAGCCTCCCTTTCCTGAAGAGGTGATCTCTTTTCCGAATCACCTCCCCGGTCTTTTTGATCTGATCCTTAACCGCTTCTTCCGTAAGCCCCAGCTGACTCAGCAATTCTTCATTAATGATTGCCTCTCCGTCAGGTCCCATGGCGCCAAACCCGGCTTCGGGGTTAAAGGGGATCTGAAGTTTCCTCGCAATGATCATGTCCAATTGTATGGTGAGGGCATTTGCTATTTCGGCTGCAACGGGCAGGCCTCCGGAAGGAATTGCGAGGATGAGGGCGCCTGTGTCCTTATAGTGCGTAAGCTTTCCGGCAAGCAATCTCCCTGCATCACGTCTGTCCTGGAAAACGTGTTTTCTGTCTCTTAGGGCACTATCCTCCGCGAACTCGCTCATAAGTTACTTCTATCACAAAATATCTCCTCACACAACGCATATCAAACTTGCCGGAAGTAGTCAATGATTTTCTGTTTCGGGAAGCGGCGGCAGACTTTCCTTGCCGCCAAGGCTGTTCACGTTCTGACCGATTCATGAAAGATAATCGGCCACTTTTTCCCGAAGACCATAAAGGTCTCCCTTGCATATGTAGCCTTTTACATTATGCACCCGCACCATCTGCCTCAGACTGTCTTCGTCGTTAGATGAGTAAAAGACGATAGGCGCTTTGGAATGAGAGCGCAGGACCTTGGAAAGCGTGTCGCCCGAAAGTCCGGGCATGTTGACGTCGAGGAGAATAAGGTCGGGATCGAGTGTTTTTGCCAGGTGGGTCGATCCGAAAGGCTGATAGTGGGTGTATATATCATGTCCTTCCATTTCCAGTATTTCCTTTACTGCGAGCAGATGTTTCCTGTCGTCGTCGATGACGAGAATCTTTTTACCGCCGGGTTTCATGATTGTCCTCCTCTAAAGCTGAGCATTATTTTTTATCGGGAGTACGACCTCAAAGGTTGTCCCCCGGCCGAATTCGCTTTCCAGTGTGATGCGGCCCCCGAGCATGTCCAGGAGGCTTCTTGTGATTGTCAGCCCGAGACCGGTGCCTTCGTGCCGCTTGGTTGCAACGTCTCCCACCTGGCCAAAGGCGGTAAAAAGCCTCTCCATATCTTTCCTCTTTATGCCCATACCGGTGTCTGTCACGCGGACTGTCAATTCGGCTTGCGATGCTGCCACGGCGATCGTTATTCTTCCCTGCTCGGTAAATTTGGCGGCATTGCTCGTGAGATTGGTCAGGATCTGTTTGACCTTAACAGGATCGGATACAATATTAAGTTTCCGAAATGCAGCCGAAATGATGACTTCAACAGGCTTTATGCCGAGAAGAACCCTGGTAGTCTCGGCGACTTCCCTGATCACTCTCATCAGGTCGAAGTCTTCATTGATGATCTCCATCTTTCCCGCCTCGATCTTCGACAGATCCAGTATATTTGTGATAATTGCCCTCAGGTGGGTGGCGCCCGACATTATGAGGTTGAGCCTGTCCCTCAACTGATCGATGTAACCCTTTTCGCAGGCTATCTTCATCAGCTCGGCAAGACCTATAATCGCGTTAACAGGCGATCTAAGTTCATGTGTGACATTCGCTATAAACTGGGACTTTATATGGTTGACCTTTTCAAGTTCCTTCGCCCGCTCATGAGCCATCTCCCGCTGCACTACGCTATTGGCAAGAAGGTTGCTTTGCTGGATAAACATCTGCCGTACGGAAAGTATCCCCTTATACTGATCATCAGCGCCTTTGATAATTATTTCATCATAAATATCCTGCGCATTCCTGCCCAGCGCCTTTTCTATGACCATATCCAGTCTTTCGTTCTCCCGGACAGTCAGAGGGTTCGTGTCGGCGATGACTATTATGGGCCTCTTGCCGTAAAGTTCGAAGCCGTACCTTCTGAACACCGAAAAGAGCAGCTTTGATCTTGTGACAAGGCCGACGGCTTCTCTGCCTTCCACAACAGCCAAAGCATCGAGCTGGGGGGATTCGAAGAAGCTTTCAACAACTTTTCTTACCGGCACACCGGGATGCACGCAGTTGTCGGACATGATGAGGCCCCCGACTGCCGGCGAGTAATCTATGTCCGGTGACTCTATATTTTCGGGTACCGCGCTCTCCGGTTTCTTCATAACGCCGACTCTGCACTGTTCATGTATTTATGATGCAGGCAGAATGTTAAAACATGATGAAGCAACGGTTAAGTTGTCGCTGAATCAGGTCTTTCTTCTGACACCCGCCCCCCCTCCTGACGGATTCATGCACCTGTAAGGTTTATTTTCTTAATTTTGTCTTCCCCGCCGGGCCGCAGTATCGGGCCGATTACCTTGGCCGGGTATTTCAGGTAATATAAGTTATAAGCGATTGAGTTACCGTGATGATGAACTTTCTGGACAGCGTAAAGAAATCACTTGCCGGCAAGCTGATTGTCGCCATTGGTCTTATCATCTTCGTCGGGGGCGGCATATCGTGGTATTGGCTCATCAGCCAGAACAAGAAAAACCTCATGTCCAACGCCATAGAATACACTTCGTCATACTCCGACCTGGTCAAGAAAAGCGTACATTACAACATGCTCACCTTCAACAGGGTGCCCATACAGCACACGATAGAGGGCATAGCGTCTTCCGAAAGTATCAGGAGAATACGCATATTCGACAGCAGGGGGACGGTCTTCTACTCATCGCGGCGGCCGGAGATAGGGACCCTTGTAGACAGGACGTCATTTGCCTGCTCGGGCTGTCACGGCAACCCGGAAAAACCCGTTGCGACCCTGATGAACAACAGACAGTGGGTTACCTACACCAGCAAGGACGGGCGCAGAACTCTCACTTACGTGGACCCCATATACAACGAACCCTCGTGTTATACGGCAGCCTGCCACGTCCATCCGCGCGGGCAGAAAGTCCTCGGCATTCTGGACACGGATTTTTCGCTTTCTCCCCTGGACAAAAAAATCCGCGAACAGACCATGGAGATGACGGCCTATGCCATGAGCCTGATGATAGTCAGTTCTCTTATCATTTATCTTGTTCTAAGGCAGTTTATCCTGAAACCTGTCTCGACTCTATCGGATGGCATGAAGAAAGTCGCTGCCGGTGACCTGGAACAAAAGATCGTCATTGAGTCGGAGGATGAGGTAGGCGTGCTCGCCGCCACCTTCAATCTGATGACCAAAGATCTCGAAGCCGCCAGGGAAAAAGCGGATAACTGGGCGCAGACGCTTGAATCCGAGGTGGCGAAGAAGGTCGCCGAACTGAAAAAATCTCAGGACAAGCTGTTCCAGGCGGAAAAGCTGGCTTCTCTTGGCAGGCTTACAGCAGACGTGGCACACGAGATAAGAAATCCCCTGACCGCTGTGGGAGGGTTTGCTCACAGGTTATACAAAATCGTCGATGGCGAAAAACAAAAGGAATATGCGGAAGTCGTCATTACGGAAGTGGACAGGCTCGAAAAAATATTGAAGGATGTCCTGACTTTTTCACGGGACGCGAGGTTTCACCTTGAGAGGCGCCCGCTGGACGAGGTCGTCCATGAAGTCGTCAAGGTATATCAAGAGGTCTGCGGAGAACAGTCGATAGGAGTGGATGTCCGGATAGCGGAAAATCTTCCCTCCGTCCTGATCGACAAGGACCAGGTGAAGCAGGCCCTCACCAATCTGGTCACCAATGCGATGGATGCAATGCAGCAGGGCGGGACGTTGACGATATCGGAAGGTCATGAGGAAATCAACGATGTGACATACGTCTTTTTGAGGGTTTCCGATACCGGCCCTGGAATACCTGAAGAAAAACTGCCCCTCATCTTCGAGCCCTTCTTTTCGACAAAAGAGATTCACGGGACAGGTCTCGGCCTCTCCATAACCAGGAAAATAATCGAGGAGCACGGCGGACTTATCAAGGCGGAAAGCGTCCGGGGCGAGGGGGCGGCGATCAGCCTCTATTTCCCTTTCCAACCGGAAGAAGACTCCATGCAGAGGAAATGCTGGGAATATATGAAATGCGGAAGAGACCAGGACTCCGCCCTCAAATGTCCGGCCTATCCCAACTTCGGCCGCACCTGCTGGGCGGTGGCGGGAACGTTCTGCGAGGGAAAGGCCCAGGGCACATTTGCCCAAAAATATGAAAGCTGCCGGAAATGCGAATTCTATCAGAAGATGAAGAACAAGGAGATATGAAACAGAGGTGCGGGATATTGCAATGACAACGGCACGACCGAACATTAGGCGAACAAGGGACGGCAAATGAGCCACACCTCCGAGAAAAGACTGATCTGGAGTCTTGCCGTAACGCTGGTCATTCTAATCGCAGAAGTGGTTGGGGGAATACTCAGCAACAGCCTTTCCCTCCTGAGCGATGCGGGGCACATGTTCACCGATGTCTTCGCCCTCGGCCTGAGTCTTGTCGCCGCTCTTATCATGAAGAAGCCCTCGGACTTCAGGGCAACGTATGGTTACCAGAGGATCGGCCTGCTCGCCGCCCTTATCAACGGGGCCAGCCTCGTAGTCATAGCGATCTTCATCTTTGTCGAAACATACAGACGCTTCCAGTCGCCCCCGATGGTCAATTCCTCACTGATGCTTATAGTCGCCTCGGGCGGTCTCGCCGGGAACCTCCTCATGGCATGGATACTGGGCAGCGGACATAAAGACCTGAATTTGAAAAGCGCATGGCTGCATGTCCTTGGAGACACGATTTCCTCTGCCGGGGTGATAATTGCGGCGCTCACCATCAAATTTACGGGCTGGGCCCTGGCCGATCCCGTGGCCGGCGGATTTGTCGGCATCGTAATAATATGGGGCGGAAGCCGGGTCATCAAGGAATCGCTTTGGGTTTTCCTTGAATTGAGCCCCGCAGACTTACACGCGGAAGAGGTTTCCCGCCTGATTTCCGAGATACCCGGCGTAATATGCGTACACGACGTCCACATATGGTCCATCGGGCACGGAATGCCGGCCTTTTCCGGCCACGTACAGGTCCCCGACCAGAAAATCAGCGTGGCGGACAGTATCAGGCAGGAGATCGAGCACAGACTCTCGGACATCGGAATCAAGCACTCGGTAATACAGATGGAGTGCGCGGAATGCGGGGCGAACAGTCTTTATTGCAACATACCGGGATCCGCCGATGCCCACCATCACTAGAAAAATAGCGGCGACAGGCGTGCGGCCCTATGCTCTATGCGTCATGCTTTCAGCCAGCAGGAAGCGTTTACTTGCCGCCGAGGATATGCGGCCGGTTCCGGTCGGCCTTTTTTATATACCCTGGAATGTCGCTGCTCCATATTTTTTGAACATCCTTGCTGAGATTAAGATATAGTCTGCCGTCAACGATATTCCACGCATCAGGGTCAATATCAGCCGTCTTTCCCTGACTCACGGCATAGGCGCAATATCCGCCGTACCGAGGGGCGTACTTGCCGGGATCGGCTTTGAAGAGGTCGCGATGCTCCGCGCTAGCAAACCGCCACTTTGCACCTTCCCACTCATATTGAAACTCCTGCTTTCCCTTCACAGGCCTGCCATCGGTGAAATAGGCCACCGGATCGTATCCCTTGATCGCTATCCCATCCCGAGTGATATTGACAGGCGTTACAGCCGAAGAGCATGCCGGCAGCGCTGATATCAATAAAAGTCCCGCCGCAAAAAGACAGCGTCTGATCAAACACCGGCCAGTCATGACTTCTCCTTTCCCTCCTCCGGCCCTCACGGCATTCGGGAGGGTCTATCTCCCCCCGACAATACGCGAAAAATGAGTGCATTATCTTCCAGCCATCGTCCTACTTGCCTTCCCTTATCAGTTTTTCAGAAGAATATAATCCGCGTCCGATATTGTGATATGTCCCGGATCTATGCTGCCGGGGACCTCGGGCAGAATCACGCGGTAAGAGATACCCTCCCACATATTGCTTACCTGTTGCGGAATGCCGCTTTTCCACGCATGCCCCGTTCCGGTCAGCACTACGACCGTCCTTTCAGGGTGCTTTTCGAGGTATTTGACCGCATGCCACGCCATCGTCTTGTCCCATAGGACCTGTGCTTCACAGAAATGCTCGAACCCTTTCTCGGGGATCCCGTGGGCGGCATAGGCCCGACGAATGAAGGCCATGTATTTCTCATCCACCGAGCAGCTGATACCGGGCGGAAGCTGCGCCAATTCCTCGTTCGTAAGTGAAGAGAAGCCTGATGCGGCCACTTTTGTAGAGATGCTCCAGGGCAGATTGAGCGCAATGGCAGGAATCTTATGGTCCCTCAAATAATAAAATATGTCCCTATACAAAGCCCACGGCATGTCCCAGTTCTTATCGTATACCTGTATAAATCCGGAGGGGGCCAATTTCCCGTCCACCCACTGATCAAGTTCAGCCTGGCTACCCGCCTGAAACATCTCACAACCAACCGAAACGGGCAGACCGCTACTGTGGATGGCCTTTATAACGTCCAACTCCCACTCGTGGTGCAGTTTGTCATTATGGAACTCGCCCACAAATACGAGCCGCACCTGTTTCAGGTCGTCGACCATCCGCCCGAAGCTGATCTCTTTTCCATCTCTGACACGGTATACATGCTCCGGCACAGCCCCCCCCATCGCCTGCACCTCAAACAGAGCAAGGACAGCAACCAGAACAACGAAGAATTTTGCACTCCCTTTCATAATTCCATTATATTATTTTTCCAGGGGAAAAGCCTTCCCATTATTTTCAATATTTCCGGTCCCGTCGGTCTCACCACTACGGACCGTATTCTTTCCGGCCTGCCTGACAGTCGATCCTGCGAAAGGCTTAACTGCGGATAAGACGGATAAGCCCGGACGCAGGGCCGTGGCACAGGGCGGGATGGGGGCAAGAGCGGGCTACATTTCCAGACCGGTCTCTTTTTCACTCTTAGTCAGTAATTCGGCCCTCATCACGGGAAAGGATTCAGGGTAGTTGCGTCTCACGAATTCGATGAGTTTTTCCCTCACCTCGCAGCGCAGATCCCAGGCATCCGAGGAATTTGTAGCGTCCATGATGGCACGGAGCTGGATCGTCTTTTCAGTCGCGTCGACAACCTGGAGCGCCGAGACAGTCCCTTTCCAGTACGTCGAATTCTTAAGTATGCGCTGAAGTTCCTCCCTTACTTGCTCCACGGGAACGGTATAGTCCACATACAGGTACACAGAGCCTATCAGGTCGGCGGTCTTCCTCGTCCAATTCTGAAAGGGTTTTTCCAGAAAATAACCTATCGGCACTATCATCCGCCGGAGGTCCCATATACGCACAACCACATACGTCAACGTTATTTCTTCAATCCATCCCCACTCATTCTCAACTATCACCACGTCCTCCAGCCTGATCGGCTCGGTCAGGGCGATCTGGATTCCGGCTATCAAATTCGACAGTGCGGGGCGGGCGGCCAGTCCGGCAATTATTCCCGCAAGCCCCGCGGAGGCCAGTATTCCCGTTCCCAGCCGGCGGAACTGCTCAAAACCCATGAGAACTGCGGAAACTGCTATCACCACTATCGCGACGATAAGTATCTTCCTGACAATACGGAACTGAGTGTAGATCTTCCTGGCCCTGAGATTGTCCTTGTCGCTGATGTCGTACTTGCTGAGGATCAGGTCCTCAAGAACAGACGTCAGCCTTACGAGAAGCCAGGCGATTGAGAATACAAGGAGTACGCCGATGACTCTTCCGAGCGGTTTATCCAACTCGCCGGAAATCGAAACAAACTGGATCGACAGGTAGAGCGACAAAAGAGGGACCGCCATTCGTGCGGGCTTTCTGCAATGCTTCACAAGGGAATCGTCCAGCACACCCGAGGTCCGTCTGGCCTGGCGGGACATAAGCCTGAAAAAAATGGAATACAGGACAAGTCCTGCAATAGCGGCTGCCGCAAGGACCGTCGCCGAATGGAGCAAAGTCGGATGACTCACAAAACCTCCGTTTTTTCTGCTTTGCCGCTTTTTCCCCGGAAGATGCCGTCAGAGCAGGGCATAACAGGACCGGCAGATGTGAAGGAAATAATGCGTCGCGCCCTTTTTTAAAAAGTATACCCGGGTATAAGCAAACTGTAAAGAAATCGGCGGTCAGTCCCGTGCCGTCCGTTCTGTCCGGACTTAAATTACCTCCCCTGAGCCAGCCCGGTCCGGTTCAACTCAGCGTTCCGGATTCGGCAGACCTGCAGCGGCGCAAAAAACCGGGCAGTCGGGCGGACACTTATTTTTTCGTTTTCTTTTTCGAAACGGTTTTATTTGTCTTTTCGATTGCGGTCGATTTCTTTGCGGGCTTTTCAAGCGCCGTTGTTCCCTTCCTGGGCTTCTCTACGGCAGTGGTTGTTTTTTTCTGAAGGGCGGTTTTGTTTTCCTCCCTCCCCCCCAACACACCCAGGATATAGGCCTCTCGAACCACGGTTATTTTCCGTCCGTCCAGCTCGAACTCCTTTGCCATATACTTTTCGTACAGAACCCTGTCGCCCACCCGGACTTCCGTGGGAACGAACCTCTTCTTCTCTTCCTTCTTCTTGTCTTTTTCCTTCTCGTAGGCTCCGGGACCGGCGGATACAACGACACCCCATTGCGGTTTCCCCTTGGCTACTTCGGGAATGATGATTCCTCCCGGGGACCTTTCCTCTTCCTCCCCGGGTTCGAGCACTACCCAGTCGTGTAATGGCCTGATGTTCATAATAAGCCTCCTTATACCATGAAAATAAATTACAGTCGCAGAATGTTTCCGCCCCTATCAGGCGTCATGCAAAACATATTATATTATATAAGACAAGAAGGCTAATTTATGTCAACCTGGCGTCGTATATCGAATCGCGCTGAAACAGTGCAGTCTGTTGTCAACTCGAATGCTTAAATGAAACTTAGAGTCCTCCTGATAAACCCGTGGATATACGACTTTGCAGCCGCAAATGTATGGTCCAGGCCTTTGGGTCTCCTGCGGGTTGCCGAGTTCCTGAGTGGGCATAACGTGGAACTCGCACTTATCGACTGCATGGAAGCCGGCAGGACGAAGAGATACGGCATCGGAAGCTTTCCGAAAGAGACAGTGGAAAAACCCGAATGCCTGAAGGCCGTTCCCAGGAAATTCGGAAGGTACGGGATAAAGGAGAAGGCATTTTCAGCGGCGCTTCTGCTGCGCGGACGGCCGGATCTCGTGCTTGTAACATCGATCATGTCGTATTGGTATCCGGGTATTCAAAAGACGGTCGAGATTGTGAGAAAAACGTACGGCGGGGTACCGGTAATACTCGGTGGGATATATGCTACGCTCTGGAGCCGGCATGCCCTGGAGACATCGGGCGCTGACTGCGTATATAAAGGTCCGGTCGGGGAGGAATTAAGGTTCTTCATGCAGACCTTCGGCTTCAGAATCAAGAGAAGGAATATGGAAAGACCTTACTACAGCCTTGGCCTATACAGCCGATACCCCTTCGCCCCTGTTTTGACAGGGACAGGATGTCCTTATGAGTGCGCCTATTGCGCTTCTGATCTGCTTTCGGGAGGCCTGTATCGAAGGCCTGTAGACGACGTTCTGGCGGAGATAATAGAGCTGAGCAAAAAGGGTGTCCGGGATTTTGCATTTTACGACGACGCCCTTCTTGTCGATGCGGACATGCATATCAAAATCCTTCTTAAAGAGGTCATAAGAATGGGGCTTGATGTGAGATTCCACTGCCCTAACGGCCTCCATGCCCGGTTTGTCGACGATGAGCTTGCATACCTGATGAGACGAGCCGGGTTTGCAACACTCAGGATGGGCCTTGAGACAGCGGACAGGGAGAGGCAATCCGTCACGGGCGGAAAAGTGACGTCGGAAGAGATTTCGCGGGCTGTCGCCTTATTGAAAAAAAGAGGTTTTTCCAAGAATGAACTTGGGATTTATCTGATGTTCGGCCTGCCGGGTCAGGCATTCGATGAGGTAAAAGAAGGCGTTTCCTTTCTGAAGTCCCTCGGCGCAAGGATACATTTGACCGAATTTTCACCGATACCCGGGACGCGCAGCTGGGACGAACTTCTCTCGCGGGGCATCATCACTGATTCCATTGATCCGCTTCTGACGAACAACACCGTTTTTTCCTATCTGTTTTCCGGGTATGACCGGGCTGAACTCGAAAAGCTGAGGCTGGAAGTCAAAGGATACAACCTTGCAGCTGAATAATTGCAGTCTGAGAGATCTTCGGATGGCCGCGGAGAGTGCCGGCCGGATTTGACATTATTTCCAAATATGGTATTTTTTTTGTAGCGATATTTTTAAAAAATTGAGGAGGCGCAGGATGAAGATTGAACTGGAAGGCACACTTCTTAAAATGACTCCTGAAAACGACAGGGAAAAGGCGGAACTCAATCAGCTCTGGACGATAATTATCGGCTGCGTGAACGACGGGAAGAAGCTGGTGCCCGTCGGCGAATACCTGCCCGGCATCAAGGAGGTTGCGGTCTTTAACATAGAGTAAAAAGGCGGCCCGGGCCGCCTCAGGCCTTGTCGGCTGGATAATTCTTGAAATATTCCGGATATAGTCTTTTTGCGCACTCGGGACAGATTCCGTGAGTGAACTCTGCTTCTGAATGCCTGCTGATATATTCTTCTATCTGGCTCCAATAGCCTCTGTCATCCCTTATTTTTTTGCATGCCGCGCATATAGGAAGAAGTCCGCTCAGCGTCCTGACTTCGGCCAGCGCCCGTTTGAGTTCCTCTATCAGGATTTCCCTTTCCTGCTGTATGGCCTCGCGCCGTTCGATCTCATCCCTGAGTGTCTCGTTCGCCTCCCGGAGTTCGGCGGTTCGCTCCGCTACCTTCACCTCCAGGTCTTCATAGGCCCTCTTCAGTGCCTCGTCGGCCAGTCTTCTCTGTCTCCTGGTCTCGGCGTCCTTGAGTTCACGCTCGATTGCGGGAACAAGCCTCGCCAGGTTGCCCTTCAGGATATAATCGTGGGCCCCTGCCTTCATGGCCCCGACAGCTATGTTCTCCCCGATTTTGCCCGAGACAATTATGAAAGGGATGTCCTTTCCGCTTTCCCGGAGAATCTTTAATGCATCCAGACCTCCGAACCGGGGCATCACATAATCAGAGATGATGACGTCCCAGGTCCCGTCCTCGAGGGCCGTTTTCATGCCCCCCCGGCTGTCCACACGCTCATGAGCAAGACTGTACCCCGCTCCTGTGATTTTCCGGCTGATAAGTATGACATCGTCTTCGGAATCCTCGATCATCAACACACGAAGCAATACGGACACTGTTCCCGCTCCCCTGTACGACAATTATTTTACGCAACGCGTTTTATACATTAGCACACGAGTTTTTTCTTTTCCAAGTGTCCGGCGGTGCATCAGAACCAGTCATTGAGGCCAGCCGGCGAACCCGGGCCTTGAAATGAAGGAAAAAGCTGATATACTTCTCAGAGGCAATCCGGACCATCCATCAGTAATACCCGGGGGTACACACTCCGGCAATAATGACCACCCAGGAGGAGAAAATGGCTAAATGGACCATCGACTCAGACCACTCAGTCGCCGCCTTTTCCGTAAGGCACATGACCGTCACAAACGTCAGGGGTCAGTTCAATAAAATTACCGGCACGGTTGAGTTCGACCAGGCCGCTCCGGCCCGATCGTCTGTAACAGCGGAAATCGAAGTGGCAAGCATCACAACAGGGAACAGAAAGCGGGACGACCATCTTTTGAGTGCTGACTTTTTTGATGCTGCCAAATATCCGAAGATTACCTTCAAAAGCACGAAAATCGAGGGCGCAGGC
>JBJKOV010000381.1:0-2111 GCA_046707105.1 Thermodesulfovibrionales bacterium
GGTCGGCCCCGCCTTCAAGAAGGTGGGTGGCGAAACAGTGTCTCAAGGTATGAGGTGACAGCTCAATCCCGGCTTTCTTTCCGATTGCCTTGAGCGTCTGCCAGAACCTCTGCCTGGTCATGGGCCCCCCCCTCCTGGTAACGAAGAGATAGTCCGACCGCTTATTGCCCAAAATCACCGGCCTCTCGCCGCTTATGTATCCCTTCACCCTCTCGATAGCCCTCGTATTGACCGGCACCACCCTCTCCTTGGAACCTTTGCCCATGACCCGTATGAAACCGGCCTCGAAATTAATGTCACCGAGTTTTATGGAGGTCAGTTCGCTGACCCTCAGGCCGGAAGAATATATCAATTCCAGCATGGCAGAATCTCTGAGGCCGGCCCCGCCCCCCGGCTCCGTCTTCAGCAGTTCCATGACGTCGGCAAAGCTTAACGCCTTGGGAAGTCTCTCCCATTTCCTGGGGCTCTGTATGTTTTCGGCGGGATCCTCATCGATGATATTTTCAACGAGCATATACCTGTAAAGGGCCTTTATTGAGGATATGTATCTGCCGATACTGGAAAGCGAATAGCCACCGTGGCCCAGCATCTCCAGAAAATCCACGATCTCGGCGCCGGAAGCGGACGCTAAGTCACACTTTCTCTTTTTTAGAAATTCGTGGAATCTTCTAAGGTCGGATGAATACGATTCGAGGGTATTTCTTGAGAGGCCCTTTTCTACTGACAGGTATGTAAGAAAGCCGTCAAGCAACTCCACAAGCGAGATATTCCTCTATTCCGGTTGAATGTCTCAGCTTATCATAAAAAAAAGACGCCATCCCCATCAGGTTGACTGTATCTTCCCTGTTGTACTTTACGAGCGTCCCAAGGGCCTCCGTCGAACCTCTGCGCGCCAGCTCCCACAGTTTGACGGCGTCGTACCCGTCCAGACCCCGTACGCTCTCCTCCCTCTCGATCCCGAATTCATGCTCCAGTTTCTTCAGTCCGCCCTTTAAACCGATCCTCCTGGCCGCAAAGCAGAGGTCGAAATGCGGGATATCAAATTTGAGCCCCTTAAAGGACCTCAGCATGAAAGGGACGTCGAAGGCCGCTCCGTAAAAAGTTATGAGGCATTTGTATCTCGATAGTTCCCTGTTGAGATTTTCAGCGGTAAGGTTCTCACCCCTTACAAAGCACTTGTAATCGAAACCGTCGTAGAGCCCCACAACAGTGACGTACCCCCCGCTATCGGGCTGGTATCCATTCGTTTCGATGTCGAGGCAGACCGCGTGGTCTTTGAAGGCGTCAAAGAGCCGCCAGTGTTCCCTCCTCTTGATCCTCGATGAAAAATACCGGGCGTTGCCCGCATCGAGTTCGGCACGATCAAGATCGAGCAATTCGTCAAAGGACCTTTTTCGCTCGCCGCTGAACCCGAGTACCTCTCCGGACCCCATAAAATCCGCCCATGTCAGCACCCCCTCCCTCCAGAGGCGTCTTTCCAACTTTTCTCCTATACCATCGAGTATGCAGAAGGTGTTTCTTATCATCTCTCTCCAGTTTCTCCGGAGACCTTTGTCCCGGTCACTATTCTTCCGACTTTCTCTATTATACAGAATGGCCCTTTTTCATTGCGAATTCTCCTCTCTTTTATATCCCGCCGCCGCATCCTTCAAACTGCCTGGAAATCTGACGGACCACAAGGTGTTCACGCAAAAAGTGCGGGGTAAAACGATGCTTGAAAGACGGTTCCAGGGCAAAGAAGTGGGACTTCTCTTCATCGTTAGGTACAGCCTCATCTCCAGAGTAATCGCCTGAAGCGGGCAGACGGCAATGCCACCGATTTCTGGACCGCTGCCGCCGGAGGGCTCGACGCCCTCCAGAAATTCCTTCTGTAAATGCCTACAGCCCGTCGCAGACGGGGCCCTTTGGCTCCTCTTCCACGACCACGTCCGACTTTATATGCAGTTCCCTGAGCTGTTTGGGGTCGACTGTCGACGGCGCTCCCGACATCATGCAGAAGGCCTTCTGGGTCTTGGGGAAGGCTATCACGTCCCTGATCGAAGAGGCCCCGACCATTATCATGGCCAGCCTGTCGAGACCGAGGGCGATTCCGCCGTGGGGCGGGGCGCCAT
>JBJKOV010000382.1:0-2208 GCA_046707105.1 Thermodesulfovibrionales bacterium
ACTCACGCCACCGCCGCAGCCGGAGGTGATAGTCCTCTCTCCCTCATTGATCAGGCCCGATGAAGGGACGTCCGCAACGATCTCCTCGCCGTATTCTATGCTGATCCTCTCCGCGCACCACTCGCCGCTTATCAGTCCCTCGTTGTGAATAACCCCGGCCACGAACTCACGGACCATCAGTGGGGTGCAGTAAAGGCTGAGGACATGCCTGCCGTTAACCAGTATCCTGACCCTCTTTTCAATGGCGATGAGGTCCTCGATCTCCTCCGCAGAACCGTCCTTGATCCTCAGTATCTTTCTGGTGTCAAAGGCTTTCATATAGCTTTTCCCGGACGTTCATATTATACCTGATGTTGTTAAAGCGGCAATTGGATGGACACTATTTCAACAGCGCCGTCATGCTGGTCATAGCGGCTCTGACTGATACTAAATGGGCAGTGGACCTCGCAACTGTTATCGTTTTGCTGTAGAAAGCTTCTTCGCCGCAACAGAAGTAGTCAGCCTCCTTTCCGCCCCGTCTAAGTTAATAAAGTTAACACCGTCCCCTCCATTCCTTCACTTCATTCGGATATCCTGACGGTGGAGCTGAAGTTCACCGGCGACTGGGTGGAAGTCAACGGCCGCTGCAGGATCGTCACCGTGGACGGCAAAGAGTTCCCTTTCCTTCCGAGCGTCACCGGAAACAGAGTAGAGATCAGCGGGTTTGCGGATCTGCTCAAGAGAGTCATCCCGGCTGCCGGCGAGTCCGACACGCGGTACACACTCAATACAGTCCTGGTCGATCTGGAAGGCGGGCATATCGTGGCGACCGACGGCCACAGGCTCCATATCGAGGACATTGCGGCCGTTGCCGGGGGGAAGAAGATCATGTTCCCGAGAAAAACGGCAGTCCTTGTGGCAAAGCATGAGGTTTCGGGCGCTTTCGAAATCGCCGATAGCTGGGTGGTGATGGACCTGGCCGGCGGGCAGATGTACTCCCGGCTGGTAGAAGGTACCTATCCCGCATATGATCAGGTCATTCCTAAAGAAAACCCGATCAAGGTCAGCTTTCAGGGGGCCGAGCTTCTGAAGATCCTCGAAGGCGCGCTCCCGCTCTGCAGGAACGATGCTGTGAGGGTCACCGTCAACGGCCGGCTCGAAGTCGCAACGAGCAATCCCGATCTGGGCGAATACAACTGGCGGATGCCCTGCCGGTCCGAGGGCAAGGGTGATGAGGACCTCACGGTGGGCTTCAACGCGAAGTATGTGATCGATGCCGTGAAGTCTTTTACCACGAAGGAAAACGACGAGGTCACGCTCGAACTTCCCGAGAAGCCCTTGGCAGCGTGCATCCTGAACGGCAAGGCCGTGATCATGCCTATGAGGATCTGACATTAACCACAAACCGGGCGGGGCTTCGGTCCCGCCCTCATTCAAGGAGGAAGCAGTGATAGAATACTATCTGGTAGTTGTTTACAACGATATCGAGCCGTCTTTGCACGGTCCTTTCAAATCGGAGCTGTGGCGTGACATCGAGGCGAGGAGACTCAGAAAGAGCAGAGGCGACGAAGACGGCATCTATCCCATGGACATAAGGGACGGTAAGCCGGACATTTACACATACAGCGGAGGTTTCATGCAAAAGGGAACAATCTACACCATCGGGTATCAGGCATTGACGCTCAAGCAGATAATCGAGATCATGGACGAAAAGGGCGTCGAGTTTCTGGTCGACGTCAGGTCTGTTCCCTATTCTCGGAGGCCTGACAAGTTCGAGTTCAACAAGAACAGACTTCAGGAGAAACTCGGGAGTACATATCGGTGGATGGGCGTTATGTGCGGCGGCAAGACCGGGCCCGCAAAGGAGAGCTGCATAGACGAGCTCCAAAGGCTCAGCCAGGACAGCACCATTCTGCTCATGTGCATGGAGAACAATCCCTGCAAATGCCACCGTTTTTCCGATCTCGCCCGCAGGCTCGAAAGCGATGATCTTCATGTCATTCACATCTTCGACGGCAAGGAGATGACGACGGCGGAACTGGAGGAGGTTTGCGATGGATAAGAAAATAGTTGATCTCAACTTGAGTGATGTTTTCCCGAACCCGGATCAGCCGAGAAAGCACTTCGACCCGGACAAACTTCAGGAACTGGCAATGAGCATAGCGGAATACGGGGTGCAGGAGCCGATCAAGGTCGTCCCCCGTAATTTCCCTCGCCCTTCAGGGGGAG
>JBJKOV010000383.1:0-14634 GCA_046707105.1 Thermodesulfovibrionales bacterium
CTATGCACTTTTCGTCGTCTACAACGTACTCGTAGGAGCCGTCCTTATTCTCGACCCTGCTTATCGCGCCCCAGTAACACGTGGCCTCGCACATGTGGCAGTCCCGGCAGGTCGCACAGGACATGCACATGCCGGCCTCCTGCTTCGGTTCAAATGCCTCACGGCGGCAGACCTCATAGTAATCGGTCTTGATGTTCTCGTAAGGGACGACCTGTTTTACCTCGGGCATATAATCGTAGTGCATCAGCTCCGAGTGGATCACGTCGGCCGCAATGCGTCCCTGACCGATCGCATGGGTCACCAGGCCCGGCTTCGTCGCGTCCCCGATGGCGAACACCTTCTGGTCGGATGTCCTGCCGAGCTCGTCGACGGTGATCCATCCCCTTTCGGCATGTATACCGGGAAGAAGGAAATCGAGGATCGGCACTTCGCCGACGGACATGATCACCATATCGGCATCGAGTGACGTACCGTCCTTGAAGAATAGCTTCTTCGCCTTCTTGTCGTATTTCTTCGCCACCTTCGGCCAGACTATCTCGGTCCCCTTCTCCTTCGCAATCTCCATCTCCTTGCCGAAGGCGGCAGGCTTCTGGATGTCGACCGCGGTCACGGAAGCTGCCCCGCAGCTGAACGCCTGAGACGCCACGTCCATCCCGACATTTCCGGCCCCTATAACCACCACTTTCCTGCCCTTCAGAACCACGTCTTTCCCAAAGTTTATTCCCTTCAGGAAGTCTATCGCGGACATGACATCGTCGGAACCGGGGAATTCTATCTTCCGCGGCTTGTGGGCTCCGCAAGCAACCACAACGACATCGTGCGTATTATAGATCTTTTCGAAGGCCTTCTGGTTGATGCTCTTGCCGAGATGCGAGGTCACGCCTATCTCCTGGAAACGGGCCAGTTCCTTCAGCAGGATCTTGTGAGGAAGACGTTCTCTCGGTATGCAGAGTTCGATCTTGCCGCCGAGTTTGCGGGCCGCCTCGTATAAATCGACACTGTGACCTTTCAGGCCGAGCTGCCACGCAGCGGAAAGGCCGGCCGGTCCGCCGCCTATCACCGCTATTTTATGGCCCGTCTTTTTCGCGGGCTTCGGGGCCGGCAGTTTCAGCGCCAGGCTGCCGAGTTCCTTTATATTGAGAGGCTGATCGAGTAGCCCTCTGGTGCAGCTCTGCATGCAGAGGTTAGGGCATACCTGGCCGCAGACGGTAGCGGGAAGCGGGCTGTATCTCAGAACCAGATCCAGTGCCTCTTTCATCTTCCCCTGCCTCATGAGCGTCGCTCTCTTATGCGAAGGTATATGGGTCGGGCAATTATACGCACAGGGAGGCAGATATTTCTCGTTATTCCAGACAGGCCTGTTGCGCCTCTCGGCGCCTGTCGTGACATACGGCAGAATGGTCAGGTCATGAGTGATGTAAGGAGCAAAAATCCCGCCTTCGCCGACCCCTTTCTCCCAGACATTTTTTCTGAAATCGGACGCAGACACGTTGTTCTTCAGCCGCGCTTTCTTTTCGGCCGGGGTGTAGGCGATCAGTTTCTTCCAGTCCCCCGACGAATGCGTAAGCTCCCGATAATAGGACTCCCTGTCTATGGACTTCAGATAGTCCTTCATCCCGCCCTTGAGCCACTCCCAGTCCTGCGGCGTGAGGTCCAGAAGTTTTACATCACGTTCGCTGTACCCGCTGATCCTGCCGCGGAAATATACAATACCTCCGACCATTCCCACGCAGGGCCTGTAGCCCAGAACACTATCGGGATCACGCGGGTCCACTCCACAGACGACAGCAACGCCCCCCGCCTTGAACTCCGCAAAGGAGTCGCCAACGCTTCTGAAATACCACGACTGCGGAGGTTCGAACCGCGGGTTCCTCTTGGTCATGGTATCGCACCTGGCTCCCCCGCTTCCCTGGACGTAGAGGACACCTTGGGCCGCCGCGTTGTGAGCGCCGTTTGTCACGTCTCCCAGCACCGTTATCTTCGCGCCGCAGTTGAGCCATCCCGCGTCGTCGGAGGTGCTTCCCTTGACGACAATCTGCGTCCCTTCCATGCCCATGCTTCCGACGCGCTGACCCGCAGGCCCTTCAACGGTTATCCTGACGGTCTCGCCCCTCGGCCAGATGCGTCCGCCGATGCCATGCTGACCCTCCGCAAGCACCATCAGCTCACGGGCGCCTTCCTGCACGGTCTGCTGGATCTGTTCTTCAAGTATCCGCGAGGGAACGCGGTTCCCGTCTATATTGCCCTTTATTACAGATTTTGCCATTTACAGAAACCTCTCAACACTTCTTCTATTTCCTCAACATGCATAATCTATCTGCAGCCTTTCCGCCATCGCCTTGTCTCCTATGCTGAGACCGTCGGACATGCCTATCGGAAGTTCGGTGCTCCTTCCCATTGGGGCGAAGATCTTTTTGAGCTCGGTGTCCGCCGTCTTGAAGACGTCAACCACACGCTCAGCGACTTTATCCGGATCAAGCCTTCGGTAGAGCTTGGGGTCCTGGGTTGTGATGCCCCTCGGGCATCTGCCTGTATTGCAGAGATTGCACCTGTTATATTCGTCTCCGAAACACTCCGCCGCGGTCTGCATAATATATTTGCCTATCGAGACAGCCGACGCCCCGAGCATGATGAGTGCAGCCGCATTCGCCGCCAGGTTGCCCTTCTTCCCGACGCCTGCGGCTGCTATAAGGGGAAGTTCATTCTGTTTCCCCTGCTTCACGAGGTCGAGATAACAGTCCCTGTTGTTGGAGGCTATGGGATGGCCCATCTTGTCCATGGAGACGTTATACGCCGCGCCGGTGCCGCCGTCCTCGCCGTCGATGCTGAGCGCCGCGGCATAGGGGTTTCGCGCCAGGTTGTTCAGGACCGCACGCGCGGTTTTCGTTCCTGAAATCTTGGGATAGACAGGGACGCGGAAGCCCCACGCCATCGACATCGACTGGATCATCTTGGCCACCGCCTCCTCGATCGAATATTTCGTCTGATGGGTCGGGGGCGAAGCGAGGTCGACCATCATCGGGACACCCCTGATCTCGGCGATCAGCTTCAGGACTTTATATGCCATCAGGAGACCTCCATCTCCGGGCTTTGCGCCCTGGCCGTACTTTATCTCGATCGCCAAGGGGTCTTCCACCATGTCGGGAAGGGAGCGAATGATCTCGTCCCATCCGAAATATCCGGATGCTATCTGGAGAACGAAATATTTAAGAAACTTCGACTTCAGAAGCCTCGGCGGCATTCCACCTTCCCCGGAACACATCGCTACCGGCATGCCCTCCACCTCATTGAGGTACGTCACGCCCATCGCAAGTCCCTCCCACATCGGCGGCGAAAGGGCGCCCACGGACATGCTCCCTATCATGATAGGGTAGATCTCGCGCACCGGCGGGATGAATATACCGTCTCTGTCCACTACGAGCTTTCCACCGACATCCTTCACCGGCAGCTGCTCCGGCGGCAGGTTCCTCCCCAGCAGCGTCCGTATCCTGAATTCATGACGTCCGGCATCCAGTGCCGGGTCTGTAAGCATCGATATTCTCGTAAACTTCAGTCTGTCGAGGGTCGATATCGACGGGTCGTTCCGCCTGCCGCCCCTCTTGTAAGCGTCTCCTCCCTGGTTCTTGAAGTGGAGAAACTTATTCTGGGGATTCAACTCCGGCTCTATCGCCTCGTTCGGACAAACGAGCGTGCAGGTCCCGCAGCCCGTGCAGTAACGGTTGATGTCAGTCACCTGTTCCACTACATAGGTTATCTTCCTGGTTGCGGACGGAGCCGGCACGGGCCCTTCCGATGTCACCGTCCTCAGGATCTTTATGGAAGGCTCGATGGCCTTGACCGGACAGACGGCTGTGCACTTGCCGCATCTCTTGCACCGGTCGTCCCTCCACCTGATTATATAAGGGAATTCTCTCAGGGAAAGTTGGTGGTTGTGGTCTAGTCGTGAAGCTGGTTCCATACCGTTACCTCCTCAGCCCCCGGTGAAACGACCACCATGTCGTACTTCATCGGAAATATGTCTTTCGCTCTGTCCCGCGCGGGGACCGCCCTGTCCACGCCGCATTCCTCGGACATAAGAGCATATCTGCCCTTCACGCCCCCCACCATACCGGGCCTCAGCTTCTTGGAGTCCTGCACCATGAAGCAGGCTCCGTCCGGCGTAAACCCTATTATGCAGTTTGGACCGTCGATACAGAGCATGCGCAGTGACTTTTTCAGAAGGTCAAGCACCTGTCTGTCCTCCCTCTTCTCTATCTCGGATGACTTCAGGGGAGTAATAACGTGTTTGTAATATGAGAGAGGATAGCCCAGCTCTCTGACCAGATAATGGAGAATGTGGGTAAATACCTCGCTGTCGCTGTTGTAACCCACATAACCGGGGAACCCCCTGCTCATGAGATATTCCCTTATGGGAACAAAAGCAGTATTCTCGCCGTTCGTCATCGTCGAGAAACCCTGGATGAAGAACGGGTGACAGGCATAGAGGTTTATCGCGTAGTTGGTGTTCTGTCTGCCCTGGGCCATGACGATCTTCGCCTTGAGAGACGAATTTTCGAGGCCGAAGAACTCGCTCAGCTGAAGCGGGTCGCCGACCTCCTTGATCGCCAGGACGTCGGGGTAAAACGAAAATACAATAATCGACTCGTCGGCCTGGCCCATTCTTCTCAGTTCAAGGCGTGTTCTCATGAGGAGATCTTCTTTTTCACGGACGGTCCTTTCGGCATAGGAATCGGGATAACTGTATGCCCGTGCAAAATAGTGGTCCCTTCTCAGCACGCCGGGCACTTCCCTTATCGACGGCGTCCAGGAGTACTTGACCGTAAAACCTTTCTTCTCCATGAATTCATCGACAACCTTCATGCCCGCGTCGGAACAGATACCGGAGAGGACTGGGAACTCCTTCAACCCTTCAAATTCACCGCCCAGGTTTTTCATCATGATGCCGAGCCCGGAGCCGTCGTGACCTTCCTTCATGGTCTCGAGCGCAAGAATAGGCTCCATGGGGGAAACATAATCAGAAGATGTTATAGCAGCCAAACGGCACATTGCAGCCTCACTCTACATTTTTTTAATGCCAAAAAAACGCCTACTAACCACGTGGTTACATTAGGCGCCCAATACGTCAAAAAAGACTGTAATCAAGGTCGTTTGTTATAATAAAACTTATCCCGATTTGTTGTCAATTTCAAAAATCAGAAAACGCCTGCCCGCTTGCTTTTTGGGGCTTTTTTACCTTATCCTAAAATATCACTTGATGGAGGTGGATTGTGTTAAAGATTTCCGATACTGCTGCAGAAAAGGCTTTGCAGCTACTTAAGACCGAGGGAAAAGAAGGATGGGGGCTCAGAGTATTCATACACGGGGCCGGATGCTGCGGACCGAGCTACGGCCTTGACATAGACGAAAAGGCGGCTGAAGGCGACGAGACCGTTGAAAAAAACGGGCTGAAGGTCTTCATGGACAAAGAGGCGGCAAAGAGCCTGACCGGCAAAGAGATTGACTACGTCAAATCAGAGCAGGGCGAAGGGTTCGTCATAAACGGCAACGAGCCGCCGCCGTCATGCGGCTCCGGCTGCAGTTCCTGCGGATAGATGTTCCCCGTCGTAAGACCAAGGAGACTGAGGAAAAACGAGACCGTCAGGAGGATGGTGAGGGAGACCTCGCTGTCCCCCGACGATTTCATCTATCCTCTTTTTGCGACCTACGGGAAGAATGTCCGGAAAGAGATAACCTCGATGCCAGGATGCTATCAGGAGTCCGTGGACAACATTGTAAAACACGCGAAAGAGGTTTACTCCCTCGGCATTCCCGCGGTGATACTTTTCGGCATCCCGGAGGATAAAGACGAAACTGGCTCCGGGGCTTACGATCCCCACGGCGTAGTACAGAAGGCGATCAGGGCGATCAAGGGAAAGGTCCCGGATTTGTATGTGATTACCGACGTCTGCATGTGCGAATATACCAGCCACGGCCACTGCGGGATAATAGAGAAAGGGGACGTGAAGAACGATCCCACACTCGAACTGCTCGCCAGGGAGGCGGTCTCGCACGCCAGGGCAGGTGCCGACATGGTAGCGCCGTCAGACATGATGGACGGAAGGGTGCAGGCGATCAGGACGGCCCTCGATGGAGAGGGCTACGAAGAATTGCCCATCATGAGTTACGCTGCCAAGTATGCTTCGGCCTTCTACGGGCCCTTTCGGGACGCGGCCGAATCGACCCCACAGTTCGGGGACCGGCGTTCCTACCAGATGGACCCGGCTAACCGCCGGGAGGCGCTGAGGGAAGTTGCCCTCGACATCCAGGAGGGTGCGGACATTGTAATGGTGAAGCCGGCGATGACCTACCTGGATGTGATCTCCGACGTAAGAGAAAGCTTTGATCTCCCTGTTGCCGCTTACAATGTAAGCGGTGAATATTCCGTCATAAAGGCGGCGGCAAAAATGGGATGGATCGATGGAGAGCGCGCGATGATCGAGGTCCTGACCTCTATAAAACGCGCAGGCGCCGACCTTATAATCACCTATTTCGCAAAGGATGCCGCCAGGGTACTAAACAGGTAGCCGCTCACCAGGTCCTTCGTTGTGTTCATCTTTTTAGACTATTCAGAAATTTACTACAGGGCCATCGGCAAGTCATCCATACCGGACAAACGTCTGGGCAAATTCGTCCAGATCAGAAACAACGCCACTGAATACCTTGTCCTCTCTCCGAAAGGGCTGTCGGTCTATCATGCCAACATTGTCGAGCACTTTTTCACCCAACTCAAGATCGGGGGCAATTACAACAGCAAGGGCGACTATTACGAGATAAGTGAAGGCGAATGGGAGGTCACAGGAGGCGGGATATGGGCGATTAACGAAACCGACAGGCTTCTGCGTCTTTCCGGCAGTTCCCAGGCATACGGCCAGTATGACCGGAGAGGGTTGCGCGAAAGAATCGAAACGGTCGAAGAGGTATCCGGCTACCGCATTGTGATAGATTAGAGCACACACCTGCCCCTGCATGATGGTTCATATGAAACCGTCTGTTTTCACTGCCGTCCTTTGCGGTAAAATACGGGATAACCCTTATTAATCTCATCGAGGTGAACCAATGAAAAGCGTTAAAGGAACAAAAACAGAAAGGAACCTCCTTACCGCATTTGCCGGTGAGTCTCAGGCGAGGAACCGGTACACCTACTTTGCCTCGAAGGCAAAAAAGGATGGTTACGAGCAGATCGCCGGCTTCTTCCTGGAAACAGCCGACAATGAAAAAGAACACGCGAAACGACTCTTCAAGTTTCTTGAAGGCGGCGAGGTTCAGGTGACAGCCGCCTTCCCGGCCGGGGTGATAGGCGACACAGGCGCGAACCTCAGGGCGGCAGCAGCCGGAGAAAAGTACGAGCACTCGACCATGTACCCTGAGTTCGCACTGGCTGCGGATGAAGAAGGCTTTCCGCATATAGCAGCGGTCTTCAGGGCCATCGCCGTTGCCGAGAAGCAGCACGAGAAACGCTATCTGGGACTGTTGGCAAACATAGAGAACGCCCTTGTCTTCAGGCGCAAAGATCCGACGAAATGGAGGTGCCGCAATTGCGGGTACATCCACGAGGGTGCGGACACGCCATCAAAATGCCCTGCGTGCGATCATCCTCAGGCTCATTTCGAACTTCTGGGCGAGAACTGGTAAGGCAACCCGCGCAGAGACCATTGCAGTTATTATGCCCTGAGATATACGATTGACCTTTTTTCGTGAAGCCGATATGATTTATCTATTAAGGAGGTAACAAAATGAAAAAGTTTATTTGCGGACTAATCCTTTTGGCATCGGCAATACTCATTCCGGCTCCAACGATGGCCGGAGTGAATATAAATATTGGAATTTCTCTGCCGCCCCCCATCGGCTTTCAGGCACCCCCGGCGGTAGTAGTGCTGCCTGATACGAACGACGTGTACGTTGTTCCCGATATCAATGCAGAGCTGTTTTTCTGGAACGGCTGGTGGTGGCGCCTATGGGAAGGCCGGTGGTATCGTGCGCATTATTATAGCCGTGGCTGGGCTTATTATAACAGCGTCCCAAGTTTTTATTTTGATGTAGACCCGCAATGGAGGACCTACTACCGGGAACGCGCCTGGCGCGGACACAGGTGGGACTACGAACGGATTCCCGACCGTCAACTTCGACAGAACTGGAGAAGCTGGCATAACAGCCGCCATTGGGAAAGACAGAGGACCTGGGGCGTCCAGAACTATCAACCCCGCCCTCGGCGGCAGATACAGGAACAGAGAAATCAAAGACAGGAGCAATATCGGAAAAGGCCCGAGGTCCAGCAGCATCAGCAGCAGATGAGAGAGCAGCAAAGGAGGCCCGAGGTTCAGCGAAACCAGCAGCAGATAAGAGAGCAGCAAAGGCAGCCCCAGGGCAGGCAGTATAGGGAGCAGCAGCCTCAGAGACAACACTCTCAACCGCGTGTAGAACAACGCCGTGAAGAATCACAGCACCAAAAGTCTCAAAAGAAGTCCGAGCAGGAAGACAGAGATCATGGAAGGTAGGAAGGCAAGAAGTTTAAAAGCGCAGCAATCCAGGTAGAAGGAGAGAGCGACCGCAACTGTAAGATTACTTGTCAACGACGAGGAAGGCGCATTTCAGGTACTCGGTCTCGGGCATCGAGAGCAGCACCGGGTGGTCCGGTCCCTGGGAGCGGAGAGCAAGCATCCGCAAGCGCCTTCCCGCTTCTTTTCCGGCAGCCCGCAGCATTTCAATAAACATTTCCCTGCCCAGATGATAGGAACAGGAAGAGGTGGCCAGCAGACCACCCGGCCGGAGAAGTCTCATGCAGAGCTCGTTTAGCCGCCGGTATGCCTTCGCCGCCTCTTTAACCCTGGCGGAACTCTTCACGAAAGCGGGGGGATCGAGAACGATGAAATCGTACCGGCCTTCTCCTTCGGCGATTGCATTCTTAAGGAAAGAAAAGACGTCTTCTTTCACAAAGGACGCCCTGTCCCCAAGGCCGTTCAATTCAGCGTTTCTTTCCGCCTGCCTGACCGCCCTCTCCGATTCGTCAACGCCGGTAACTTCAGCACCGGCAGCCGCCAGTTTCAGGGACCATCCCCCGGTATAACAGAACAGGTCAAGCCCGCTTCCCTCTTTTATCAGACCTGCAAAGAAGTTTCTGTTTTCTCTCTGGTCCAGGAAGAATCCCGTTTTCTGACCCTCGTAAGGATCGACCTCGAACAATACACCGTTCTCACCGATGACAGGTAGTGGTAATGGAAGTCCCTTGGCAATTTCCTTATAAAGCGGCAGACCTTCCAGCAGGCGCGACCGGCTGTCGTTCCTGACTATTATCACCTCCGGGCTGATAATCTCGTCGAATATCGATATGATCTCATCTTTCAGCACCTCCATCCCGGCGGTCAGAAACTGGAGGACCAGGCAGTTTCCGTATCTGTCGGCGACGAGACCGGGGAGGTAGTCGCCTTCACTGAAGACGAGTCTGCCGGCGTCGGCTATGACAGCCAGTCTCTTTCGCATGTCGAGCGCCCCGGAGATGCGCTCCATCAGGAAATCCCTGTTGACGGTTACCTTTTCCCGCGTCAACAACCTCACAGCGATAAGGCTTTTAGAATTGATATAGCCGTTGCCCAGAAAATTGTCCTTCATATCGTATACGCCGACGAGCGCCCCCCCGTCGTATCCGGCCGGACTTTCAAGCAATTCATTCGAAAATATCCAGAGATGGCCTGCAAGAAGCCTCTTTGTCCTCTTCACATGGATTTTCTGCAGTGGGACCATTCTATTCCGTACCCCTCATGACCACATCATGGCCTCGAAATTTTCTGTCGGTACAATCACGCCGAGGTGACCCCGCCACGGGCAGCGCTCAATCTCCTCGCCGCCCCTGTTCACACTCACGAAAAGATGAATTTCATCCTTTTCGGAGGCCCCCAGAGAGCGGAAAGGAATGCCTATTTCGAAGATCTCCCCGACGGCCGCGTCTTCGATCTCCCCGACGGCCTTCCAGTCACCTTCCGCCTTTTCGTACAGCGCGCCTTTTATCGCCCCCTCCCTGACGGGACAGATTATCCTCCGCTCGGCCGGCTGAGAGGTGACTATCACAAATTCCGTATCCTCTCCGAACTCTCCGAAAGGGACCCTTGGGTCCATTCGCAGGAAAAGGTAGTCCCTGTTGAAGCCGAAATGGACAGTCGCAAGAAGGCTCTCCGATTTGTGCATGCTCCCGCCGGACTTTCCGACGTCCAGTTCGGCGCCCTGATACCACTCATAGTAACTGGTTACCATACCGTCTATTGTCGGGTATATAAACCCCCTGATAGCCAGCGTAGGAGATATGGCCCTGTCGCGTTTCAGAACGGGCACAAAGAGCCATTCCGGCACCTCTGTCCCTATCTCCCTGAAAACCTCCATCAAGTTCAGTCTGAACAGTTCGTCAAATTCCTCCTGCGTCTCCGACACGTGGTCTTCTCCGTACCACCAGTTCCAGTCGCTTCCCTCGGCGACATGAATCGCCTTCCACGCCGCTTTGGTCGGCGTCCCCGGATTTCTTCTCTCAAATTCCTCAAGCTTTTCCCTCGTATGGGCGAGATATTCCCATGCGGTGTTGTCCTCCTCGTGGCCGATCCAGATCCCGAAGTCGGCGTTTATCCAGGAAGCCGGGAACAAGCCGCCCAGCCTCTCCCCTCCCCCGTTTTCGCCCACAGACCCGGAGATGGTAACGGTCTTCAATCTCTCCTCCCGGGAAAGACCTTCATACAGCCGGAGGAGAAAGTCTCTGCCGTCGTTCTTGTAATACTCCCAGGCGTTTTCGCCGTCCAGGATGATCGGGACCAGATAGCGACCTCCGGAAGGCAGGGTTTCCCTTATGCCGAGCAGCCTGTTAATCAGATCCTCCGCCGCCTTGCCTGCGTCCCACTGGGAATAGACAAATCCTATCAGATCGGAAAGGACACGGTCCCTGAAGATAATCGAAACATCATTAAACGCATAAGGTCTGTAAAGCAGGCCGGGCTCCGTAATCTTCCCGGAGCCGTCCCTCAACGTTTTCCGCAGTGAATTCGCGAGAACTCCCTCGTCCGTTGCAACCCATTTTATCCCCTCCTGCGAGACAATCCTGAGCACCTCCTCGCTCACCGAGCCTTCCGACGGCCACATGCCGGCAGGTCTGAAGCCGAAGGTTTCTTCAAAATACTCTATCCCGCTCCTCACCTGCCTTACTGCGTCCTCCGGATGTCGGAACCTCTGTCCGGGCAGTCTGACCCCGGGCATGGACACCCTCGCGATATCGGTATCGCAGAGAAGCGGCAGTATCGGGTGATAATAAGGCGAACAGGACAACTCGATCCGGCCTTCGGCCGCCTTCTGCCTGTATGCGGAAATTATCCTGCCCAGTATCTCCATCTGCTTTTCGATCAGCATGCGCTTGTCTTCTTCTGTGAAGTTCCTTCCCTTCCGGCAAAGGGCGTTGAGAAGAGGGTCTTTCGTCCGGAAAAGAGGGTCCACCCAGCACAGATTAAAGAGCACCTGCAGATCGAGAAAATCCTGGTCCGTAAAATACCTTGAGGTCCTCTCCAGTTCACTTCTGCCCGGGTGGGTTCCCCTTTTCACCAAAAGTTCCCTGTATCTGGGGAACAGGCCGATCATGTTCTCCCAATGGGCCAGGAAGAAGTTCTCCAGCATGAAACGCCTCTCTTCCGCGTCGAGTTCCGAGGCCTGTTTCCTGCTGATCTCAAGGTATGTGTCGGTCGCCCCGTTTTCGCAGTAATCGGTCAACTGTTCAAGCAGGGAGGGAACGAGGTTGAAGTTCTGTCTGATCGCCGGGAACTCGTCCAGTATCTCTACCATATCGAGATAATCCTTGGTCCCGTGCAGTCTTACCCACGGAAGACGGTAACGACCAGTCATCGGATCTTTGTAAAAAGGCTGATGCATGTGCCAGAGAAATACGACGTGAAGGGGCTTATCTGTCATACTGGAAGATATATTCGTCGGGTTTCGCCAAACCGTATTCTTCCCTTGCGATTTTCTCTCTGTAGAACGGATCGTTTTTCAGCAAAGATATCTGCGTCCTGAGCTTATCGTTCTGTTTGTTGATGTCGGTCATCTCACTCTGCATTTTGTCCCTGGTCCTGTTGAGGTCGACGTACCTGATGAGGCCCATGTCACCAAAAATAATGCTCACCGTCAGATAGATGAAACAGAGCACAAAGAAGGTCACGAAGACGAGCTTTCTCTTCTTCAGCTCCGATCTGACCTGGTCCCTCAGCGGGTTATTGGTGCTCATGTTCTTCCGTCATTTAAGATTATAGAGGGCGTCCTTTCCTTTGTAAACGGCGGCCCCTGCCAGTTCCTCTTCAATCGCCAGCAGTCGGTTGTACTTGGCAACCCTCTCGCTCCTGGCCACGGAACCGGTCTTGATAAAGCCGGTATTGCAGGCCACCGCGAGGTCCGCAATCGTCGTATCCTCCGTCTCTCCGGACCGGTGGGATATAACAGCCGTATACCCCGCTGTCTTCGCCATCTCTATCGCGTCGAGCGTTTCCGTGAGGGTGCCTATCTGGTTAAGCTTTATCAGGACCGAGTTGGCCACTTTTCTCTCGATGCCCTTCTTCAGGATCTCTGTGTTGGTGACAAAGATATCATCTCCTACGAGCTGCACCTTCTGCCCTATAGACGAAGTCATCTCTTCCCATCCGTTCCAGTCGTTTTCGGCCAGGCCGTCTTCAATGGAGAGGACCGGGTACCGCGAAATTATGCCACCATAATAATCGATGAGGTCCCTGGAGCGCAACTTTTTTCCTTCGAACCTGTATGAGCCTTTCTCGAAAAATTCCGAGGCCGCGGCGTCAAGCGCTATATAGATGTCTTTCCCTGCGACATATCCCGATTCCTCGACGGCCTGAATAATAAGAGATATCGCGTCTTCATTGCTCGAAAGGCTGGGGGCGAAGCCGCCCTCGTCGCCCACTGCAGTGCTGAGCTTCCTGCCTTTCAATATCTTCTTCAGGGTATGGAATATCTCCGAGCCGGCGCGCAGGGCCGACGAAAAATCGGCCAGTCCGGCCGGCATTATCATGAATTCCTGGATATCCAGATTATTGTCCGCATGTGCCCCCCCGTTCAGGATGTTCATCATCGGCACGGGAAGAACCTTTGCGTTGACACCGCCGATATGCCGGTACAGGGGAAGCCCCTTCTCCTGCGCGGCCGCCCTGCCGACAGCGAGCGACACCCCGAGTATTGCGTTGGCGCCAAGGCGTTTCTTGTTTTCAGTGCCGTCGAGTTCGCACATCAGGCCGTCTATGTAAACCTGCTCTCCCGAACCGATCCCCCGTACCTTCGGGGCTATCGTCTCCAGGATGTTCCTGACCGCCTTCTGAACACCTTTGCCGTGAAACCTTTTCCCCCCATCCCTCAGTTCCAGTGCCTCTCTCTGGCCGGTCGACGCCCCGGAGGGGACCGCCGCTCTTCCGACAATACCACCCTCCAGCCAGACCTCCACTTCCACCGTAGGATTGCCACGCGAATCCAGGATCTCCCGTGCCAGCACATCGACAATTTCGCCCATCATTCCCCCTTCATCAGAATAATAATTAATGTTATCGCTTTTCCGGCGTTATCTCTACCCCCGGTTGAGCAAATTCCACCTGAAAGGCAGGCATTCACGCCCGCATCTCCATCGTGCAGCATCGGCGGGCTACTTTCCACCGACGCTCAGGTATTGCCGCATCATCATCTCTATCCTTTCGTTATCGAAAGACCTGCCGCCGAGTTCGACCCTGTTTTCAATATTTCTGAGCGACAGCCCCAGGAACACCCCGAACTGATTGATCTCCTCCAGTGTCCGGTAGAAATCCGGCCCGCCGGCAACATCCTTCGGGAGAGAATTGATTTTTTTAAAGAAAGACTCAAACTCCTCGTAATCGCCATATCTCAGCAGCCTGAAAGTGAAGCCTTCAAAATATACCATATAGTTCCTGAGCGATTCAAAAGCCCTGGTCCACTGTCCGATATTTCCGGCGCTGCTTTCCAGCATTGAGACTAACTCACGGAGGACGAATACGTCTTCACACAGCCTCAGGGACTGCTGCTGTCTGGTGACAAAGCTGGGGAAAATCGTTTCCCCCCTCTCATCAGGATTTAAAAACTGCGCCAGCTGCACTATCGCCTGCTCCGTCAGATTTCTTAATATTCCATGGCTGCTCTCTATTTTGCCCCTGAAGTGAGGCGAGGGCCTCAATTTGTAGATGTCACGCAGTTCCTGGGAAAACACCCTTCGGCTCTCCATCGCAAACTGGTAGGAGACGGACCTGAGCAGTTCCGCAAAGACGGGGTCCGGCGGGATCTTGACCGTCTTTTCCAGAAATCCGAGGAATATGTTTATCTCGGATCTAAGGAGGGAGAGGATCATCAGAGAGGAGTTAAGCGACACCTCACGCTGGGTGGTAATGTCGATAAAGCTCAGGAACCGAAGGAACCTGAAGAGATGGATGTAGACAAGAGAAACATCTTTTCTGAGCTCCTTCGGCTTCACGGCCTTCACGATTTCCGATATTTCCGTGCTGCCTATGAAGTCGTATTCCGGATTCAGACTTTTCCTGAAAGGATTAAAGAACCTGTTTTCCCTTATCTCTT
>JBJKOV010000384.1:0-4359 GCA_046707105.1 Thermodesulfovibrionales bacterium
TCAAGCTCTTCAAGGACGACTGGGCGAAGAAAGACCGGCTCATTATAAGTGGGGGGCCGCTGATATGGAAATACACCTGGGCCTCTCTCATGAAATCGCAGGCCGAATCCCTTGGCATACCCGGGAAGAACATACTCCTGGAGGACAGGTCGCTGAATACTGCCCAGGAGGCTGAATATACGCGGAAGATCATTCAGCAACATGGATACAGGTCGATTATTCTCGTCACTTCGCCGTATCACAGCAGGAGGGCGGCAGTCATATTCAGGAAGGTGATGGGGGACGGCGTCAGGGTCACCTGCGCACCTGTGGAAGATAGCTGGTTCAAGTTCGAAGGCTGGTGGAAGAGGCCCCGCGAGAGGGACCTGGTATTGCGGGAGTACGCTGAATTGATCAGGCTCCGGGTCTTCGGGGTAAGGCAGAATGGCAGATGGAATACCCCGGGGCCTGTTGAGTGAGCCCCGGGGACATTTCAAAACAGAAAAAAATTACTGCCGGTACTAATAGCCCGGCGCTTTAGGCGCTTTTTTGGCCGGAGCTTCTTCTTTTTTGGCCGGAGCAGCCTCCTTCATTGCGGGAGCCGCTTTTTTAATTTCGATTCTCTTTGCGATCTCTTTTCCGTCGACCTTGCTGTACTTGAGGGTAACCTTGTCACCGACCTGAACGTCGGCGAGGGTCTTCTTCTCCTTGCCCTCCACTATCCTTGTTTTCTTGTCTACGGAAGCCGTGACTTCACCCTTCTTGCCCTGAACGGTGACGGTCATCGTCTTTTGGTCGACTGCGGTGACATTGCCGGTAACCTGCTTCATCGACGCGAAAGACAGGGATGCGACGCCGAAGAGGAATACCAGGGAAAGGACGATTGCGAATGTTTTCTTCATCTTGTTCACCTCCTTTCTTTTTTGGATCTCCGAGTTCCCAAGGGGATCTATGCCGTCGTCAGAAGATCGAAGAATTGACGGCGTCCTATAAAAAGCAGAAAGAAGTAATCCTGTTCGATTGTTTATTGTTCCCCCCGTGTTGCCAGGTATGTTCCCCTAAAAAGAATGTTCCCCTAAAAACAAATAAATTCTAAGGTAAGGAAGAAGAAATGTCAAGTCAAAAAATAAGGAAAAACTAAAGATACAGCTATAGGAAAGCAAATGCCGGCATCACTCCGGCGGCAGGTCTTTCCTTGAAGAGGATCCTCCGGGATTGAGTTTTTCCCACCTGTACCAGAATGTCTTATAACTCATCCCCAGCAGTTTGGCCGCCTTTGAAACGACCCCGTTTGCCTTGGACATCGCCTTCTTCAGGAGCCGCTCCTCCAGTTCGTCAAAACTCATACCCTCATCGGGGATATCGAAATCAAGTGAGTCGGTGGCCTGGGGATATCTCAGCTCTCCCTTAATGTCTTTCATCTGTATCGTTTCAGTATCGCTCATGAGCACCGCCCTCTCCATGACCGATTCAAGCTGCCGTATATTGCCGGGCCAGCTGTAATCGGAGAGCGCTTTTAAGACTGCAGGCTCGATGCCTTTTATCCTTTTTCCGAACTCCGTGTTATATTTGGTCATGAAGAACGTGGCCAGTTCCGGTATGTCGCTCTTTCTCTCGCGGAGGGGGGGAAGCTCAATCGTCACCACCCTGAGACGGTAGTACAGGTCTTCACGGAAGGTTCCTCTGGCGATCTCTTTTTCGAGTTCCTTATTCGTGGCCGTGATGATCCTGACGTCGATCTTTATGACGTCTTTGCCGCCCAGCCTTCTTATCTCCCTGTCCTGCAGTACACGCAGCAGCTTTGACTGCATGAGAAGGGGCAGGTCTCCTATCTCATCGAGAAAAATAGAACCGCCGTTGGACGATTCAAACAGGCCGATCCTTCGCGATAAAGCGCCGGTGAAAGCTCCGGGCTCATAACCGAACAGCTCGCTTTCAAACAGGTTTTCGGGGATGGAGGCGCAGTTGAGGGGGGTAAAAGTCTTCGTGCGCCGCGGGCTGTTGTAGTGAATCGCTCTGGCAACCAGTTCTTTCCCGGTGCCGCTTTCGCCCTGTATAAGGATGGTTGCCGGACTGGTCGAGACTTTTTTCATGACCTCTACCGCCTCCCGCATTTTTGACGACTTGCCGACGATGCCCTCGATCCTGAACCTGTCGTATAATTCCCTCTGCAGCTTCAGGTTCTCCTTCAGAAGCTCAGCTCGTCCGGCGGCCCGCCCGACGGTAAAAATCAGCGAATCTTTCTCAAGTGGCTTCGTAAGATAATCGAAAGCGCCTTTTTTCATGGCCTCGACGGCGGAAGAGATTGTCCCATGAGCCGTCATGATGATAAAAGACGGCATAAAAGACTCTTTCGGCTTGGCTTCGATTAATTCGATTCCGTCCATGCCTTCCATCTTGAGGTCGGTGAGAACGACATCGGGATGGAACTGTTTGTTTGTTTCCAACGCCTCTTCTGCCGATGATGCGGTGTGGGTTTCATATCCTTCCCCATCGAGGATGGTCTTCAGTATGTCTCTCTGGAGAGGCTCGTCATCGACCACTAGAACGACAGCCATGTTCATCCCTTCCTTTCCACAGGGAAAATCATCGTAAATATGCTCCCCTTGCCTGCTACGCTTCTGAACTCCACTTTGCCCCTGTGTTCTTCGACGACCCTCTTTGTCAGGGCCAGCCCCAGTCCGAGACCCTTGCTCTTGGTGGTGAAAAAAGGATCGAAGATCTTTTCGACGATCTCCTCGGGTACGCCGATGCCGGTATCTTCAACGGCGAGCCAAAACCTGTCTTCCGTCTCCGTCGTCCTTATGAAGAGTTTGCCGCCCCCGGGCATGGCCTGAAACGCGTTCAGGATTACGTTATAAAGGCAGGTCTTGATAAATTCGGGGTCCACGGAGAGCTCCGGCATTGCCTGATACTGTTTCACGATTTCGATGTTTTCCTTGCTGGCCTTGGCCATTACCAGATCCAGTACGTCTCCGACCAGCCTTCCTATGTCCGTCTTCTGGAAGCTGAGTTCCAGCGGTCTGCTGAATTCCAGAAAACTTTCGGCAAAGCGGCTTACCCGCTGGATCTCCTTCTTGATGTTCATAATCAGCGCGTCGAAAGCATCGCGGTCCTCGTTCCCGAGAGGCTTGTATTTTTCCCTCATGTGGTCGATGGAGAGGCTTATAAAGTTAAGGGGGTTCCTTATCTCGTGGGCGATGCTGGTCGAAAACTGGCCTATCCCGGCGAGGTGTTCAGCCTTACGGAGTCTCTCCTCCAGGTCCCTCTCCTCCCGCAGTTTGTTTACCATGAAGTTGAAGCTCTGGGTGAGTTCTCCGATTTCGTCCTTCCTTTCCGTGTTCAACTCCTGGTTGAGGTCGCCGCCGGCGATTTTCTTTGCCGCTTCAACAACTTCCTCTATCGGTTTTGTATATTTCCTGGCCAGAAAAACGGTCGCTATAATGCCTGCTGCGAAGACGCAGGCCGCCGCAAAAATTCTCTTTATGATCCTCAGACGCAGAAAAGCGGAAAAGTCTTCTGTATTGATAGTCAGGTGTATATAGCCGTAATGCTTATCCCCCGCCACAACAGGAATGATCACATTATACGACTGCCCCTCACCAGTCACCGGCTCACCCAGCTCGGCCTTGAAGATCAATTCTTTTTTTCTCCTGGTTATCCACTTTCCGATGTTCTTCGGGTTGGTGCTTGAGACTATCTTGTCCGAGTTGCTGATGATCGAGATCTCTTTGACACCTTTTGTATTCAGTTTCCTGAGGTAGTTCTGGAGGCGTTTTTCATCGGTGGTCCCGCTGCTCGTCACTTCCTCCACTCCGGCCTGTATCCCCTTTGACAGTCCGGCAATCTGGTTTTCGAATTCGGTGTAGATCTCCTTTTCGGTCTGGTAGTAGAGGAAGATGAGTATGGACATGAGACTGAGGCTCAGCAGGAGCATGATCGCCACCAGCTTCTGGTTGAGAGAGAGCCTGAGAAAGAAGTCTCTTGTTGAGTTTCTGTTAATCTTCATACATAATTCTATCACGGACGTCTTGCCGAGTTGTCAATAAGCTTGCTGTCCGGGGACATTCCGGCAACGGGATCACGGCGGGGCGAGTATGAACGGTGTCCCCTTAAACACGATCCAGTACAACGACCGGGCATCCTTCTTTTTCAAACTGATATCCACTTCAGTAAACGGTCTTTTCCTCAAAAAGTACCATGTCGAGTAGAATGGACGGGAGAGTGTCCTCGCAAGAGAATAGCCGGCGTCAAGCATACGCGGGAAGATTCCTTCGGGTTCCGGTCTCACGCAGACAGATACGCCCCTGTCTAAATAGAGGGTATACCGTGAAGGCATGTCATTCACTTCCAGGGCGTCCAGTTCAAAGGTGTCCTGTC
>JBJKOV010000385.1:0-1794 GCA_046707105.1 Thermodesulfovibrionales bacterium
TTAAAGGAGGAGAGAAAGATGAACCTGCATGACTTAATAGCACAGCTGGCTTGCGAACTATACGTGAAAAGCGGCAAGGCCGAGGGGCGTGACCTCGAAAACTGGCTTGAGGCTGAATGGATTGTTGGAAATCGTTATAAATCTTCGGAGGATTTGGTCGATTATCTGTAGGCCGCCTGATTTGGAAATGTGCCCTGGCAGTAGACAGTCCGAAGTGCATAGCGGCTCGAATGAATGCCCTGCCGAAACAACCGCGTGTGCAATCAGCGTGTTCGAAGGGGGGAAATCTGGATATCCGATGTAAATTTTGTTTAGTGAGGTGAGAATATGTGCCCTTATCTGAAAGGAACGGTTTGTCAAATGGTCGGCATTGGTCCTGAGCATTTGGAGTGCGTGAGAACTGAAAATTGCAATGGCGGCAACTCCTTGACATGCGATGTATATATATCGCAGTTCTTTTTCGACACAAATGACGAATATCTCGGAGCGCTGTGAGATTATCAACCTGGCAATCAAATGGTTTAACTTTGTCATTCCGGCTTGTCCGGAATCTATCCGAAAACAAAGAAAGATCCCCGGCAAGCGAGGATGACGGATTGGGGTGTTTTGTTGCCAGGTTAATAATGAATGTATGTCATTGTCGGCTGCTGTAAAGAGTAATAGTATCGCGAACAGATGATATTATGAATCCGGAGGTGAAATCAACGTGTGTCCGAAATTCAAAGAAGACATTTGTGAAATCGCAGGGATCAGGCCCGAAACGATAGAGTGCCTGGATGGACCATGCTGTTATCAGAAGATGTACGAATTATGCAAACTCTATATCGTCGAGTATATGATCGGGGCTGGTATTGCCGCATAGAGGATGCCTTCCGCCGCCGGACGGCAGGAAAGGGCTGTGAGTATTAAGCGGCTATCTCTTTTTTTTTGAATTGGCCTCGGGGATCAAAAGGAAGGTTTGCGTGAGAAATGAAACGACGAGCGCAACAGCGAAGGGACGGAGTACAGCTTTTTCAGGCGCGATTTATCAATCTCTCTTTCTAAGCATCCTGGCAAGAAAAATAGGACAGCTGTCATAATTGTCGCCGCTGCAGTATGTCTGCCTGCGTGATGTTCCGATGACCATCGAGGACAACGACGCTGAGCAGATGCTCGATCCCGTATTCCCGAATGGGCAGCCATATTCGCTGCCGATGGCGCTTTTTGTGCGAAAAAGCATGGATGATGACATGTAAGCCTCCTCTCTCATGACTTGGATAATGCCAGTTTAGTCCTGATGGCGGCAATAATTGCCGGCCTCCATTGCCGCTTCCCTGCCTGGGGACACGGAAACAGTTGAGAGTCCTTGCCGATCAGGTATTTGTTGTCCCTCCAGACGACCTTATTGCTTAGAACGGGGACAAACCATATGCATCCTATCAGAAGATCTTTTGCCGGTGCGAGGAGATAGAGAAGGGGGTGCATTCCAGCCCCGAGCTTCCTGCCTATGTAAAAATCGCGGACCACTTTCACCGCGCTTACCGCTCCGGCAAGAAGCAGCGCAAGCCTCAACGGGGAAAAAACCAGGGACAGACAGGAAATGAAAACCGCGTTGCCGATCAGCTCCGGAAAGTACTTCACCCCTCCGATGTGCCATCTCAGTTTGCCCCATCGGGTATGCCTGTTCAAAAACTTCCCCACCTCCCAGTATTCGTTGACATTTCTGATGATATGGTTTGACAGGATAACCTTCTTGCCGAGTCTATGGATGCGTTCACCTATAATGTAGTCTTCGGCCAGGAGATCCTTGACCGC
>JBJKOV010000386.1:0-1042 GCA_046707105.1 Thermodesulfovibrionales bacterium
ACGCCGGTACGCACGCCATCAACGACGTCTCCTGCTCGGATTGCCACAAGGTCCACGCCGGTCCGGATTTAAAGGTGAAACCGAGGGACACCGCGAAGATGTGCGAAAGATGCCACATGCAGGAGAAGGCCGAGTTTTCGCTGCCGAGCCATCATCCGGTGCCGGAGCAGCGTGTATTCTGCACCGACTGCCATGACCCCCACGGCACGATCAACGACAAGCTGCTCAGGAAGCCGACGGTCAAGGAGACCTGCACCCAGTGCCACGCCGAAAAAGAAGGACCTTTCTTATACGAACATGCAGAGAATACGGAGGACTGCCGCACCTGCCACAGGCCTCACGGCTCTGTATACAATAACCTCCTGACCGTTGCGGTGCCCTTTCTCTGCCTCCAGTGTCACAGCGGTCACAACCCCGGGCCGACTTCAACCTGCACGACGACCAGCTGCGTAGAGACCCGGAGAATGACCTTCTACACCAGGTGCACCGATTGTCATTCACAAATCCACGGAACAGACCTTCCTTCCGCAAGCGGCAACGGAAGGTTTACTCAATAGGGGGGGGCTATGAAGAAGATACTTTCAGTGCTGTTTTTGCTAATCTTGATCTTCGGCAGCAGGGCATATGCGCAGGACGAGGCAGCGACCGGCACGACCGAGGAAACGGCAAGTGCGGAGGAGATCCCCTCAGGGGAGGCCTATCAGTTTCCGGTCATCGCGCCTGCCGGCATGATCTTCGGAGGCTACCGGTTCGTAGGTCTGAGCGGCTCGACAAGGGCCGACGAGTATGTCTATCTGCATGACTCCGTCTCCCTGGGAGGCGAGCTGAGGGTCTTCTCATTTCCCCACCGGCTGCATCTGGATCTCGACTTCGTCAACAAAAAGGACTATTTCGGCGATATTGGCTACGCCTACAAAGACATAATAGTCTTCAGGGGAATAAACAGGACGCTCTACCATAACCTGGACAATATACTGCTCGTGGGTCCTCAGGCAACCATTCTGCCTAACGGGGCGGCTGTCGCCCCGGACGGCACCCAGGG